>NZ_JAMYKW010000019.1:0-106541 GCF_040317555.1 Mesorhizobium sp. M1406 | reverse complement strand
CCGAACGGCAAGCTCGACCGCCAGGCGCTGCCGGCCCCCGACGACGAGGCCTATGCGCGCACCGCCTATGAAGCGCCGCAGGGCGCGGTCGAGACGCTGCTGGCCGGGATCTGGCAAGAGCTGCTCGGCCTCGAGCGCATCGGGCGCCACGACAACTTCTTCGAGCTCGGCGGCCACTCGCTGTTGGCCGTGCAGCTGCTAAGTCGAGCTTCAAACCTCGGGCTGAAGTTTAGCGCCAGCGATCTCTTCCGGACACCCATTCTGAAGGAGCTTGCATCGAAGCTCAATTGGGAACCACAACCAAGTAATCCGGGAGTGATTTCCATTCGTCCGGCGGGATCGCAGTTGCCGCTCTTCTTTTTTCCGACAGGGTTGGGAGACTGTTCCTATGCCGTCAAATTGGCGAGCGAAATGGACATAGACTGTCCTGTCTATGCGCTGCCATGGCCGGATTTCGATGAACTTTATCCACCAACTCTCGAAGAAATAGCCGCGCAGGCAATCGAAGTGATGAAAGAGATCCAGCCGTTGGGGGCTTATCGCCTCGCGGGATACTCATCAGGCGGGATCTTGGCTTACGCAATTGCGCAGCACCTGTTGAGGCTACGCGAAGCTGTTTCATTCATGGCGTTCATCGATGTTACGCTACCTGCAAATGGCTCGAGCATATCGCCCATCCAGGTGGTCAACGAACTGGTTCTGGAACGCCTCGAATCGTTGGAAGATGAGTGCTTCGCAGAGCTTGAACGCTTCGCTGAACAAAGCTCGATTGCTCAGCTGCTTGAAAAGGCGCAGCAAATTGGAGCGATCCCTTCAAAAGGCGATCTCCGAGACGAAGTGATAATGTATGAAAAAATCGCTCGGTTCCACGGGGCGCTGCAGCGGTACCAACCTCCTTCCCTGCCAGTTGGAATACATCAGTTTTATGCCACTGAAATTCGCCCCCTTCGTGGCGCACGCGCCAAGAGTTCAATAGATCCAAACGCAACTTCGCCCATGCGGGGGTGGGACCGGATCTTAAGTGCGGCGCCTATTTATACCGTGCCGATTCCTGGCGACCACCTGACCATGGTGACCATTCCAGAAAACCGTCGGGTTTTGGCTCGAGCCATTTCGATGGCATTAATCAATTCACGTAGAACACCGGGGGGTTCCGTCGCAAACTCCAGCTGAGGTCGCCAAGGCAGGTTGAGCGTCAGGCGGCCCTCATGCTGCGTATTCCAATGAAACCGGACAGTGATTCCGAAACGAAACCGGACGCTTATTCCGATTAAATACCGGACGCGATTCCGAGGCGAAGCCGGACGGCTTAGAGCGCCTCAGGGTCATTTTTGATATTTGTCGACGAAGTCGTTTCCGGTCAAGCGGCAGTTGCGTCTGCGACTGGCAGGACCCTGTGTTTGCGCATGCTTTCGCCGGAGAGTTCGATGCGATAGGCGTTGTGAACGAGGCGGTCCAGGATGGCATCGGCGAGGGTTGGGTTCGCGAATGCTTCATGATGCACCTTTCCTTGATCGCCTGGTCCGTTGCAGTCGGCGTTGAGGCAGCGAGGATGGCGAACTGCTCGGCGATCGACGGACTGGGATTGTAGGCATACTTGCCTGTCGCTTGCGCATCATGTGGATCATCTCGATGCCGGACAAGGATGATGGGGGCGCTCGCATGAGACTTGAAGCCGAGCATGCAGCGGATGCGGCGCTTGATGCGCCGGTGATCCTGTTCGATCCGGTTGTTGAGATACTGGCTCTTTCAGATCCGGATCGGCTTGAGCTGCCGCCGCGAGCGATCCCGCAGCCGGCTTTCCGCGTCACAGGAACGGATCGCCTCGCGATTGGTTTGGCTGCGGTCGATGACGATGCGCTCGGGGCGGCCATGACGCTGAAACGCCTTGCGCAGAAAGCGTTTGGCAGCCACCAGGTCACGATGTTCGCTGAAGAAGAACTCTACCGTGTCGCCGACGCTATCGATTGCACGGTAGAGATACATCCATTGCCCGCGAACCTTGATGTACGTCTCGTCCATATGCCACTTGCCGGTGACGGTCCGCTGCGCCGGTTGAAGCGCTCCAGCAGTTGCGGCGAGAAGCGGACGACCCAGCGATGCACTGTGGAATGATCGACGCTCAGGCCGCGTTCGGCCATCATCTCTTCCAGATTGCGCAGGCTGAGATTGTAGGCCAGGTACTAGCGCACGCACAGCAGGATCACCGACTGGTCGAAATGACGGCCCTTGAACATGACAAGCTCCTCGGAAACTGAAGAGCCTCCATGCCCTCGATTTCATTACCGAAGAGCTTGCAACAGATCCCGAAGCCCTGGTCGCCGTGAAGTCGCCGTCCGAGTTTCTCGAACTGCAGACCGTATTCCTGCGCAAACAGATCGAGAAGTCCGCCCAACAGTCCAAGGCCCTCCAGGCATTGATGTTGAGAGCTAGCGAGGACATGTCCAAGCCAATCAAGGATGCCTTTGAGAAGACCTCGAAGGTACGCAAAGCGGTCTGATTCCTTAAGGCAACCCGAGACCCAAAGTCAGTACCTTGTCCACGGGGGCACCTGGCGCTGGTCTTCTTCCATTTGGTCGGACGGCTTTGTCTGCCCGACCGCATCGCAGTGATGTCGTCCTCACGGTTTTCCGCGCGTCTTGGCCTCTAGGTCCGGTGCATCAGTCGCGATTCTCCCCGCTGTAGCGGACAAGCCGCGCGATTTGTTCACGCAATGAGGTGGTGCACGGCAAGTCGGGGAAGGTCGCCGTCTCGACAATCGCGCTACGATCTGGGGCGACGGCACCGCGCTCGCGGAGCACCCACACTCGTGCAGGTCATCGAAGAGCGGCTTGATCACTTCCTGCCGTATCGCCGAATTGCCCCCTTGGCTGCTCCATTGTCGAATATCTGACAAATTGCGTCGAAGCAAACAGATAGAACCGAGCCGCACGTCCAAGATGCGGATAATACGACACTTTTTTGAGTTGGCATTGCATTTGCTTAAGTGACGTTAATTCCAGGAATTCCTGGCCCGCCTGATCGGCAAAGATGGTCTGTGGCAAGGGGTCGTACGCTGCGACGATGGAGTTAAGAAAACTGGTTCCGTCGCAAACTCCAGCTGAGGTCGCAAGGGCAGGTTGAGCGTCACGCGGCGCTCATGCGGCGAGCATTTCGAACTGCTTGGCAATGAGGGCGTGGGATTGTTGGCAAACCTGGCCTGTCGTTTGCGCATCATATGAACCATCTCGATGCCCGAGAGGATAGTTTCGGCGGTTGTGGTTGACTTGAAGCCGAGCATGGACCGGACGCGGCCCTTGATGCGCCTATGATCCTGTTCGATGCGGTTGTTGAAATACTGGCTCTTGCGGATGCTGATCGACTTCAGTGCTCGTCGCGATCGATGCCGCAGGCGATTCAAGATCGCAAGGTCGGATGGCCTCGTGATTGGTCTGGCTGCCGTCGATGGCGATACGTTCCGGCCTGCCATGGCGCTGCAGCGCCTTCCGTAAGAAGCTTTTGGCCGCCGGCAGGTCACGGTTCTCGCTGAAAAAGAATTCGACCGTATCGCCGAGGCTGTCGATAGCACGATAGAGATACATCCATTGGCCTCGAACCTTGATGTAGGTTTCGTCCATGTGCCATTTTCCAGTGACGTTCCGCTTGCGCCGGTTGAATCGGTCCAGCAGCTCAAGCGAGAAGTGCACGACCCAGCGGTGGACAGTGGAATGGTCGACGTGAATGCCGCGCTCGGCCATCATCTCTTCCAGATCGCGCAGGCTGAGATTGTAGGCAAGATACCAGCGAACGCACAGCAGGATCACGGATCGATCAAAATGGCGGCCTTTGAACATGACAAACTCCCGGAAAAAAGAGCAAGCATCATTCAGCAAATGACCTTTCCGAAAAGTTTTGCGACAGAACCGAAAAAGATCCCCAACGAACTGCTCGGAAGGTTCTGGCACTCCGCCCAGGTTCATTCTCGAGAGTCCGACAATACCCCAAATGTCGGAAAGCCCTGGCTTGGTGATCCAAAGATAGGAAGCACTTTGTATGCGGTCCGCCGCCGCTGCTTATCGACGCCCGAGTCGATCAACTCCAAGGCCAAGCTGCATTGGCTGAGCTTCTCATTCGAAAAGCTCAAAGGGACCAGATAGAATGGAGACTATCACCATTGATCAACAGAACATCCTCGTCGGCATCCGTCCAATACAACCGGCCGACGACTCCACCTTGTACGCTTCCGAAGTTACCTCGTTGGGACGCGCTGTTACCAAAGTTCGCCGCCAAAGCGGTGCTGCAAGAGTAGTCGCCAGAACACTCCTTGGCCAACTGGGATTCCCACCACTGCCGATCTTAAAGACGCGCTCTGGTGTTCCGATCTGGCCACCCGGCGTCGTCGGATCTTTGGCGCACCACGATATCGTAGCAGCCGCCGCCATTGCAGGGACGAAAAGGATTGCGGCTCTCGGCATCGACATTGAGCCTAATGAGCCACTGCCGGAGAACCTGATCGAATTGATTGCCACCCCTAACGAGCAACGCATGTACGATCTACATCTGCTCAAGCGGCGGGACCTCTTCGTTTTGAAGGAGGCGGTATATAAGGCGCTTTTTCCACTGTACAATCATTTCATCGAATTCCAGGACGTGGAAATTGATATCTCTGCGCGATTAGGGTACGTGTCGAAGGCAAATTGCACGTTTTCGCTCGAGTTACTTATTTCCAACAATGTAATCGGGTTGGCGTATTCACGGCCGACGTGCGGTGACCTTGCCCCGCTGATCTAATCCGGTTGACGTTCGTTCTGGCCCATCGAGAGGACCAGGACATGAAACGTAGCCGCCTTTCTGAAGAGCAGATCATCGGAATTTTTGAAGGAACATGAGGGGCTCTGTCGCAATTCCGGGATGTGGACGGGGGCATTCGACAGCAGCGCCCGATTGATCGTAAGCGGTCAGCCGATAACGTCAGGCCTAAAGTTCCAAGGCATGAGCATTTCGATCTCGGATGCCGGCCATCCTTGAGCGATGCGGGTCAAGGTCTGCGAGAGCCAGTCGAGCGGATCGACGCTGTTCATTTTGCAGGTTTGCAGCAAGGTGGCTACCGTCGCCCAGGTTCGTCCACCGCCTTGGCTGCCGGCGAATAGACTATTCTTTCGCGTGATCGTCTGGGGCCTGATTGCACGCTCGACGATATTGGAGTCGATTTCGATGCGACCGTCCATCAGAAAGCGTTCCAGCGCCTCCCGCCGGGTGAGCGCGTAGCGGATCGCCTCGGCGGTCTTGGATTTTCCGGAGACCTTCCCCAGTTCCGCTTCCCATAGATCGAAGAGGCTCGCGACCATGGCCACGGATTTTTCCTGACGGAGCGCGGCGCGGCTTCCGGCATCCTTGCCGCGAACCTCGTCCTCGACCTTCCACAATTCGGTCATGGCGATGATCGTTACCGTCGCGGCCTGCGAGATCCCGCTAATATGCAGGTCGTAGAATTTGCGCCGCAGGTGAGCCCAGCACCCGGCGAGCCGGATTGATTCATTGCTGCCGGCTTTGGCCCGTGCCTTGACCAGGTTGGTATAGGCCGAGTAGCCATCCACTTGCAGGATACCGCTGAACCCGGCGAGGTGGCGCGCCACGCAATCTGCGCCTCTGCTGTCCTCAAAACGATAGGCAACCATTGGCGGACTGGTTCCGCCATAGGGTCGATCATCCCGTGCGTAGGCCCATAGCCAGGCTTTCGTGGTTTTCCCGGAACCGGGGGCAAGGGTGGGCAAGGTCGTCTCGTCGGCGAAGACCCTTTCGCCCTCCTTGACGCGCTCGAGGATGTAATCGGCGAGCATCTGCAACTCGAAGCCCAGATGCCCCATCCACTGCGCCATCAGCGACCGGCTGATCTCGACACCGTCGCGCAGATAGATCGTCTCCTGCCGGTAAAGCGGAAGGCCGTCGGCGTATTTCGACACGGCGATGTAGGCGAGCAGCCGCTCCGTCGGCAGGCCGCTTTCAACGATGTGCGCCGACGCCAGAGCCTGGACCACGCCGTCACGGCCCCGGAAAGCGTATTTGGGACGGCGCGTGACGATGACCCGGAACTTCGGCGGCACGACGTCCAGCCGCTCGGATCGGTCCTCACCGATCAGAACCTTTTCCAGCCCCTCGCAGTCGCCAGGGATTTCCGGCTCGATAACTTCCTCGATGCGTTCGAGGTGGGCAGCAAAACCCTTGCGCGGACGCGGGGCGCGCTTCGGCTTGTTTCCGACCGCGCGGTCGAGTTCGCTCCGGATTTCAGAAAGGCCGGTCTCGACCTCTTCGAAGGCAAAGGAGGCCTGCTCGTCGTCGATGGCCAGGCGTAGCCGCTCGGAACGCGTGCCATGTTGTGTGCGCTGTAAAACTTTCAGGATCGACGTGAGATTGGCGATCCGCTCGTTGGCGCTCCTCTCGACGGCCTTCAGCCGGGCGACCTCCGCCTCGGATGCTGCGATCCGAGCTTCGGCGACTGCGATCCGGGCCTGACTCGCAGCCTGCTCGCGAGCCATGGAAAGGATCATCGCCTTCAGCGCATCAACGTCGTCGGGAAGAGCAAGACCCGGTAGAACCATGGCAAGCAACAGAGCACAAAAACAGCCGCTTTCCCAACCGTTCCAGCCGCATGATTCATCTTGCCGCAGGCCGGTTTCAGCCCGTCGATAACGGCCGCCTGACCCTGGCCGGACGGATCTTTTTCCAGTCTAACCCGGCCAGAAGCGCCATCAGCTGGGCGTGGTCGAGACGCATGCGCGCGGCCGATATCGCAGACCAGCAGAAGCTGTGATCTTCCAGAGTCTTCGAATAAAGACAAACCCCGCTGCCGTCCCACCACACGATGCGAACCCGGTCCGCACGCTTCGAGCGGAACACGTGAAGCGCCCCCGAGAACGGGTCCAGGCCGCCATCCCTGACCAGCGCCATCAAAGATGCCGCGCCCTTGCGGAAGTCGACAGGCTGGCACGACACGTAAACCACCACACCGGAAGCGATCATGCCTTGCGAACCGCGCGGATGATTCTCGCCAGGCGATCGGGATCAACATCGCCGCCGGCGCGCACCACGGCATCGCCAATGACGATTTCCACCATGTCGCTGCCCATTGCTTCAAAGCCCGTGAACTTCGCCGGCTTGCTCGCTCCCTCCGTCAGTGGCGCAACCATGCCCGACGAAAGCGCCTTGCGGCGCCATGCATAGAGCTGCGAGGGGTCCAGCCCCTCGGAACGCGCAACTGCCGACACATTACCCCCTGGCGAGAAGGCTTCGGCGACAAGCCGTGCCTTCTCTTCGTCCGACCGATGGCGCGGCTTGCGTCGGGACGGCACAGGCTCCGCCGTCAAAATCTCGAATGTTCGATGATGGCTCATACTGTCGCTCACAGGATTCTCCGCATGATTCATGCTGAAAATGAGCGATCAACCGCCTGCACGCTACGTGGGGATGCCTACGCGCTTACGATCAAGGTCGTGGCCGGCCAGCACAAGACGAGGTTCCGCGGCCGCGACCGTGTCGGATGGGCCTTCACCTTCGCAGCCGCTGCCTACAATCTGGTGCGACTGCCAAAGCTCATGGCGGAGACCGGCTGATGGCCAAGGTTCCCGGCTTCGCCAAGGCCTTTGCCGGCCGCTGGCGCATCGTCGAGATGGATGTTTGGGATAACGACTCCCTCGATCTCGTCGAGGAAGCGCATCTGACATTCAAAGGCTCGGCGGATGGCGAGATCGCCTTCGGCGCACTCAAGGGCTTCCTCGATGTCCGATATGGCACCCGCGATGGCTCAGCATGCGCGGAATTCTCGTGGGAGGGGCATGATGAGAAAGACCCAGCCTCTGGCCGCGGCTGGGCTGTCTTTGGCACTGCAGGCCGCCTCGTCGGCCACTTCTACATCCACAACGCCGACGATTCAGGCTTCGTTTGCGAAAGAGCCTGAATTCTTCAACAGCCTGTTAGAACTGTCAATCCCGTACTTCCCGCGGGTGACGACTGGGGTTTGATGCGTAACGTTCTATTGCGAACAGGCAGGAGAGCGGCGATGATACAAGCGCACGTTGTTACGAGCGACAACAGGCATCTCTATGAGTTAGAATTCGAACAATTCCTGCGCCGACGACATGATATTTTCGTCAGACAAAAGAACTGGCGCCCAGAAAGCCCAGATGGTCGGGAGATCGACGAGTTCGATACGGACGCGGCGACCTACATCCTTGGACTGGAGGATGGCGACGTAGTCACGTCGGCCAGGCTGATACCCACTAGTCAGCCGCATCTGGTTTCTAGGATTTTTCCACAGATGTGCGAGCGCACTGGAGTTCCCAGCCGGCCTGATTGGGCGGAATGGACCCGGACCTATGTTGTCCCTGCTAAGCGCAGCGCATCTCGCCGCGGCACTCTGGCCAAGTTGTGTTGCGCAGTAATGGAATTTGCTCTCGAAGAAGGGATCTCGGCGGTCGGAGGCATCCAGGAAACGTCTTTCATGTCGCACCACCGAGTTCTCAAATGGCAGGTCACGCCGCTCGGTCTCGCGCGGGATATCGACGGCGACACCTGCGTTGTGGCTTACATTCAGGTTAATGACGAAGCCCTCAAAAACGTTCGCCGCTTGCTTGGGATCGACGCTTCGCTTCTCGTTAGGCGGGGTCCGAGGAGGCCTTTCGTTCAGGCGGCCGTCAGCCTCCAGCAGGTGGGCAACATTGTCCGGGAAACGAAGCAATCATGGAGTGAAGCGCTCGGTGAACGCGCAGCGTTGAGAGGCAGCTCCTTCACGCCCCTTTCTCGTTGTGAATCATGAAAGGAACAATTCCGAACAAACAAAAAGAGATCGGACCACAATGCGCATTACTCTACTCGGCGAATTTGGGATATCGGTAGACGACCGCCGTATTCGCTCTGATTTGGGGCGAAGCGGCCAGAGGATGGCCGCACTGCTTTTTGCCTTCCCGGGACGAATCTACCGCCGGGAGCGAATTGCGGATCTCTGCTGGCCAGAACTCGATCCCGAGAGGTCACGGGCCGCCCTTAACTCCGCCCTTTGGCGTTTGAGACAAATTCTTTGTCTCGATCCGTCAAGCAACCGGGGGCAAAACCTCCGGTCTATTGGCTCGGACATTGTCCTCGAACCTCAGCCATGGCTTGAGGTCGACTCTTGTGTTCTCGCCAACACAGCAAATCAAGTCGGAAATCAGATCGAACTCTCTCAAATTCCATGCCTAAATTCCATGAGATCAGCGATCGACTTGTATCATGGACAATTTCTGGAGAAAGAGGGTTGCGAGCACTTTGTTGCAGAACGCGACCGTATTCACAGCTGCTTTGTAACACTATCTAGCATCGCCTTAGAACGGTATGCCTCAGTGTCTGCCTATTCTGACGCTATTTCTATTTGTCGAAAAGTATTGATGTTTGACCCATTCCATGAATTGTTCATTCAGATTCTAATTGCCCTGCTTTTTCTGAACGAACAACGAGCCAGTGCAATAATATTCTATGAGAAGTGGAAGAAGGCGCTCCGCACGGAGATCGGTGTCGATCCGATGCCAAAAACGGCAAGAGTCGGACAACAAATTAGAATTTGCCAGAGTCCCGCAGAGATTGATGAAATTCGGCAGGTACTTTTCCCGGTGAACAGGAATAATGGATCTTGGTAGAACTTATGAGACCTCTGCGCGGAAAGCATTTTCGTTGATTTTGTTGATTTTTTTGGCTTCCACGGTACTGATACCAGCGCCGACGTGGTCGGCTGTGTCTTCTGACGCTCTCGTGTAAGCATTAGTGGAGCGTTGGTGCATAGCGTTGGTGCATGGATCCTTTGTCAACGGTTTGGCGATAGGCAGGCAGGATCAAAATCAGCTTGATGCGAGTGCCATGCCGTACAAACACAACGCAGATCGTCGTCATCACGTGGGAAAGATGAAATTCAGGGTGACGAATTGGCGTGACTACGAAGCAGGTCTGCGCCGGCGTGGTAGCCTGACCTTATGGGTAAGGCCGGAGGCACTTGCGGGATGGCGCGCTCCGCGACGCAAGACCCGCGGCGGCCAAGCCCGGTATTCCGATCTCGCCATTGAGACAGCGCTGACGCTGGGTTGCGTCTTCGCAATGCGGCTGCACCAGACCGAGGGATTGCTCCACTCGCTGCTGGATCTCATGGGGCTGAAAGTCCCAGTTCCAGATCATACGACGCTGAGCCGTCGGGCACACAAATGGGAGCCATCAGCCCGACGAAACCCGCCGCTGCCGGACGGCCCGCTGCATGTGCTTGTCGATAGCACGGGATTGAAAGTCTACGGCGCCGGGCAATGGCTGGAGCAGAAACATGGCGCCAGATCACGTCGCAACTGGCGCAAGCTGCATCTGGCAGTGGATGCCAAAAGTGGCGCGATCATTGCCCAAAGGCTGACAGATCAGGACGCGGATGATCCTTCCCAGGTGGCACCGCTGCTCGATCAGATCGACGGCGAGATCGACCAGTTCACAGCCGACGGAGCCTATGACGGCAAGCCAACCTATCGGTCTATCCTGCAGCACAGCGCAACCGCCAACATCGTCATTCCACCGCGTTCCACGGCGGTGGAAAGCCGTGATACCGGACCGCCTGGTCAAAGGGACAAGCACATTGCCGCAATCGCAAGCGACGGTCGGCTGAAATGGCAGGCAGCCACCGGCTACGGCAAGCGGGCGCTGAGCGAAACAGCCATCGGACGATACAAGGGGCTGATCGGACGGCGCCTGCGAGCACGCTCTCTTCCGGCTCAACAGACCGAGGTTGCCATCGGTTGCATCGTTCTCAACCGCATGCTGGCATGGGCACGCCCGGAGTCTATCCGGCGTCAAGTCACGCAGGCATAACCAACTACATTAATGATCGAAATGCGTTCGATTTCATATCCGCGCACCAACGCCTATCCGATGCCTATGTAGTAGGAGGCCTCGGCCGGGCTGAAATTACGAATCGCCTTCTGAGAATTCGGAGGAAAAATCTTCTGCTGGTGCAACTGCAACTGACGTGACAGTTCGAGCGAATCCGCCGACAACATGGACGGCAGATGCTCCTGTACACCGCTTTGAATGGAAGTCTGTAACATCCTGAGCCCTCGAACTGCGCAATTAATGCTAAGATGCGATAAACTGCGCAGTTACAATAAGACCCGATTCGTTACGAATTTACAAACGCTTAACCCTGATGCCGTTTCGAGCTTAGTTGTCCGCGGACAACTCACAGCGAATGCAGGAGAACACCTTCAGACCGAGCAGTGGTTGTCCGCGGACAACCAAATGCAAGTCACGTGAAACGACGAAGGATTCGGAACAGCGCCGAAGTCCCCCGCCGCCATTCGGATAACCGCTTCTTCTTAGGCGGTTCCCTGTGCGGCGCCCGGCTGCAGGGCGGTGAGATACTCAGCGACGGCCTGCGCCTTGGCAGCGGCCGTGATGATGGCCCTCTTGTCATTCTTAAGGACCTCGAGCCAGTTCGCCAGATAGGCGGCTGTGTTGTCACGCGGATCATGGGCCACGCCCAGGTCGGCACACAGGAACGATGCTGCGAGCTCCGCAACGAGCTCCTCGACGGCATAGCCTTCACTGCCGAACCTGCCCGTCAGATCGCGGTCCAGGCGATGCTTTGCGCCTGACCAATGCGAAACCTCGTGCAGCAAAGTCGAGTAAAGGTGAACCTCGCTGTCGAAACGCCCGCGGTCCGGCATAAGGATGTCGTCGATGCTGGGCCGGTAGCAAGCTTTGGTGCCACCGTAGTTGACGCTTGCGCCGGTGTTCTGGACGAAGCTCTCGACGGTCTCGATGTGCGGAACCGGATTGCCCGGCAACTCCTCGACCGGGCTGAAGAACCGATCCGGCATGTTCTCGATCTGCTCAATATTGAAGACGGGGTAGCCCTTCAGATACGGAATCGCGCGGTCTTCGTCGTCTTCGTGATCCTTCGGAGTGAACGTGCCGTACTTGACGACAAGGGTTCCTTTTTCGCCCTTGCGGACCTGACCGCCGAAATCCTGGGCCTGCCGGTAGGTCATCCAGGTGTTTTCCTCATAGCCGAACGTCTGGCCCGCGACCCACAGCATGATGACGTTGATTCCGCGGTAGGCTTCGCCGGTAGCGCGCCGCGGAATGATCGCGTTGCGGCGGGCATTGCCGCGCCACGGGCGGATCCACGGCTTGGTACCGGCTTCAAGCTGCTCGACAATGGTGTCCGTGATGCGCTGGTAGGTGTCCTTGATGCTCTGCATGACCGTCTCCATCCGTTGGTTGACGGCAAAGACCGGAGATAGCCGAAACGAGCCCATGCACCCGTAGGGCCGCAACGGAGAGGAGGACCGCGCCAGCGGTTGCATGGGGGAGGGGCTGTCGTAGCTTGTCCGTCAAATCACCCAACGGATGGAGACGGCCGGCCGCATCGAACGCGCCGGCGGTCAACTACGGTCGCTGAGCAACTTGCCGCCTGCGGACGCTGTCACCGTTCGCGGTCATCGCTATCGCGCTCACGCGCTCGCTGCGCCGCGATATCCGTCTCGATGGCCAGGTCGGCAGGCGGCGTGCCTTGCAGGGTCGCTTCGGCTCTTTCGGCCTGCACGGGCGCCTCGATGGCCTGTGGCTCACGGCCAAGGCGGGAAAAGTTGGATCGGGCGGTGAAGGTGATTTCCGCTTCATCATCGGGCAGTCGCTCCGGGAGGTCCGCGCGATCGACGGCGATGATACGTTCGTCCGAGACGATGCTGGCGACACGGTCGTCGTGCCCGAGCACCTGGCCGGTCACTTCTTCGCCTGGGCGGGCTGTGCGAATGTTGTGTTCAAACGGATTCTCGCCGCGCGCCTCAAGATCGGAATATGCGGAGCGAAGGGCTTGGCGGCGGTTCGGGTCTACCGCGTCCTCGAGCACATGTTTCATGGCCGCACTTGACGGGTCGTTCGTGGTTTGGATCGAGGCCTCGATCATGCGCGGTTTGGAGATGATCGTGAAATCGACCTCATGGCCGTAGTGACGGCCAAGCTCGGCGATGAACGCCTCCTGGGTGCGTCCGTTGCCCTCGCGAAAGGGATGTACATAATTGAGCTCGGCCATGACCTGGCCCGCACGCTCGGCGAACTGCTCTGGCGTCGAGCCGCGTAAGACATCGGGATCACGGATAGCCCTCAACGCCTCGTCGAGCCCCAGCTCGATGCGGGAGCCGTGCAGGAATGCGGTGCCGCCTTTGGAGAGCCCACCGATTGGCTCTACGCGCCGCCCGTCGACGATCGGGCTTTCGTTGCGCGTGCGGCCGGCCCATTCGTAGACATCCTGAAAGATGTGGTTGTGAATTGCCTTAATATGCGCCTTGTCGAATTTTCCTTGCGGGCCATCGCCTTCGGCAATTTCCGCCATGCGGAAGGCCGTGGCGCGGTATTCTTCGATCCGCAACTCGGAATGAGTCTCGATGCCGAACCTGTTGCGCAGCACATCGGCACGATCGGGATCGTCCGACGTGTTCGGGTAGAAATAGGAACCTTTGGCAGGGCTCTCGGACATCGGCGGGGCCAACAAAAAACCGCCTGCGTAGGGCAGGCGGCCTTTCGCCTTTGACAGTTGGTGTTTCGGCTATGCCCGTTTCGCCGGCCGCACGACACGCAGGCGATACTCTTCGCGGGTGATGTCGCCGGCGACGTAGGCCGCCGTTGCTTCCTCCAGCACCGGATCGTGGGTGTAGCCCTGCCGGATATTGGCCGCACGGGCCTGATCCGTCGCCTTGCGGCGCCGGGCGACGGCTTCCGGCGAGCGGTCCGGACGGGTCGAATGGATATTCATCCGCAGATCTCCAATGGCGATAAACACTAGCAGAAAAACCGCCGAAAATCGAGCGGTTTGCGGCATTTATCGGCCTTGTGAGGGATGCGCCCGGCTCGAAGCCGGGCGCTCCACGTCAATCAATCCCGGGGATCCCATTCGATGATCGCCTGTAGGGTGGGATCGTCCTGGCCGGGGTAGCGGCCGAGATTGGCGTTGAAGCCGAGGCGCTTGATCGAAAGCGTATAGTAGGGCTTTTTCGCCTCGCTGGTCTTCTTCCAGATGCCGCCGACCTCGATGTCATACCCGCGCGGTGACTTGGCATAGACGCGATGCGTCGGGGCTTTCTCGTTGCTCGAGTTGAACGGGACAACGTGGATGTCCAGGTCGCGATCGATGGTGGAGACAAGGCCGTTGCCCTTGGCGGCGTCCAGGTCGTCGGTGTCGAACTGGATGAAGTTGGTGGTGGACATGTCAGTCACTCCTCTTTGGTGGTTGCAATGATCGTTCACGGGCACGGCGGAAAGTGGTGCGCACCGCAGGCCGAAGCACAGCGGAGGAAGCCGGGAGGCCGGAAAAATTTGCTGCGCGAGGAAGCTGCAGGCGGGGAAATTTTTGCGGAGTTCGGCTTTGCGCAAACCGCGTCGGCGTGCGAACGAGCGTCAAAAGCAACCGCCTTGGAGGGGTGAGGTATGAACATCATTGGCTATATGGTACCGGTTCGCGCACGGCCTAGGGCGACAAAAACGATGCCATATTTATTTACAAATCTCGTCCTGGCAACCACTTTTTACCGCTAACCGCAAGAATCAAGAAGCAAATTGGTTCATTGCTTCTGCCAATTTGTAGCGCCAAGTTGGCTATGTCTGGTTAAGGCTTCGGGGACGACTTGCCGCGCCGGTAGACATGCGGACTTTCGATCTCGGCAGACCAGATGCCAAGCCTTCTGTCTCGGGCGCTGTTCTCGGCCTCGCCATACTCGACCAGGTTGATCGCATGGGACGACGGCAGATATCGGAGCATGGATTCGGCAAGGCCGGCGCTGACCATTGCCAGGCCGATATCGGTTTCATCGTAGAAACACTGTCCGACCAGGCGCCGATATTGATCGCGGTCGATGATCCGGCAACGGACGTGTTTCCCAGCGATCAGTCGCCGAAGGAAGGCCCGACCTGCAAGGCCGCATTGCCAGACCTCCTCGTCGCGAAGGCCTGTCTGGTCGAGTTCGCAAGCGTCGATCGCCGCGATCCGAATGCGCTGCTGGCGCACGCTGATCGTGTCTCCATCGATCACGCGGGCCGTGCCAGACCAGATAGCCGGATCGGCATCGGCCCGCCGACGCCGACGCAAACAACGGCCGCGAGAAAATAACGCACGAGATACATCAATTTATCGTCTCCATAAGATTGCGGGCCGCAAGCCCGAAAACTGAGCGGGCAAGATGAAGCTCGCCGGCCGCGGCGCGATCCGTCATCGCCCGTAAGTAGCCGCCCGGCGACGAAACTTCCTGCCGGTCGAATTTCTGCAACGTCACCGCAATTGCAACGGCCGCCTGCTGCTCGCCCATTTGGGCGACAGCGCAGCGCCGTGCATCGTCGGAAATGCCGGTAATACAGCACATTTGGGGCACGAGCCGAGCCAAATCTGCCCAGGTCCGGGGCAGGGCAAACCCGTAAGTTCTCAACGCCGGTACCGCCCTTAAAACGTCCTGCAACGCCACAACAACATGCGGCAGGCGCTTCGGCTGGTTGACTTGGTATGAACCTCGCCCCAGGCTTGTTTCATAAGCCCATTGGCTGGCGGAGCCAGCCTCTAACAGATTGAGTTGTTCGGCGGCAGCCGAACGCCGATTCTCATTACTATTTACAATGGGATCAGGGGTTGTAGTCTGTTTGTGCATGTCGTTTTCGGCATACGTGCATGTCGACTCTTTCGCTTCCGATGCGACTTGCGGGCGACGTGGAAGCTGCAAGACCCGTTCGATGAACCACTCGACAAGCGCCGTTGCGCGGCGCAACACGTCGCTCGAGGCTTTTGCGGCTGTGCCGACCAGGGCAACGACCCGTTCAAGGCGCGCCTCTTGCCGTGCTCGGGCGCGCTCTGAAAGGTCGGTAACGGTCGCCAAAGCGTACCGGAGATTGCGCAGGGCGCCACGATAGCGCCGCAACGCCGCGCGGGCGGTCGCCTTCTCCGCCTTCGCCTGTCGCACCAGATCGTCGAGTTCGCGGTAGCGGACGATAAGAATACGCAGGTCGATACCGCAACCATCGACAATCGAGCCGCTGGCACTGCGCACCGGATAGCGCTTGTAGTTGCCACTATCCTGCATGGTGACAAGGCCGGTGTCGAAGAGGTTCGACAGCATCCGGCTCACCCGGCCGACCGAACGATTGATTTCGAAGGCGAGCTGCTGGTTGGACTTGAAGATGATCGCCCTCCCGGCTTTCTCGAAGGCCTCGCCCGGCGCAGTGTTGATCAGCGTGACCAGAAGATGGCTTTCGGTCGCGTTGATCAAGCCTGTGCAGGGCAGGTTGTGCGCGAGCACGGCGAGCTGACCGCGCGTCACCGCTCCGATCTCGGCGGACTGCGCCAGTCGCCGATATTCGGCGCGTTGCGGTGTCATTCGGCGGCCGATGGGCCGCTTCGGTGGCATAGGTTCTCCCATTCTCGTCTCCTTTGTCGTGGAGACCAGACAAAACAATCCCGTTCACCGAAACGGTGTTTTTCAGGTTGACAGAGGAAGGGAGGTTTGCAAAAAAGATTTTGGCTAAATTGATTATTCGCAAACCGCTTCCGGGATTCGTTTCGGGGGCGGTTTTCTTTTTCTGGTCGGTTCGTCTTCTCCGTCGTAGGCGCTAGTTCGCGTGACTCGGAACCATGATTCCGGTGATTTGCAGAACCATAACTCGAATATCCATTTTGGCGCAACAATTGCGCTACCACCGGTAGCAAACAAAACACTCTCCCAAGGCTTTCAGGCACTTCATAGCCAGACACTCTCCGGCGCGCGCTTTATCTGCTATACCTTCTCGGATATATGAATGCAGCAAAACCGGCCTGGTTTCCAAGCCGGTTTTTCTGGGGCGGGAAGGGGAGTTTGAGGGGAGGGAGCCTCCCCTCAATGCGATCGGGGCCGGTCGATCCGGCCCCGATCGCATCAGCGGCCGTCGATGAACGTTCCCGGAAGGTCGAAGGCTTCAAGCGCCACGGTAAGCGGGTCCTGATGTCGACATGTGCGGGTTCTCGACATAGGCATTCATTCATTAAGCTTGCAGCAGGCAGGCGCGGTCCGATCGCGCCGGAGAAAGCGCGACCGGCAAGCGGCTGATGATTATTCAGCCGCTACGGGATGGGGTATTTCTTCATCGAAATCGGCGTCGTCGCGCTTCGTCTCGGCAGCAGGAACGGAAATCCGCACAGGCTCAGGAAGCCAGCCGCTATCCGTGACCATCCGCTCTGCAATGGTAACGGCTTCCGACTTCTTGCCCGCCGCCTTAACGGCAAGCCCGGCCTGAGCGCCCTTCACTTCACGAATGACGGCCTCGATGCTCTGGCGGTTGATATGCGAGAAATAGCTATCGCCGGTCGGCTCGAACCATTTCGTCATGTTCACCGCAAGAGCCTGTCCAAGCCGGTCTGCGTGCTCGAAAGCGCCTTTCCTGTCATGGCAGTGAGGTTTCCGCACCGCGTTGACGGAATGAGCCGCCGCAAAAGCCAGAAGCGACAACAGTTCGTCGCGGTTCTGTTGCAAGCACCATTCCCACAGATCGGCAGGGTTGCCGGGGATATGATCGCCCCATGTCTGGCGAAGGCTTTCAAACTCCGCCACGGCTCGGCAGGCGTCGCGCCGCTTCATCCCGGTTTCGATATGCTCATGTGTCAGCCTGATTTGCAGCGCGCTATCTACGTTCGAGCAGTAATCATAGACCACACTCAACAGCATCGCGTGAACCACGGCGGCCAAGGCTATATCGTGATTGTTCGCGAGTTCGACCCGTAGCGCCGCCGTCTTTTGAGCGGTCAGGTCCTCTATGAGCGCCGCCGAATGCGTCACCCTCGGCTGTCCCACTTCCTGTGGTTTTTCAACGCCGTTGCCGCCCTTGTCGTCGCCATCGGCCTCCTCATCCCGGCCATCCTCGGGCAGCACAAGACCACGCTCGATTCGCACATCGCCGTAGTTCGTCAGCGTGACGATCGCGCCGCTGATCTCGAAAACTTCCGGCGCATAGACTTCTGCGCGATCCTGCAGCGCGGTGATCCGCTTGTCGATTTCCTCGATCTTCGCGTCAGCCCCTTCATCGGCGGCCTCGGCCTCGATCAACTCCGCCAGCTCGTCATATTCTGCGGTGAGCTGGTCAAGTTCGGCTTGTTCGGCCTCGGACAACGGCACCTGTTCGGGATAGCGCCGTCCGTAGGCTTGGAAGGTGTCATAAGATACATCGGGCATGATCCCGACCCATTTCCAGCCCTCCGCCTTCACGGCCTTGGCTGCGCTTTCAAGCTTGGCTGCGACAAGGGCATCCAGCTTCAAGACATCGACCGCAAAACCGCCTTCCTTGTCATCGAACAGGTCGCGCTTGACGGTTCCGCCTGCTGCCTCGTAGGCGTCCAGCCCGCCAAGGAATTTGACCCGCTTGTCGCTTGCCCGAAGGCTCTCGCCAGCAAGTGCGGAACGAATGGCTGGTGCGTAGCGGTTCCACGAGGGCAGTTCATCCCATACCCGGACCTGCGCCTCGTGATCGTCGCTGATCGTGAAGGCCGAAAGCTGCTCAAACGTCATATCCTCGTTGCGGTAAGCCTCCAAGAGGCGCGGTGACACGCGACCAAGGGCAAGGCGGCGGCGCACAATCGTCTCGGTCGTGCCGAACCGTGCGGCAATATCGGGGACCGACTTGCCTTCGTCCGCCAGATCGCGGAACGCCTCGTACTGGTCGACCGGATGCATATCCTCGCGCAGGACGTTTTCGGCAAGACTGGTCGCCTTAGCGTCTTCTGCCGCTCGCTCCTTGCATTCGACGGGGAAATCCTTCGCGATCTCTCCCTTTTCGGCCAGCAGATTGAGCGCCGCGCGGCGTCGCCCGCCAGCGGTCACGAAATAGCGGCCCTTCTTGTCGCCCTTCCTGACGACAAGGTTTTGCAACAGCCTGTAGCCATCGGCCCTGATGCTCGCTGCCAGCGCTGCGATACCCTCGGCGCTGTAGGTTTTGCGGACGTTCTTCGGGTCCAAATCCAGCTTGTTTAGGGGGATGGTGATTGTCTCGGTCATGGGTTTTCTCTCCTGTTTTCCCTTTTCCCGCGAAGCGGAAATCCTGCCCGAAGGGGCAGGAGCCCCGCTCCTGCTCCCGAGCTCGTGCGGAACAGCGGGGGAGAGGGGGGCAAGGGGACAAATCGGAGGGGGATCACCCGCCCGAAGGCGAAGCCGAGGGTCGGCGCCGATCCGCGCATGCGGATCCGCGTCGATCCTGCACGGAGCGCGGCCCTGGCCGCGCGGAGGAAGGACGGGGAGACCGATTTTCGCCTTGCAGGGGAGAGGGGGCAGAGCCGCCTTTCCCCCTCTTTCAGGAATAACCCTGGCTCGGCTGTGGGCCGCGCCCTGTGGAAACAGGCGCGGCGCCTTCGGTCACGACAGCTGGTTCCTTATACGGGCTGCTACTCTTGCTAATTAATCGCGACAGGGAGTGCCCTAGCTGATCAGCTTCATACCCGCGATGGGTGCGCTTCGGCGGATCCACGCTTCCAAGTTCGTATTCCATCAGTGGCGCGGGCCAGGGGTTAGTGGCGACGCATGCTGAGCCCTACGCCCAACCCACGTGATCCGATTTTGCGAGCTTTAGAAACAGGTCGAACCAAAACCGATACTCGGGTCCACCTCGATCGCCAAGCGCCTCGAACGCACAATACGCGACCGACGTCGTTGGGCCTTTGCCGTATTTGTCGATCGCAGCGTCAATCGCCTCGTCCTCGGCCAAGAACTCCCATCCTCTAATGACGCTGTCATGAGTTCTCACGGTGACCTCCTCAAACCTGTCCAGGGAAACGTAATGCTTGGGCTGTCCTGCGTCATGTCTGCATTTCGAGAGGTCACGCCAATCGTGATGAAGGCCGATCAGTACGAACATCCAGGTCGCGATCAAACTGATCAACGCTCAAGGGTCGCCGGCTGAAGCTGCAAGGCAACTGAGTCTTGGCCGCCCCACCGTTTATCGAAAAGTGAGGCGGCGCTGGGCATCAGTCGGCCAGCGTAGAGAGCATTTCCGACGCCCTTCAACTCTCGCTCCGGACGGAAACTTCAAGGGCAAATCGTGACCTATCGGTCGTTCCCGCCAGGCCTCATGAACGACTGCTTTGCGCCGCATGTCCGCCATTCGCACGGTCCGGATCCTCCACCAAAATCACCTGTTGACGCTGACCCGCGCTATTCACCGCTTGGATTGAACCGGGCTAGAATCTTTCGTTGTTGTCTTCTTCGTATCCATAATGTTCATCCTGCGGTGCGTAGTAGTCCGCAGCATCATGGAATTCAGTGTGTATGAACCGATCACCCAAGCCGATCACGCTCAGCTTCGAGTACCCGCCTACCTTTAGCTCGCATGCGATACATTCAAACTGAGCGGGCAAGTATTCCTGCTTTTCGATGATCGTATCGTCCTTCAATTCCTGTGTAGGAGCCGCGATCGGTTCTCCATAAACCAATGCTTGTGAGCCGCACGCCGGACACGCTACACGATGTCCTGCCTGCTTGGTTGCCCACACTTCCGCCGCGCGTGATAGCTTCTCCCGCTCTTCTTTGTCTTTGTCTCCCCATGCCTTCGCATGTTTAGCCACATCACCTTTTACTGCCTTCGCCTTCTCGTCAGCCGCTGCGGCAATAATCTTCTCAGCGGTAGCTGCCATCTCGGCACCGAGTAGCTCCTTGAGCTCGACACCCATTGAGGCCAATAGAATCTTGGCCGCCTTGTAGAAACCGGCGTGCCATGATGCGGCGGAGAGACCGTCAAAGGGCGTGTCTCCAGAATGCAGCTCCTTGTTTCGTTGGGCGACTTGCGACTTGCAGAGTTTTTCAACCTCGCTGTCAAACTCAGGGAGAATTTCGCCCAGCCTCTGCAAAACTGCCGACGTCGTAATGGATTTTGCGGAAAATTGCTTGTCCTTCGGACTGAAGCCCAAGGAGTGAAACAGACTACTCCAGTTTCTCTCGCTGACGTCCGCCAAAAGAGCGGGGCTAACGTTGGCGAGGGCCGCTCGCGCCAGGAATTCGAGAGCAAGGCTTGACCACAGTGCGTGTTCCCAAGTCGTGCTCTCTTCCGCCTGCATTTTCTCTACGTATCGCTGAGCCTTTGAAAAGAGCGCTTCAGCATCCCAGTTGGCGGGAGTTTCAGCTGGTTCAAGTGTCTTCTTCAATGCAGGTCCTCCAAGTAGGAGCGGAGGATGCGCCGCGATGCGTGTTCATTTCCTACTGGCGCACGGGCGTGCAACATGCGCCAGTTATCCAGAACGAGCGTGTCGCCGCGGCTAACCAGGCAAATGGCCTTCGGGCGGCACATCTCTAAAGCTGTTTTAAATGCTGTCATGCCAGCCTTCCCATTGTCGCTGGCGGGCTTTATAAAAATCTCATCCCAGCGGATTAGATCGTGATCATCGATGCTCTGCATTAACTTCAGCAAGGGCAATTTACCCCTGATTGGTCGCCTGGGTTGAACAAGCGCTCGTGAGATAAGGTCGCGACCCGCCTTGGCTACAACTTCCCTTCCATCGACTACAAGAGTGGGAACATCCTCAAACCCAATGTCACAGCGTAGCAGCATATAGCGTGGTGGCCGACGCCAATGAGCGAGGTCGGTATGAAATGGAAAAATCCCACGACCGAACATTCCACTATAAGTGTTGGGCGTGGCTCGATTGGGATCTGTCGGAGTCAAAACATGCAAAGCAAGACCGGAACCTAGAGCCTGCGGTTTTCCGATCACCGAGACTGCATCTAGGTGTTCATGATCAGCATAGAAACCCTCCAAGAATAGGTATCCGTGTTCTTGTAGTTCTTCGAAAAAGGTCATCAGGCAAGAATAGCCTGTTGGTTTCCTCTGTTCAATCACCGGGTTGGTATGCCAAACCCCTGTCCTTCCGCAAGAATAGGGATGGCGTGGAGCTTCGGGAACCGCGCTCTTGTCGGCGCCCCTGGATCGCGCGGGAACTCACTCACCCGCACCCATCCACTTGGCAGCACGAGCAACGCGGTTAAGAGTGATTGCGTGTTTTCGTGCTTTCGTTCTATTCTGGCGACGTGAGTCGGATTTCGTCCTAGCGTGCCGATTTGAGGAAAGGGGCACTCGATGGCAAAGGCGCAGGTGAGCTTGGATCAACCCGGCGAGCAGCTCAGGTCGAAACGCAGCGAGGCTCCGTCGTCCGGTAGCACGCCCCTCAATTTCAAGGTGCCCCTCGATTTCCGCCGTGAATTCAAAACCTACGCAGCTCAGCACAATAAGAAATTGAACCAGCTTCTGTACGAAGCGTTTGCCGCTTTGAAGGCCAGAAATGACTGAGCGCAGATTTCAGCGATACGCTCCAGTCGTCCAAAGGGCGCGTGCGGCCTGCGGGTTTTAACAAGTGGCCCCTGCAATCGAAAAAGCCGCCCCAGCAGACCTACTCGCGGCTGCTTACGAGCAGCTTGGTTTCGACCAAGGTGCATTGCTGCCCGCCACTGCCGAACCGCAGCTCTCCGCGTTGCGAGAGTGGGTCGATAAAGGTGATTGGCAAACGCTGGCCGCACAGGTTGGCGCGGAGAAGGTTTTCTTTGTCGACCGCGAACCGGTGGTAGTGTTCGCTAAGACAGCGGATACAACGCCTAAGGCCTTGCGGGCGTTCTATGAACGCATCTGGTGCATGTCCAGACCGCAGCTGCTGTTTCTCGCCTGTCCGGGTGAGCTGCTCGTCCTCGACCTTACCAAAGCACCGCCAAAGCCGGATGAATCGATCAATGACCAATCCCGCCTGATCGCGGTGGCGCGATCCATTGCCGAGGTACAAGCTAAGCTCTCGAAGTATCATCGTGAACGTGTCGAGACGGGTGCGTTGTTCGGCGAGGAGCGTTTTTCAAATTCGTTGAACAGGTCCGACCGCGCGCTCATCCGTGACCTCAAAACCGTGCGGCAGCAGCTGACCGCCGTAACCACGCGCCGAGGCTTCGAAAAGCCCGCCCTGCGCGATCTACATTCGTTGATTGGAAGAGCCATTTTCATCCGCTATCTCGAAGATCGTGAAATTCTCACGCCTGTCTATTTCGAGAACGTGGCCGCTCGCCGCAAGGAGTGGGTCAGGCTGCTTGCGCAAGCGCCTACGGCCCCGGCCATCGAGCCTCGATTGGCCGAAAACCGCTTTCTGAGGGTCTTGCAGAGCAAGGATTTCGCATATGCACTATTCGACCAGATGGCGATTGACTTCAACGGCGACACCTTTCCGATTGATGACGATGAGCGCGAACGCATTCAGCAGGATCACCTGGATCAGCTCAGAGGATTCCTGCTTGGCAATACGACCAGCCAGCAGGAACTCTTTTTCTTCGCTTATCGCTTCGAGGTCATCCCTATCGAATTGATAAGTACGATCTACGAAGAGTTCTACAATGAGCGCGAAGGCAAGGACCGCAACCAAGGCTCGCACTACACGCCACCTGCGCTGGTCGAGTTCGTTCTTGCCCAGACGCTGACGCCAGATGTGCTTGCGCAAAGGCCGCGCGTAATCGATCCGGCGTGCGGATCGGGAATCTTCCTTGTAGAATCGTTCAGACGCATTGTCCGGCATCTGTGCGCCGAGCAAGCCGGACGCCGGGTCAGCCGTCCGCAGTTGCGTAAGATTCTGCGCGAGCAGATTGCCGGCATGGATATCAATGAGGAGGCAGTGCGCATTGCTGCGTTCAGCCTCTATCTGGCGTTCCTGCACTATCAATCGCCGCGTGAGATCAACGTTGAGCGCAGATTGCCCTATCTTAAATGGGTTGCTGAAGCCGAACGCAAGAAGCGCGAGAAGAAGAACCCGGATGCCCAGTTCTTCGACATTCTGCTGGATGCCAATTCCTTCGACGTGATCGCGGGCAAATATCCGTCCGAGGTGACAAAGCGATTTGGCAGTGGGTCGGCATCGGTCGTGGTTGGAAATCCACCGTGGGGCTATCCGAAGAAGGAAGACGAAGAAGGCCGCAAAGCAATGACGGCTACGACGGCTTGGTGCCTGGCAAAAGAAGGCCGTCCGCTGGGCGACAAGGAGCTGTCGCAAGCTTTTATCCATTTGACGCTGGCCCTGTTGCGCTCCGGCGGCAAAGCCGGACTACTCGTGTCTTCCGGCGTCTTCTTCAAGCATCATGACAATAGCCGTCAATTCCGCCGCGTCTGGCTGGAATCTGCAAAGCTCAAGCATGTCGTTAATTTCGCGCATGTCAGACACATATTTTTCTCGGGTGTCCAACGCGAAGCTCAGGGCATTTCTCCCTTCGTATCCGTCGTCTTCGAGAAAACGAAGGTCGATCTGAAACGCGAGGATGTCCGTTTCCCGTACTGGTCCGCGAAACGCACGGCTGTGGTCGCCAACACACAAGCTGTCGTCCTAAGCCAGGGTGATATGCACTGGCTTTCGCAACGCGATTGTCTCGAAAACGAAAGGCTCTGGAAGATTTATTGGTGGGGTGGCCATCGTGACGAACGATTGGTGCACGCGATTGACCGATATCCAACGCTGGCAGATTTGCCCAACTACCTTCCTCGCACCGAAGTTCTGTTCGGTCGTGGGTTCCAGGAAGCAAATCGAAAATTGAACGCTGACTGGCTTCAAAATTACAAAGAGCTCCGACCGCAAGCGCTTGAGCGCTACGGTCCGACTGACACGAACCAGCTCCTACCGGTGCCTCATAAGGTCGAGAGACGCGGGGTGGAAGAGGTCTACAACGGACACCGCTTGCTGGTAGGACGCGGAATCAAAGCCGACGGATTTATCACTTCCCGCTTTGACACCCAAAAATACTGCTTCAGGAACTCAATTCACGGTGTCCGACTGAAGGGACTAGAAGCTTGGCAGGAGGCTGTTATCACGGCGGTCTTCTGGTCATCGCTCGCTCGCTATTACTATTTCACGACGATCGGGTCGTGGGGCTTTTGGCACGATGAAATTCATCTCGAGCATGTTCAAAGCATGCCGATATCGTTTCCTGAGAACACCGAACTGCGCGAGCGGATCGTCAAGATTGTCACGCAGCTTCAAAGCCTCGATATCGGCCCGGACAGTTTCCCGCTCGGTGCGGCCCAAGCTCTCGCTCAATTGCAGGGGCTGGAACGACAGCTCGACGATGCCGTGTTCGATCTCTACAACCTCTCGCCCGGTGATAGGGACCTCATCCGTGAGATGTGCAACATGGGGCTCGACCTGTTCTACCGCAAAGAGAACAGCAAGGCTCTGCGCACGGTCCTTGGACCAAAGCAAAATGCTGGGACCATTGCCACTCTCACGCAAGCGGATGACGGATTGGCATCTTACCTGCGCACGTTCCTGAAGATTTGGAATGCAGAGCTCGATTCCGACTCTGAATTCCATTGGCGTGTTTTGTCGCCGCCGTCCGGAGCGCCGCTCATTGCCGTTTCCTTTACTGCTCACTACAAAAGCGATCCTGTCTCGCCATCAAACGATGACGGAGCGCAGGATTGGCGCGAGGTGCTGGCGACGCTGGACCGCGTGTCGCTAAATCCGATCATTCGGTCTAAAATCTTCGTGGACAGTTTCTTTCGCTACGTGAGCGACACTGAAATCCTTTTCATCAAGCGAAACGAGCGCCGGTTCTGGAGCCGTACGGCAGCGCTTGAAGATGCAGAGTCAGCACTGACGTTCCTGATGAATTCTGAAGCTGCCGCGGATGTCGCATGATGCATGCAGGCGTCCCGCGCATACGATCCAATCAGCTGTGGCGTACCCGCGAGGCCAAGTGCCTGGCCATCATCGCCCGGGCGCTTGTTATTTTCCGGCAGCACGAGTCGTTCCCTGAGTCCGAAATCGAACTCAACCGCGAATTCTATTTTTGTCTGATCGCTGCCAGTCGCGATCTGTATCCGGATGATGAAGTCGCACCTATCACCGAGTGCTGCAATCAACCGGACCCGGATGACGGGGCGCGTGCGCGCCGTGAGCAAAAGCGTCCGGACTTTCAGTGGATTTATCTTGATCGATATGAGTCCGATCCACACCGTAGCAGCAAACAGTTCGTGGTTGAATGCAAGCGTCTTGGTGATCCGCCGAGAGCTGATTGGGTCTTAAATCTAAACTACATCGAACACGGTATTGCGCGCTTCAGGCATCCGGACTGGGCTTATGCGAAGCGTGCGGAAAGTGGGGCGATGATCGGATATGTGCAGACCATGACGCCGCCCGCGATACTCGTCGCCGTCAACACCGAATGTCGCAGCAAGTCGTTCCCGGACCTTACGCCTGCAAGTGCCTGGGTGGCCGGAGGGACGACCCGACTTGAACATGCTTTTGGGCGAAGCTTCGAAGTTTCGCCGATCAGGCTGCATCATTTCTGGATCGATCTTCGGGTGCAGCCTTGATTACTGGGCTTTGCCTGGCGCGCCGGATGCCATCGTGCGGTCCAGCGGAATAGGCTGGTCGTGGTGGGGTCACGAGGAGGCGGTGCGAACATGCCACCGCCGACCTGACAGATGCGGAGAACCGTCTTCGCTTGGATCATGGGGCGCCGCTCACGCGGCGCCCTCGGCGGTGACGGCTTTCATCACCCGTTGGGCCGCCCATCGTCCGGCCTCATTAAGATGGCGCTGCCAAGCGCCTTGCGACGGCGACCAGCGAAAGCCGTTGGCTTTCAGCGCCCGCCTTGTTGCCTCGTCGGGCGCGCGCATTCAGATGATCTTCCCGCCGTTTCCCCGCTCCTGCATCCTCGCCAGTGATTCCAGTCGCGAGTGCAGGCGGCGGATTTCGGCCCGGTTGCCCGACGTGTCGAAACCGCGTTTCCATTGGCAGTCGGCCAGCACGACGCCGCGCACGGCGATCGCGGCCGACATGCCCGTTTGCGCGACCACAGCCTTGATCATGGCGGCATCGTCCGCGCCGTCCTTCTCCATGCGCCGGATGATCGCATTCGCCGCCTTGGCCTTGTCGATGGAGAGCGCCAGCGCCTCGATCTTGGCCTTGATCTTCTCGACGGCAGCGGGATCTCCCGAGCGGATCGGCTCGTCATCCGCCCCATGCGGTAAGGCTTTCCGCTTAACGGCCTTGCGGGCTGCGACCGGATGCGCGCCCAGATCGGCACGGCGGGCGTCTGCGACCTTCATGCGCTTTTCGTTGCGGGCAACGGGAAAGCGTGCGGGGCCGGTGATGAACCAATTCATGCACCGTCCTTCCGCCGCCCAAAACCGCCGAGCCAAATCAGTATGACGCCGCGCGAACGCCTCGACCTCGGCAACGCCATTAAACTCGGGTGCAATATCGCCCTTGTCGGCCAGGTCCTCGACATAGGCCTCAAAGTCATTGAGACGCGCTGCAAGCTCGTCGAGCTCGATGTTTGCGCGACGGTCCGGAAAATGGGTGAGGGCGTCGAACTGGTGTTCGATGGACTTCGCCGCGATGCTTGCGGCGAAGCCTCCAACCGAGACGACGAGCGTCCCGTTTTCGACAATGGCGACTGTCATCACGCCTCTCCTTCCACAATGGTAGGAGCGCGGCGCTCGATGCGAACTTGCAAGCCCATCAACACGCCTGCGATGACCAGCCCTCCCGCCGTCACTTCGTCGCCGGTCGCAAACACAGGGTCCACTACCGGGCGACAGCACTTGAAGCAGGCCGCCGCATCTTCAAGGCTGATCAGGGGGGAGGCGTAGGGTTCGCTTCCATCGCCGTCGACGAGAACGATTTTCCCGGCCAATGGCTGCGGATAGATTTCAAGAATGGTGAAGGCGCTCAGCCCGTCGCGCAGCCCTTCCTCGTCGACGAACAGGGAATGCCGTTCATCGAAGCGCACAACCTCGATCATTCGGCAGCCGATCAGGTCATACAGCGGTTTGTAGCTGTTCCCGGCCGGAAACTCGACCGCGCGAAAGATCGACGTTTCGGGGTCCAATAGGTAACCGGTCTGTTTCATGGTCTAGCCCTTTCTTTTCCCAAAACGGTCTTGCTCTTGCCCGAGGGGGCAGGAGCCCCGCTCCTGCTCCCGAGCTCGTGCGGAACAGCGGGAGAGAGGGAGGCAAGGGAAAAAGTGGAGGGGGTTCGCCCGCCCGCAGGCGAAGCCGGAGGGTCTACGCTGATCCGCGCATGCGGATCCGCGTGGATCCTGCACGGAGCGCGGCATTGGCCGCGCGGAGGAAGGACGGGGAGACCGCTTTTTCGCTTGCGAGGGAGAGAGGGCGGAGCCCTCTTTCCCTCTCTCAGCTAATCAATGTCGGCCGCAATCGCGGCCGTCATTCTGAACTGAAGGGAGCCGTCGCCGGCTTACGCCAGGACGGCTCCCCGCGGTGTATGACAAGAAGGGGCTCGACTTGCCATCACCAACTCAATCGTGCGGGGCGCACTATGCTGAATTTGCTCCGAGCTGTAAACGCTGATACCGCCAATTTGGTTCACTGATGATGACGATCCGGATGGGAAGCAGCCTGCACGAGCGATCGTTACCCGAATGGGCGGAGACCGGTTGAAAACCGGGCTCCGTGCCGCTAGGCATAGAGCGCGGCCACGAAGCGGCGTGCTCGACACTACCGCACCAGATACCAATTTCAGAAAGGCAACTGCTTACCCATTTCGGCTACATGAGGTTGAACAGATTATATTGGACAAGGGGCCAATTGGCACGGGATATGGCAGGGCCATCATTCGACGACTGGATAGATCAGCTTGGCTTGCGCGAGGTCCGGGATCCTCACTTCGACAAGCCGGCCTATCGCAAAGCTCCGTTCGGCAATCTCACGCTCAGCGTAGACATCGAAAAGGAGATCAGCGCCAACCTTCGACGCGTCTGGCAACATCGGAAAGGGAGAGTGCAGTTATGAGGGCAAGAAACAGAAGGCTCATGAAGACAAGCGAAATACCAGCGTTCGTTGATGAGGTGATCAAGGCGGGCTGCGATATCTGCGCTGTCGGCCAGGATAAATACGTCTTCGGGGACGCCGACCTATCGCCGAGTGAATTGAAATTTGCATTGCCGGAGCTGGAGCGGATCGAACAGACCTTCGGCGATCGAGATTTCTTGATACGAGAGATCGCCGCCTATTTGCGCTCGATTGGCCGCTATCTCGAGGTCGGTTCGTCAGCGAAGCACTGGTCGGCGAATACGAAAACTCGCCAATGATCGCGCGGGGAAATGGACCGGATGTGGACTTCCAAATCTTTGGGAAAGCTAACTCGGCTTGGCTCTGTTGGCAGAATTAAACCCACTACCCATATTTGAACTAGGTAGAACAAAACTGGAACAACTGAAATGAAACGTACCCTTATTCTAACCCTCGCCCTTATGACACTTGCCACAGTGGCGCACGCCGAAGGCGTTCCAGTTTCATCGTACACGCCATACGAACGTCTTATGTACGATGTCGCAGGCATAGCGTCATGCGGTGATAGCAGAACCATCCCACCATACATCATGAGCTTGGCGACGCTTCATCCGAGCATGATGGCCGCTACACAAGCTCGTGATGACTTTGCCGCCGCCGTCGATGACGACAAATGGTGCGACAACATAGCCGCCGATGCCGCGCCATTCTTCGATAAGATCATGAATGCGGCGGGACAATAACCCCCACCCTTCGACCCCGGCGCCCTCGCTCAATGCGGGGGCGTTGTCGTTTGTGCAACAGGTCACCCCCGATTTGTACCCTGTACCACTCACAGGGTACCCACACCGCACGTCGTCGCGTTCACTGACACAATGTGAAGGGTGTCACCAATCGCGCACTGTGCCCCATGCTAAAACATACGTGCATCTGCCGCTCGACGTGCCCAGCAGCCACTAACCTTGCAGCGTGTCGTTTATCGCATGCTTTAAGCCTGCATATCCGTGAACAGTAGCACCTTCGGCGTCTGCGTTCGAACACGACACAACACGTCCTGCATGTGCAACGATACGTGCCACATGGGCGTGGAGGCATCATTTAAACTCATGCTCGCCGGGCCGACTTGTCAGCAGACGACAGAAACCGCTCAACGGCCGCGCCTTAGTAACCGCTTCAAGCTCAAACCGGCCAACAAAATGTAAGGCGGCATGGCGAGCGAATAGTGACCACAGTTTAATTCCAAAATATTTGGCCTAGCCCCGGCGTCCTTCAGCCTCTGCATCAACCTCTCCGATAGCTCTGGCAACACCACTTTGTCTCTCTTAGCCAACACAACCTGAAGATCGAGATCAGGCCGTGCCAAACTATGCGCGTAATTCTCCAAGTTAAGTGGACCCCAGGCCCTTCTGAGATCGGTCAGCTCAATCTCAGGCTCAAGGCTATCGCGTATCGATCGTGTCGCGCGGCCCGTCCAAACCATATCCGCTAGACTCCCCGCCGTCAAAAACAACGAGGCTTTTGACACAGCCAAGTCGTGTGCCGCGACTATGGCCGCTACCCAGGAACCTAAGCTCATTCCGAGAACCGAAATCTCTTGATAGCCTTCGCTTTTCAACCAACGTATGAGTTTTCGCCCATCCAACACTGCCTGCCTTATAGATTGTATCGTTCGACCGAGATTAGGGCTAAGCATATAGTCGGCGTGCACAGAGCCGGGACGGCTGCGTTCGAAGTGATAAGGCATAGCAATCTCGACAACCGTGATGCCACGCTGCGAGAAAAAGTTAGCAATCTGACGATTCCGGGCGCTTGCATTCCAATGGTGAAAAATCACCATCGCCTGATCGAACGACCCGCTTTCTGTGATTTTCGCCGAAACGACATTGTTCTGTTCGATATCAGTAGAAATGTCCGATGGAAATTTGAGCCACCCGTCTAGCCTTTCAAAGCCCTGATCACTCACACTCGGCTCATCGAAAAAGGCTGGATCAGCCACGGCTTGGTCCGCAAGGGCACAGAATTCCTCGATACTTGTTATCTTCTTCGCACCTGGAAAGGCGCGTTCCGCGTCAAGGACGAAATCCGTTGGTTTCTTCCCTTCCTCACCGCGTCGCGCCCGCCGCTCATCCCAATGGTCAAGCCAACTATGATACACTCTGATTGTTTCCTAACTTACTCGCTCGCCGTCGCCCCAACCCTGGATCAAACAGGCCGTACATTGCGAGCAGCACTCCAACGCCCAGAAGGATCGAAAAGCCAGCAAATGCATCGATCAGCAAGTAGCCGGCAACGAGTAACGCTACGATCGCTGACATCCTCCACAAAGGCATACAAAACCGGCGTTCGACACCTAAACGGATGGAGCCGTACAGAAATACAACACAGGTCGAAATAGCGATAAGAAGGCTACTGTAATGGGTCGGCCTACGATAGCTGATCCCGGCGCTCACATCATTGCGCCCATAGAATGGGGAAGACATATCGCTGACCAACCAAGCCACAATATTCTCTCCACGCGATGTCAGGTAAGCGCTCTGGACCTTCATGACTATGGCGATCAGAACCCCCAAAACAGTACACCGAAAAATTCCACGCATCACTCTGAGGCTGGCTTCGTAGTGCTCGTGTTGATAATCCACTTCCGGCCGATTACTCGCTGCTTCTCCAATTCTCCAAAGATCATGGATCACCGTATAGAGCAAAATGAGACCTACGAAGAACAGATAAAAGCACAGGCACATGTATAGGTAAGCGAGTCCGGTGAATACGACCGCTTCCGGCACCGATATGACCTCAGGGCGCACAATCGCTAACGAGCCCCAATCCGTCGCATAGTTGCCACCACCTTTCATCAACGGGATCAATGACACGCCGATCCACTGAAAAAGACCGGCGAACAGCACACAAATCAAAAAAACCGCCCAATATGAATACGAAGAAGCTTCTACGCTGCGCGCCCAGGCATCGTCGCTTTCCATCTTGTCGCCCTGCGCTACAAGCTTTGGGCGGCCTTCATCTTTCCAAAAGGTCACTAGCTCGATCACGAAGGCAAAAAACAGTGGCAAAAATACCATGAAGACCAATGTCCAATTCGCTGTCCAAAGAAACCCAACCTGCTTGACGACGCCATCCGCCCGGCCATATGTCACGCTGTGAATCCCCGTAATATACGACAAAAACCCAAGAGCGGTGACACCCGCAAACACCGACGCCGGTAAATTCAGGGGAGATCCGTGACTAAAAAACGCTTCCGATTTCCTCGCCAAACTAAAACGCCGCCTCGGCCCCTTGGCGTCAGTATCCCGTTTTAGCTCTGCCGGAGACGCTGTGTCGTCATCGAAGGTCGCAGCCAGTGCTGTATCTGGAATCTCCTGTGCAACGCTGCTTCCGGCTCTCTTCCATTCTCGTCTCTTGGCCGAAAACCGCGATTGCGCCGCACTAAGCTCCATCTGCCATTCGCTGGTTGCCACCGGATCATCGCACCCCAATACCCTCGCCAGCCAACGAATGTTGGCAGTGCTAATTCCCTTCCCGTTCTCTTGAAACCAAAGCTGCACCGTTCGTAGATCGACCCCAATCCGGTTGGAATCGATCTGTGAAATCGCCTCTGCGAGAAGCTCGGGCGTCCATGGGCCTGCAGGAAACCCGTCCTTGCCCAATGGCCGACCAGCACCCGCCGCGGCCAACCGCTTGAATAATTCTTTGAAATCACTTTCGTCTCCCGGCGGAGGGAGAAATATTTTTTCATTCTTAATCAATGGCTTACAGGCGCTGCTTTCGTTTCGTTTCGCTAGCCTTCGTATCCTATCGTGCTCTCGTCCTTGATCAACGTTTTTATCGACTCGATTTGGCCGCACGGGAGAGGATCGAATGAAGGGACAGGCGGGTTTGTGGGATGTCGATGAACGCTATGCGCGGCTGGCCGACATAACCGAACGACATGTCGCAGCTCAATTAGCGGCCAAAGCGTTCCGAGAGGCTGAGAAGGGGCCCGGGGCTAGCGACGTGATCGCCTTGGACGAGGCCGCGGCGCGGCGCGACGTGATTGGGTATCAGCCCACCGATCACCGGGAATCCATCGGGAAGCTGGTATACATCGCGGCATATTTGATCGCGAGGCGGGAGAGTCTCGAGGAAAGGGAAATGGCGACGGTTATGGAGATGGCGGCGCCGTTTGGGTGAGGTGATCAGCCATCATGGGCATGCAAAAGCCCGCTGAAAAGCGGGCTTTTGCATGCCACAGATGCTTAAAGCTCTGGTAGGGCGAAGCAGTCTTTAGAGGGACGTATCTTCGACGACAGCAACGGGTCGACTCCGGTCATTCGGGACAGTTCTAGCCAAAAAATTCATGTGCTGATTGATGGCACAACATCAAGGGAAAAGGCCCACCGCCCAGGCGGGCTCTTTTGTAGCGCAGACGTTTCCTTGATGGCCTGTCACAGCAAGTCAGGCCTTCCATGCACCAGGCGGATGAGTCCGGCCTGTACCGCGCCGGTGACGATTCCAAAAAGCAACGCAGCCAGCAAGTTCCAGCCGAAGCAGAGTGAGATGACGAAGCAAACCAGCGCTGTTGCAAGGACCGTCACGTAGTCGAGAAATTGATCTTCCATAACGAACACCTTTCCCGTATCGGCCTAGAAGATTGTGGCAACCCATCCGCCGTCGGCTGCCTTTGCGAAGCCCACAACACGGTTGAGAGGCTGTGCCTTGGGCGACATCTTGACCGTGGTCATGCACGAAACGCCGGGGCCGTTGTTGTTTTTGTCGCACTGGCCAAGGGCAAGCGAGATCTTCGGCAGGTCGTTGCGATCCCAGACCAACGGTGAGTTGGATCGCGCGTTCTGATAGGCAGCCAGGGCCTCACCCTCTGACGGTTTCTCCACGACTGGCAGAGGACACAGTGAGGGATCAGCGGCTATCGCCGCCGTGAGCTCGGCCTTGGCAATGGTCCTTGCCTCGACAGTCTGGTGTGGAATTGCCAGCCAGGTTCCGCCGGCGCCGGCCGCACGGCCGACGCCGGCTGTTATGGCGAGTAGGACGGCATTGTTCATCGCTCTGACCACTAGAGATTCAGATTGAACCAGTGGCGTTGCTTGACGCCCTGATCATTCGGAATGTCGAAGTACCAGGGGTCAGCGCGCCTCGGCCGCTGCGAGGAAATCTGCTTGATGCAAGAGTTTTCTCCGTCACGGGCACGGCGGTTCAAGATCACGCCGGCTTGATGGGCGGGACCGTTTAGACCGGGGTGCGTTTGACAGGTGTTGAGGGTCTTGACGCAACGATCCGGTGCGCTGCGATTTCCGTCCCGGCCATATTGGCTATAGCCGATCTTGGTCCCTTCGGGGCAATCGGCATATTCCTCACGACCCGGTGCACCGGTCTTTGCTTCGTTGCAGATGGGCCACGAGAAGCCAGGCTTCGACATGGCAGCTATAAGTTTGATCATCGGCGGGACGCAGTATTCCACGCCATGCCAGGAAGGGTTTTGCGAGGCTGCGCAAAGCAGGACTTGGCAGCCCCAGGATGCGTCTTGTGCCTTGGCCGCTGTGGCTGGAAGGAGCGCGGCGCCGGCGACGCCGGCGGCGTAAATCAGGTGTCTCATGTCAGGCGGTCCTCTGATTATTGCGGGCGTCGCCCAGGCGACAGACGGTGTGTCGTTGGGTGGAGCGGTTCGCTTCGAAGCGTCTGCCATGTAGACGAAGTCCGGCAGCTATCGGTCTGTCCTCAACGGTCGCTTGCGGGCATCGGCAAAAGGCGGGGATATTTCACTCTCGCGTTCGGCCAGCAGATTGAAATCAGCGATCGGCCGGCGATCTGGCGTCTTGTCGACCGCCTTGCGGCGCCATTCATTCATGTCGAGCACGTAGGTTGCCCACATGCCGTAGCGCGCGGCCATGGCGTAACGCTGATAGGCGGCATATTGGCCATTGACGAGATAGGGCGAGGCAACTCGCGCCCAACCGACACGAAGCATTTCCAGGGCAAGGTCTCGAGCGCCGGTGGTGCAGCGCGCGATCGCCGTACCGTCTACTCTGTAGGAGACGACGTTGCAGGTCACCGACTTGTTGCCGACCGTCCGTTTAAGCCATGCCTTGGCAAACGGTCCGCACGGAACGGGTGGAGGGGCCTTCAGGCGCTCGCGGTCTTCCCACTTGGGATCGAGTGCCCATTGCGGCAGCTCGCACGCGTCGATGTCGGCCAGTTGGACTCTCGTTGCGTACTGAGGGTACCAGAGCGTTCGCCCGTCCATGACAGCGACCCGTCCCCCTAGAACAGGAAGCCCCCGGGCGGATGCTTCTGCGGCTGGCCGGTAGACCTTGCGAACAGGCTCATTCCTGATGACATCAGCCGCTTCGACGACCTGAGCGGTTAGAGCAAGCATTGCTGCCGACAGGAGGAGTTGGGCTTTCATTGCTTCCCCTCCCTCGTGGCGCGCTCGTTGGCTGTCTTGGCCAACAGAACTGCCGGGTGCACAACATCGGGGAACTGCCAGAGACCCGCCTTGCGTTGGCGGGCGTCCAGCTCGGCCACGGAGTACGGCGGATGAAGGGGCATGCCCTGATCATCGAGCGAAGCGAAGGCGTAGCCGCTAGAAATCATCATGGTGGCGAGGTCGAGGCGATCCTTGCCAACGGTGGCATAGCAGATGACGTAGGTTACGGCCGCGGTCTTGGCGACCGGCGCGCAAACCGGCTTGGTGTCCTTGATATAGGCAGCAAACATTGCCAGGGATGCATCGCCACAATCGCGCTTTTGCCCCTTCAAGTCGGTGTAGTTGGTGCCGCGAAGGCAGGATTGAACGCCAAAGAGGCGATAGCGTTGCCCCTCTGCAACCCAGGTGTCGCCGGTTTCCAGTGTTATGCCTGGCTCCAGGTCGAAATAGCCATCCGGCGCACCAAGTGCCATTGCAACACCGGCCACGGTGAGCATAAGGACGAGTGAACACCTCTTCATTGGGCCTTCACTCGCGGATCGGCCCACATGCCGTAGGACCCTTCTTTGCCGACATCTTCGGCCTGCGCGAGGTCCGGCCGGTCATAGGAGCCATCGGGCTTTTTTGTCAGGCGCAACGCGCCAAGGGACAAAAGCTGCTCCTCGAACATATCAACGGAATCGAGGCTGCCGGGATAATTGTAGTAGCCATAGCAGGTGGCATTCTGCGTCGGTGACGACTGCTCGCTGACGAAGGCCCGGCAGAAGATGACCTTCGGGCTTTTCAGCATGATTTGCAGCTGCTGTTGCGCGAAGTCGGCGCAAGTGCCGGCAAAGCCTTCCTTCCGGTTGACCACTTCACCTTGGCACGGCTGGAGGCCGTAAAGGTGAAGATTGGTCTTGCCATCGACCCGGAAATCCGTGGGCGATACCGCCACATATCCGGATGCTGACGCGTAGCCCTTGCGGTCCACGGCTTTGCCGCTGCCGTCGTAGTATTCGACGACCAGCACCGTCTTGCCCGGTGCCGCCAGCGACTTGATGTAGTCCTTGTTGACGTTGTCCACCGACCAGGCCGGCGTTGCGATAACGCAACCTGCGAATGCAGCAAGGATGGTCCGTTTCATTTCCAGCCCTTTACCATATTGGTTCATGCCGACTCCCACTTTTGGGGTTTAAGTGTGGCGCAAAAACTTGTATCGCTACACCAAATCGGTTCATACAACGGCGAACTTAATCGGTTTTCACCACAATCTCAACACCGCAAATGGGGCGGGTCGCGATGACAAAAAGGGCTGGAACGAGCAGCATTGCAGGCAGCGGGGCTCTGATTTGCTCGACCCTGCTGAATGTGCTCGCCACTGGCGCCGCAACGGCCCAGGAAGCGCAGAACTCCGCCAAATTTGTGAATATTTTCGCGCAAACTGAAAGCGTCAATGATGCTGCGATCAGTAGAATTTTCGATTCTAGATGGAGCCTGAGCGGCGGTCATTACGTCGTCAGCGAGGACGGCGTTGTCACGCCAGAGAAGACAGCCAAAAAGGGGCGCCAGGCAGACACCCATATTGGTACACTGAAGGGGGCTTACACGACGGAAGACGACACTCCGGAAAATACCATTGTGGGTAAGATACCGACAGAACAGATTACCCAAAATGGCTTAGAAAACCCGGCTCAAGACAGCACGGCAGGCGTGCAGGCTTGCGGTCCGTCACCGCTAAGCCCTTCGGAAATCAAGAAATTAGTCGTCGATGCGGCGCGGCGTCACAAGGTCGACGAGGTTTTCGCCACGGCGATTGCCTGGGCGGAAAGCGGCTTCGACCAAACTCGCAATTCGGACAAGGGCGCACGCGGCCCCATGCAGCTCATGCCTGCCATCGCCGAACGGTTCAAGGTCGAGGACATTTGCGATCCGCAGCAGAACATAGAAGGCGGCATGAAGTACCTGCGGGTCCTGCTCGACGAGTTCCAAAATCCTCTGCTTGTCGCCGCTGCCTACAACAGCGGCGAGCAACGCATCTACGCGTACGGCGGCATCCCGCCGTTTCGGGAGACCGTCGGCTATGTCGCCAAGGTGGTCAATTACCAGCTCGGATTGCCCATGCCGGCGGCGAAGGCAAAGCCCAAGGTCTCCGGGACCACAACAATCGCAGACGGTGGCGAGCACGGCGACGTCGGTGTCATCGCCGTGAAGAAGACCGGCAAGTTTGTCGGTGGAGTGATGCACTTTTGAAGGAGAGAACACATGAAGTGCAATGCAATTGTGGGACCGAGGGTCGGCGCATGGAAGCTGGCAGCCGTTCTTGGATTGGCTGCGGCCGTGCACATGGCCGGCGTCGATCTAGCCTTGGCACAAAGTGGTGGTGGCGGCGCCTTCGCGCCACTGCAGACGGCCGTTCAAATGATCGTGGATTTCATCACCGGCCCGTTCGGCCGGCTGCTAGCGATCATTGCGGTGATCGGCCTCGGTTTCCTTGCCTTCGCCGGTCGGCTGTCGTGGTTCACGGCAGGCGCCGTCATCGTCGGCATTGGCCTGGTCTTCGGCGCGCCGACCATTGTCGATGAAATGATTGCCGCTGTCGGCAAATAGCGATGGCTGAGTTCGAGGACGAAAAGCCCGCCCTGACACCGTTGGTGATCGGCTTGACCCGTTCACCGACGCTTTGGGGCGTGCCCTACATGGCCGTCGTTATCGTCGTCGGTTGTACGATCATCGGTTGGTTGGGCTCCAACTCCCTGTGGGCACTGCTGACCGCACCAGTCGCCTACCTCGTCCTTTTCACGCTGTGCACCTGGGACAGCAAGATCCTCGACGTAATGCAGGTTGCGTCGCGCAAGACGCCCCGCACGCGCAACAAGAGTTTTTGGGGCGCCAATTCATACGGACCATAGCCGATGCTGAAAGTCGTCACAGAAGAACTTGGGTTTGGCAAGGCCGCTCAAAACGAGCGGCCTATGTCGACTCATATCCCGTATTTGCGCCATGTCTCCGATACGGTGATCGGCTTGGAAAATGGCGCCTTGATCAGCGCCATCAAGCTCGATGGCCTGTTCTTCCAGACTGAGGACCAGGCCACGCTAAACATGCGCTCCGTCGTGCAGAACACAATGATCCGTGCGCTCGGTTCCAGCCGGTTTTCGCTGTGGTCGACGGTCATTCGCCGCGCGGTTGAGACCGAGATCGGAGGCGCTTTTGATGATCCGTTCTGCGACCTGCTCAACAAGCGTTACATGGAACAGTTGCGCCACAAGCGCATGTTCACGAACGAGATCTACCTGACCATCGTAAGGTCAGGCATGAGGGGTGCGCTCGGCATCGGTGACACCCTTAAACGGATACTCAACAACGCCAGCCACGACGGCCGCTCTCAGCAGTCACGCGAGGACGTGACGGAACTGGAGGAGCTGGTTACCAACATCACGCGCGAGCTCGAGAAATACGGCGCGCGTGCGCTCGGCATCGTTCGCCGCGACGGCGAGCCATATTCCGAACCCTGCGAGTTCTTCAACACAATCCTGACCTGCGGCGTGCCACGTAAGATGCGGCTCCCGCGCATGGGCATCAGCAACTATGTCGGCACGTCTCGCCTACATTTCAGCAAGCGGACCATGCAGGCACAAGCCGCTGTCGACGAGGACAGCCGTTTCGGCGCGCTTCTGTCGGTAAAAGAATATCCCCCCTTCACAGGGCCGGGAATGCTCGACGGCCTGTTGCAAGTCAATCACGAGTTCATTCTGACGCAATCGTTCACGATCGCGGACAAGCCCATTGCTCAAGAGCGAATTACCCGCCTGCAGCGTCAAATCCAGGCCTCGGATGAAGCGGGTAGCTCGGTCGAACACGACATCGATTTCGCCGTTAACAGCCTGATGAACCAGGAAGCCGTTTTCGGCTTCCACCATCTGACACTGTTGTGCCTGTCGCGCGATCTGGAGGGCGTGAGCAAGGCGGTCTCCGAGCTTGGGGCATGCCTTACCGACATGAACATCAACTGGCTGCGCGAGGATATGAACCTCGAAGCAGCCTTTTGGGCGCAATTGCCGGGCAATCACAGTTACATCGCCCGCAAGGCGTTGCTGTCGAGCGGCAATTTCGCCGGTTTGTCGTCGATGCACAATTTCGCGACGGGGCAATCCGACGGCGCGCATTGGGGCCTGCCGATCACGATCCTCGAAACGACGTCGCAAACGCCGTACTGGTTCAACTTTCACCAACGCGACATTGGTCATTTCCTCGTCACGGGTCCGACCGGCTCGGGCAAAACGGTCTGCCTGACGTTCATGCTTGCCCAGGCTATGCGTATCAATCCCGCTCCCAAGGCAGTTTTCTTTGACAAGGATCGCGGTGCGGAGATCTTCATTCGGGCGGTTGGCGGCACCTACGAGGTGCTGTCACCGGAAACACCCACCGGCTTCAACCCTCTCCAGCTCGAGAACACCGGAGCGAACCGCGATTTTCTCCTGCGGCTGCTAAAGGCAATGCTTCGCGCCAACGATGGTCGCGACTTTGGCCAGGAAGACGAAGACACACTCGAAAAGGCCTTGGCTCGGCTCATGCAAGAGCCCGCGGCTGAGCGCAACTTGGCGAACCTGTCGACCCTGCTCGTCGGTCGTTCTCGCGCAGACGCCAACGACCTTCATGCACGGCTGCGGCCATGGATCGACGGCGAAAAGGCATGGCTGTTCAACGCTCAGCACGACGTTCTGTCGTTCTCAGGGCATCGTGTCTTCGGCTTCGACATGACCAACATCCTCGCAAATGAGGAGTTGCGCACACCGGCGCTGATGTACCTCTACCATCGGCTGGATGAGCTGCTGAATGGCGATCCTGTCATGTTTTTCATGGATGAAGGCTGGCAGCTGCTCCAGGACGAGACCTTTTCGGCGTTCATCGTCGACAAGATGAAAACCATCCGCAAGCTCAACGGCATTGTCGGTTTCGGAACGCAGTCGGCGGCCGACATCGCCAAGGCCCGCGTATCCCACACGCTGATCGAGCAGTCGGCAACGAACATCCACTTCCCTAATCCGCGCGCGGACGAGGAAAGCTACATCACCCGCTTTGGCCTGACGGCCAAAGAATTCAACTTCATCAAAAACACCCCGCCTGAGAAGCGCACTTTTCTCGTCAAGCACGGGAATGACTCGGTCATTGCCCGGCTCGATCTGTCGTCGATGCCCGATATGGTCAAGGTCCTGTCGGGCCGAAAGAAGACGATCGAGGAGTGCGCAGCACTTCGGGAACAATACGGCGATGAGCCGCAAAAGTGGCTGGCTGAATTTTGCGGATGGGAGGTGGCTCAATGAGAAATCGTCTGGCCCTTGGTTTGCTGGTGACAACCCTGGCCACCCCCGTTCCGGCAATGGCGTCCGGTGTTCCCGTCATCGACGGAGCGAACCTCGGTACAAAAACGGATCGGAAGGACAAGACCGGCGAAATCGACAAGACCGACAAAGACCGGTTTTCGATCAACAAAGGCGTGACCTGCTCCGTCTTCAGGGAAGGTCGCAAGGACGATCCGATCGCTGCCGCGCAAGCCAACCCCGAAATCGTCGGCCTGGTCAAAAGGGTCGCAAGGGAAGAAGGCGTCGATGAGAACCTTTTTATGGCTCTCGTCTACCAGGAAAGCCGTTTCAATCCATGCGCCCAATCCGGCGCCGGCGCATATGGCCTCACACAGCTGATGCCGGGGACGGCCAACGATCTCGGCGTCAATCGCTACAATATCGAGTCCAATTTGCGGGGCGGCGCCCGCTATCTGAAACAGCAGCTCAAGCGGTTCGGCGGCAACGTGAATCTGGCACTTGCCGCCTACAATTCTGGTCACGGCAACGTCCAGAAATACGGTGGCATCCCGCCGTTTAAGGAAACACAGGGTTACGTCAAAAAGATCACGCAGCAGTGGCTGCCAGCCCTCGGTGGGGCGAATGGGGCGAACATCCCGATCAACTATGGCGGCGGCAGCACATCGTACACTGGCATGCGGGATTCGACGATCAACGCCATGGCGACGTCGCAAGCCACGCAGGAGAGCGGCGCCAACGTTGCGTCATGGCTGCAGCAGCTCGGCGGCCTGACCACTGGAACCATTCAGGACAGTTGGGACCACAATTCCGGTGCGCGAAACGCCAATCTCGAAATGATGAACCAGGTCATCCTGCTCGGGACGACAATGGCAGACCTGTTCAATTCAAGAAACACGATGCAGCTGACTGAAACGTCAGGCTCATCTCAGTCATCTGGATACAAAAACAAAGGCGAAATGCCGCGCGAAGCCACTGGTCTTTGCGACCCGCGCGAAGGGCTCGAATGGAGCCCGGCGGACAAGGCCTGTGTCCAGAAGCGCGAGCGTGAATCCACCCTCAACCTGCAACTCAAACCTCAATAAGGACACCCTCTATGAAGCGCTCTATTCTCACTGCGTGCTCGGTTCTCTTTGCTTCCGCGGCATGGGCATCAGGCGTACCAGTCATCGACGGTGCCAATCTCAAGGTGGCCAAGGAAACGGCCATGACCACCGACAAGATCCTGAACACGAACAAGGACATCCTCTCGACCGTCGAAGACACGTTGAAGGCCGTCACCGGCGATCGCGGCGGTGATGCCAACCAGATGCAGAATCTGGCGATTGGCAACGGTTTCAGCGTGTCCTCCATGCCGTCCTTCGACAGCATCATGTCAGGCGGTGTGCCAAACTTCGGCGGCATGGGTGGCGACATCAGCAAGATCGCGACCACCTTCATCAATGGCCTGCAGCTTGTGAAAAGCCTCTCTGGCAAGTCAAACAGCGGCTTTTCCAGCGACAAGTCCTATGAAGAGCTGATGAACACGGTCCTTGGCGTTTCGGCCCTCGTGACCGGATCGCAGCAGGCCGTGACGACACGCCGGAGCGCCCTTGAGCAAGCCGGGCAGAGCATCGGCCAGGCTCAGGACATCAAGGGGTCGATCGATCAGAACACCCAGTTGCAGGTCCAGGCCGGCCTCACCATCAACGAGCTGATCGGCGTGATGAACGGTGCTGTCGGTTCTCTGCAGGCCGACAACCAGCGCCGCCTCACCGACATTTCCAACTCGAAGAAGGCGTTGACCTACGGTGGTAACTAAGCCTGCTCACATAGTCAGGGCCTTGTTCCTCGTCGTGATCGCGACCGGCGTTGCCGGCTGCGGCACGGTCAGAGAGAAAACGGCCCCCTGCAAGCGACCCGCAAATCTGACGTCCTACGCTGCCGATCCTCGCCAGGAATGCGGCCCGATGTCGTACGTCAACGGCGACCCGGCCACGGCCATGGCCGCGATAGAGGCGATGGCAGCTCAGTAAGGACGATCGGCGGCAATGGAAGATTTCTTAGGCAACATCCTCGACCGAATTGAGGACACAGGGAGAACCTTCTCGGAAAGGGCATATGGAATTGTAGCCAGCGAAATCACGCCGCTGCTCAATGTCCTGTTCCTGGCCTACGTCGCCTATTACGGGCTGCAGCTCTTCATGGGAACGTCCAGGGTCAGCCTTGCCGAAGTCATCGGCCGTGTCGCCCGGATGGTGGTCATTTTACTGATCGTCAGAGAATGGAGCAATTTCGACACGCTGTTTTACAGTTGGCTGAACAACACGCCCGAGGATGTCGGGCGCGCGATCCTGACGGCCACGGGAACCGGCATCACCGAACCGACAAATGGCCTGTCGATGATCTGGAAGACCGCCAATGAAGCAGCGGCGGCGTTTGCGGAACAGTCGGGCTACTTCGCCATTCTGCCGTCGATGATCGGCTTTCTCATCATGCTTTGCGTGGCAGTCTTTATCGCCGTCGCGCTGGCGATCCTGTTGCTGGCGAAGGTGATGATGTGGGTGCTCATCGGAACGGCCCCGATCTTCATAGCCTGCATGCTGTTCGAGCAGACGCGACGCCTCGGCGTGTCCTGGTTCCAACAGGTCCTTCTCTACGCGCTGATACCGCTGTTCATCTATGTGGTTGCCGCCTTCCTCATCGCCGCCATGGATCCCGAACTAACCAAGGTTACGAATGCAGCGAACCAACGCCGGCTGCAGCTCAGCGACGTGTCGGCTTTCCTGCTGCTGTGCTGCGCAGGGGCGTTCGTACTTTTCCATATCCAGGTGTTGGCGCAAAGCATCGTCGGCGGCGTCTCGGCGGGCATCGGCAACGTCGCGAGAGCTGTTGCGCAATACTCCGGCATGACGGCACCAACGAAGGCACTCGACGTTGCGCGCGGCACGGCAGGCGTGGTCGGAGATGCCGGTATGCGTGCACGCGATCGTATCCAATCCGGCATGGTTGCCAACATTCGCGCGGCCAATGAGCGCGCTGCCATGCAGAACAGAATCTCCAACAACAGCATGCCTCGCTGAGGCGGCTCGCTGGTAGGCAAAGTAAGGGCTGGATCAATATGGCAGACAACGAAGGTGCGCTGAGGAGCTATTTTCAGGACGGCGATCGATGGGAAAACGAGATCGTCAAGAAGGCGAAGCGCTCCCGGTCGCTTGCATGGTTCATGGCGCTGCTTTTCGGCGCGATCACGTTGCTGGCGCTCGCAGCACTCGTTCTCTTGGTCCCGCTGAAAAGCTTCGAGCCGTATATCGTCGAGGTCGACAAGAACACCGGCTATATCGAGGTCAAGACAGGCCTGACCAAGCCGTTGACCCTGACAGAGACGCAAGCCATCACGCAAGCCAATGTGGTGCGCTATATCCGCCACCGCGAGGGCTATGACCCGTTCGCCATCGAAGAAACTTTCGGCGTTGCCGCTCTGCTGTCAACCGGGGATGCGGCACGCGAGTTGGCAGAGCAGTACAGCGCAGCCAATCCGAACAATCCGACCAAAGTCTACGGCAAAAACAAGCGCGTGCTGGTCGACGTCAAGTCCGTGACGTTCTCGAATGCCAGCACGGCGCTGGTCCGGTTCTCGACAACGGAAAAGTCCGACACGGATTCGATCGTCCGGCACTACATTTCGGTTGTGCGCTACCGCTACACGGACACGCCGGAAACGAATGAATGGCGGTTTGAAAACCCCCTCGGATTCCAAGTCTACAACTACCGTCGCGACCAGGAAACGGTTACGCCGGGGGACGAGGGATGATGAAGCGCCTGCTGTTTTCGGCGGCGTTTTCCGTCGCCATCCTGACTCACGCCCATGGTGCGCAAACGCCTCGTCCGGGCAACCTCGACGGGCGCGTTACCAGTGTCGTGTATCAGCCGAACAACGTGGTCACGGTCAATGCTACCTACGGCATTTCGACCATGATCATTTTCGACGAAGACGAGAAATTCGAAACGATCTCGCTCGGTGATACGGAAAGCTGGCAGGTAGCGCCTTCCGAGAAGGGCAACATCCTGTTCGTCAAACCAGTCGCCAAGAACGTCACCACCAATATGAACGTGGTGACGACGAAACGAATTTATTTCATCGAGCTGCACGACTATGCGCCTGAGGCAGGCCACAAGGTCTTTGGCGTGCGCTTCGTCTATCCAGAGAAGGATCTGAACGCCGCCTTGCGCAAGGAGGCGGAATATAGAGCGGCAAACCCCAACGTCTCGAACATCGACAAGGCCAACGTCAACATTGACTACTCGTTCTCAGGCGACGCGGCCCTGAAACCGTCGATGGTCTTCGATGACGGCAAGAAGACCTTCTTCAAATTCAACGGCCGCGTGCCGGCGATCTTTGCCGTTCAATCGGATTTTTCCGAGACGCTGCGCAATTTCCGCAAAGAGGGCGACTATCTCGTCGTCGATGGCGTCGCCACTCAATACACGCTGCGCGACGGCGATCAGTGGACGTGCATTTTCAACCTTCGAAAGCCCGACTTCGGGACCCCAGACCCCGACATCCTCGGCCCGGCTCCCGACCGCCAGGCTAAGAAGCGCTGGAGGAGCGGCAACTGATGAAGCAATCTCCAGAACTAGAGGCCATGCTTGCCGGCGACGATACGGCCATCGCCAACAAGAATGCCAAACGCAATCAGCTGCTCGGCGGTGCTGCGCTGCTAATCGGTGGCGTCGTCGCCGCCTATTTCGTCCTCTTGCCCGCCAAGGAAACCTCTCATGACATCACCCAGGGCGACGAGGAGTTTCGGACCACGACGTTCCGTCCCCCGTCATTCGTGCGTGAGCAGGATAAGCCGGAGCCGCAACCCGACCCGGCGATCATCAATATTCCGCCACCGCCCGAACCGGTTGAACCCAAGGTCGATACGACGGGATTCAACGTACCACCGCCGCCTCCCCCGGTTGCTGAGCCGGCCGTCGCGCCACCCCCGGCGGACGAACCGCTACCGGAAGAATTTCCGCAACGCTACAAATCAGGGCTGATCTCGCTTGACCAGGCCAAGGCTGAGGACGGCGCCGGCGGGCTCGGCGGCGCCAATGGCAGCGGCCCTAAAGTCGCTGGCGAAGACCGCAACAGCAAGTACCTTGCTGCTGCATCGAGCCTGGCCGACCGTGGTGCGAAAGCCACCCAACTCAAGCGCATTGATGCCTTGATCCCGGAAGGCACTCTCATTCCCGGCATCCTCGAAACGGCGATCAACAGCGACTTACCGGGGCAGATTCGGGCGATCACGTCTCAGGATGTTTATTCGTTCGATGGCCGGCGTATCCTCATCCCGACGGGAACGCGACTGATCGGTGAGTATCAGTCCGATGTGACCAGGGGACAAAAACGTATCTTCGTCATCTGGACGCGGCTTATCCGTGATGATGGCGTGAGTGTCCGGCTGAACTCGATCGGAAGCGACAGTCTCGGCCGTTCCGGTCTCACCGGTCATGTCGACAACAAATGGCGCGAACGTTTCGGGTCGGCCATCGTCCTTTCCATCGTCGGCGCCGGCGCCAGCTACCTAACCGGCTTCGGAAGCGACCAAGCGTCCGGCAAAAACAACGACGATGCCAAACGCGGCGAGGAGCTGGCGCGCGACACGATCGCTCAAACCTTCAGCGACATGGCCAACCAGGCTTTAAGCGAAAATCTCCGCATCCCCCCGACCATCAGCGTTGGCCAAGGCGAGCGCATCTTTGTTTATGTCCGACAGGATCTCGATTTCAGCGCCATGTACGACGATCCCGTCACCGAGGCGATGAAGGAAATTCAACGTGAACGTCGCCGTAGGTAGAGCCCCCAACCCTTATCATTTTCTCGATCGCGCGCTGGCGCCGCTGAAACCATTCCTGGAAGACCCGCGCGTCGTCGAAATTTCGATCAACAAGCCCGGCCATATCTATGTCGAACGTCTCGGCTCCGACCATATGGAGCACCACGAGATTCATGAGCTGACGGCCGCCGAAATCCAGAACATCGGTGAGCGCGTCGCCGGCGCGACAAGTCAGTTTATTAGCCACTCCAAGCCTATTCTCAGCGCCGCGCTGCCGACAGGCGAACGCATTCAGGTCGTCCTGCCGCCGGCCGCTCCCGAAGGCGGCTCAATCTCGATCCGCAAGCAGGTGGTCAACAACTTCACGCTCGAGCAGTATCGCGACAGCGGCTCGCTAGACAGAGTATCGGTCGCCGTCGGCGGCCTAAGTGACATCGATCGCGACTTGATTGCCCATCTGCGCGGCGGCCGTATCTATGACTTCATCCATACGGCCATCACGAAACGGGTATCGATCCTGATCAGCGGCGGCACTTCCTCCGGCAAAACGACGTTTCTCAACGCATGTTTGAAAAGCATCGATGCCAATGAGCGCATACTGACGCTCGAAGATACACGCGAACTGTTACCGCCCCAAGCCAACAAGGTGCACCTCCTCGCCTCAAAGGGCGATCAGGGCACTGCTGACGTGACGATTCAAAGCCTGCTCGAAGCATCGCTTCGCATGCGCCCCGACCGCCTGTTTGTCGGCGAAATCCGCGGCGCCGAAGCTTTCTCGTTCCTCCGCGCGATCAACACCGGCCACCCCGGCAGCATGTCTACTGTCCATGCCGACACGCCGATGGGTGCCTACGAGCAACTGGCCATGATGATGCAACAGGCTGGCATGTCGTCAGGTTATTCCAAGGCCGATCTGATGTCCTACATTCAGATGGTCATCCCGATCGTCATCCAGCTCCGCCGCGACGGCGGCAAGCGCGGCGTGTCAGAAATCTTCTTTGCCCGGGATGAATCATGAGCCAGGGCTATAGGGCCTTTTACCTGCTCTTCTGCACCGGAATCGTCTTTGCAGTCTGGATTCTCGGCTATGGCCTTGGCCTCCAGATTTTTTTCCGTGACGGCCGCATTCTCGAAGCGACGATCACCACCAATCCATTCGCCCCATTGCAACAATTCTGGCTCTACAAGAGCAACACCACATTGCAGATGGTCGCGATCGGGGCGCTCGTCCCTGCCCTCCTTGCCGGCGGCCTAGCTGCATTGCTCGGCCTTCGGCCGCAAGGCAGCCCACTCGGTGACGCGGCCTTTCAGGACATCGCCGCTCTCCGCCGCGGTAAGTGGTTTCGCAAGTCCGGTCATATCTTTGGCCGCATTGGCCGCAAAATCCTGCGCACCAAGGATGATCGCCATCATCTGATCATCGGGCCGACACGATCGGGCAAAGGCGCCGGCTATGTCGTTCCCAATGCTCTGATGCATGAAGGGTCGATGATTGTTACCGACCTCAAGGGAGAGATTTTCAAGGCGACGGCCGGACATCGCCGACGCAGCGGCAGCCAGGTCTTCCTTTTCGCGCCAGGCGCGGAGCGGACGAACCGCTACAACCCTCTCGACTTCATTCGCCAGGAACGTGGAAATCGCACGACCGATATCCAGAACACTGCGAGTATTCTCGTTCCCGAAAACACCGAATCTGAAAACTCGGTGTGGCAGGCGACCGCTCAACAGGTCATGGCAGGCGCTATCAGCTATGTGCTGGAAAGCCCGTTTTATAACGGCCGGCGCAATCTCGGGGAGGTCAACTCGTTCTTCAATAGCGGCGTCGACCTGCAGGCCTTGATGAAATTGATCAAGGCAAAAGAGCCGTACCTGTCCAAATTCACGTTGGAAAGCTTCAACGCTTATCTGGCCCTTTCCGAGCGCGCGGCCGCTTCAGCCTTGCTCGACATCCAGAAGGCGATGCGCCCGTTCAAGAACGAGCGTGTCGTTGCCGCGACGAACGTCACCGACATGGATCTCCGTGCGATGAAGCGTCGGGCGATCTCCGTCTACCTCGCGCCCAACATCACGGATATCACGCTGCTCAAGCCGCTCCTGACGCTGTTCGTGCAACAGACAATGGACATTCTTACCCTCGAGCACGATCCGAATTCACTACCGGTCTACTTCCTGCTCGACGAATTTCGGCAGTTGAAGAAGATGGACGAAATCATGACCAAACTGCCCTACGTGGCAGGGTATAATATCAAGCTCGCCATCATCATCCAGGACTTGAAGAATCTCGACGAGATTTACGGCGAAACCTCCCGGCATTCGCTGCTCGGCAATTGTGGTTATCAGCTCATTCTAGGCGCGAATGATCAGGCGACCGCCGACTATGCATCCCGTGCGCTCGGCAAGCGGACCATCCGCTACCAGTCGGAATCCCGCACGATCGAGCTCTTCGGCCTGCCAAGGCGCACCAAGGTCGAACAGATTCGCGAGCGTGACCTGATGATGCCGCAGGAAATCCGGCAGATGCCGGAGAGAAAGATGGTACTGCTTGTTGAAGGCCAGCGCCCGATCTTCGGCGACAAGCTGCGATATTTCGAGACACAGCCATTCAAGTCAGCTGAAGCCTTTTCGCAGACTCACATGCCGGATGTGCCACCGATCGAATATCTCCCGGTACAGCCGGTTCCGGCTTTGACCGACGATTACAACCGGGCAGGCCAGCCCGCCGAAGATGTCGGTGCCCCGACTACCGGGATGGCTGATTTCGAAAAGAGAATGTCATCACCAGTTAATGGCGCTGAGGCAATCCCAACTATCGCTGCGACCGTGAAACCGCCGCCGGCAACAAAGGAGTCCGCAGCTCGCTCCGTGAATCGCAAAGTTAGCCTGCCGAAACCGAAACGCGCTAAAGCGGCTTCGAGTGGTGGATCTGGAAACGAAGCGGAGGCGACACCGGACGTAGCGGCTATCGACGCGCAGATTAAGTTTGCCGAAGAAAGCCTGAAACCTAGCGCTGAACGCCTCAAGGAAACGGTTTCTCAGAAAGTCGAAAAGCTCGGCCAAGTGTCGCCGACGAAACGGCGAAACTATCTCGATATTTTCGCAACGACGGTCCCCGACCCCGTCGAACTCGGCTTGGAGGCCGTGGAAGCCCCAGCATAAAGAGCCGCGATTTGCGGGGCTTTATGCGAATTCACGAACGAAGTGTAGCGCTCAGAAAGGCAATGCCAGCGGCGGAGGGAATTTCGCAAGCGTGAAAAGCTCCGTTTCAGCCCGTCCATCGGACGAGCAAGCGCCATTTGCTGACCTTCCTGGCGCTTCTCCAGAACCGCCGTTCGCGCAATTGAGTCGTGCTGGTCGGCCGCCGCGATACGCTCAGACAATGAACCAGACTTCGTCTCGGCGTCGATGAATTCGATGCCGTCGTCATCATGCCGCGATCGCGCTGTTCAATCCAGCTGGCTGCACGCAGCCTCTTGGCAGAATCGAGGAGGTCAGCGGCCGAACTCGTGCCTGACCAATAACTTTCCAGCGCGGACTTGAGCTCACGACGACGGCCGATGCGTGGAACACCAAGCGTGGCGATCGGGACTGTAACAATAGACATGGCATACCCCATTTGGTTGGGGGCATGGGTCAAGCGGACGCGTGCAATGGAAAGCCGCAACGCGGCTCAATTGCAGCTACCACCGGGACACCCCGCCCGTGGACGTTTCAGCTTGTCGAGGCAGGTCTCCTGGCTCGCGGGTCGTCGCTCCTGCCCGTCTTCCCAAGGCAGAACGCCTCAGTGACCTGTTGGACAGCGGCTCGCCGCTCACAGTTGCGGGGGCAGCTCCGGTATCGCCATGACCACTGGCCTGGCTCACCGGATTCCCTCTTAGCTCTGGCATCTTCTCGAGATAGCACCAGAGAACCACGACGGCTGCATGGTCCGCCAATCCGAGAGTCAAAGTCAAGAAAGATATAAAGAGATGTTTATGTGATTATGGCGACGTAGCGATCCTCACTGCTGCTGCTGCTGGGCATCTGCTCGACAATCTTTCGACAGACAGAAGACCTATTGATTTCCCGCGCCATGACAGCGGCTTGCGATCCTTACCGGCAAGGTCGCCTCGAGGGCACGGTAAGTCGCGTCCGCAGGAGCGGTAGAACCGTTGCGTCAAACCGCGTCCATCCCCATTCACAAAACCGACTCCCTAGAGTACTTGGAGCGCAGAGAAATCTCCGGTCGCAGCCTACCCGGTCAAAACAAGGACTCAAACTATGAAGACTCTCGTCATCTGCTCAGGCGGACTGGATTTCGTTTCACTTGCTCAAAAGGTAGCGGCCGAGCATGCGCTTGCCGGCCTCCTGTCCTTCGACTACGGACAAAGGCACAGGAAGGAACTGGGCTTTGCCGCCCTCTGTGCGGAGCGACTGAACACCCCGCACCGGATCATCGACATCCGCGAAATCGGCAGCAACCTTTCCGGCTCGGCGTTGACCGATGATTTGCCCGTGCCGGACGGTCATTATGCCGAAGACACCATGAAGGTCACAGTAGTACCAAACCGGAACGCCATCATGCTGGCAGTCGCCTTCGGTGTTGCCGCCGCACAAAAGGCTGATGCCGTTGCCATGGCCGTGCACGGTGGGGACCACTTCATCTATCCCGATTGCCGTCCGGCCTTCATCGACGCCTTCCAGATGATGCAAGACCATGCGCTTGACGGCTACGCCAGAATTCGCCTTTACGCCCCTTATCTGAATATCTCGAAGGCGGACATCGTTGCGGACGGGGCGAGGTACAACACGCCATTTGCTCAGACCTGGTCCTGCTACAAGGGCGGCGAACGTCACTGCGGGCGGTGTGGCACCTGCGTTGAGCGCCGGGAAGCGTTCCACCTGGCAGGGCAAGCGGATCCGACCAATTACGCGGACCACGACTTCTGGCTGCACGCAATACGGACAAGGAGCGCGTAATGTTCCACATCACTAAAGAATTCCACTTCTCGGCCTCGCATCAGCTCACCTCCTTGCCGCCCAACCATCAGTGCGCGCGCCTGCACGGGCACAACTACGTCGTCGACGTAGAGCTCTCGGCGGGCGAGTTGGACGAACATGGCTTTGTGCGCGACTATCATGACCTTGCCGCCCTCAAGCACTATATCGACGAGACGTTCGACCATCGGCATCTCAACGACGTGCTCGGGCATGACCAGGTCACGGCGGAATATCTGGCCAGACATTTTTACGACTGGTGCAAGGCGCGACTACCCGAAACCTCGGCTGTGCGGGTGAGCGAGACGCCAAAAACCCGGGCAGAATACCGGCCATGACCTGCGCGTTGGATCCCGGAATCCGCGTGAGCGAGATTTTCGGGCCGACCATCCAGGGCGAAGGCATGCTGGCCGGCTTGCCGACGGTGTTCGTTCGCACGGGCGGATGCGATTATCGCTGTTCCTGGTGCGACAGCCTGCATGCCGTGGATAATCGCTTCCGTCATGAGTGGAACATGATGTCGACCGATGCGATCTGGGAAAAGGTCGTCGCACTTTCGGGTGGCCGGCCAATGATGGTGTCGCTATCAGGCGGCAATCCGGCCATCCAGCCGCTCGGCGCGCTGATCGAACACGGACATCGTAATGGGTACCGATTTGCGTTGGAAACCCAAGGTTCCGTGGCCAGGGATTGGTTTGCCGAGCTTGACGTTCTCATTCTAAGCCCAAAGCCGCCATCGAGCGCAATGACGACCGATTGGACTGCGTTCGAGGCGTGTGTCGATGCGGCGCAGGATAAGCCGCAAACCGTGCTCAAACTCGTCGTCTTCGACGAAAGAGACTACGCCTATTCTAGGGATGCCGCCGCGCGTTATCCGCAACTTCCCGTCTATCTACAGCCCGGCAATCACACGCCGCCGCGCCCCGGTCACGAAGATGCGTTCATTGACATGGACGGCATAATGAAACGGATGGAATGGCTGGTCGAGAAGGTGATCCGTGACAGATGGTTTGAGGCGCGCGTCCTGCCGCAGCTTCATGTTCTGCTCTGGGGCAACAAAAGGGGCGTCTAGCCCGCGCAATACTCTCGGCGCAGCACATCCCCGGTTGCCGCAGGGGAATCGGGTGCGTTAATTAGTCGACCGTGAACAATCCACCCCCTAAGCGGCGACCGGCTTGGGCCGGAGTTGGAAGAGAGCGATCAAGAGCGACAAAAAACCCTTCAGCCACCTGAGCAGGAGGGAGAAGTTGTAGCCGGCGGCGGCCAGGATGGCGTTGACGGCGTCGCCCTGCTGGCCGGCGAGGTAGTTGCGGCCCATGCGGTGCTCGGCCTTGATGTGGCCGATCACCGGCTCGACCGCCGACCGCCGCCGCATCTGGCGTTTGATTGCCGGGGTGACGCGGCGTTTCTGGCCGCTGGTGAAGACCCTGAACCTGTGGCTCTGGGGTGCGTTGTGGCCGCGATAGCCGGCGTCGGCGAGGATGCGGCCGATCTCGTTGCCGATGGTCTCTTCGATATCGGGGATGACGCTTGCCAGCGTGTGGCCGTCGTAGGGATTGCCGGGCAGTGCTTTTGCATGCAGAGCGAACTGGCCACCCTTGGAGCGCTTCAGCGTGGTGGCCACCGAGACCTTGACGCCGAACTCGTAGGGCATGTGCGCCTTGCCCTTGCCGATGCATTCCACCTCGTGCGCGTGCAGGCTGTAGATCTTGCGGCCGCGCTGGCGCTGACGCCGTTCGAGAACGGTGGCGGCCTGGTAGAGCGGCCATTTGAAGAGCGCGTCCAGCCCCGCATCGCCGGCAATCTGGCGGGCGATGTCGCGAATGGTCCGGCCGAGATAGGTCTTGAGCCTGCGCAGCGCCTTGTTGGCCCGCTTGAACTGCTTGGCGTGGGCATAGCGCTGGTGCTTGATCAGCGCCAGCTTGCCGACCCGCACATAGCTCTGGCGCAAATTGAGCCCCGTCTTCCTGGCCAGCCGCACCAGCCGTTCACGCGCCCGGTGAATGAGCTTGGCGTCGGTCGGGAACATGACGTTCTTCGGCTGCACGGTGGTGTCGACGATCACCTGGCGCGTGTCGGACGGCTTCATCGCCCCGGTCTTGACCGCGAGGCTGAGGCTTTCCTGCAACAGCGCCACGATCCGCTCCTCGCCCATGCGGCCGCGCCAGCGCGTCATCGACGAGCGATCGAACGGCAGCGCGTGGCAGAAGAATTCCTCGCCGCAAAGGTACTGGAAGTAGGGGTTCTCCACCCAGCGCTCGCACAGCACCTCATCCGACACGTTGAAAGTGTGTTTGAGGATCGCAAGCCCCGCCATCAGCCGGGTCGGCAAGGGCGGCATGCCGGGGCCGTCCGAATAGACGGCGCCGAAACGCTCCTCCAGCACCGGCCAGTCGATCGCCTGCGCCAGCCGCACCAGCTCGTGCTTCATATTGATGATCTGATCGAGCCTGGAGCGGAACAGATCCTGCTTTCCCGTCTCCCGCTTCTCGCGTGGCCTGGACATTCGCCGTCCCCTCGATTCGCCGCCGCCGAACCAAGTGAATCACGCTCCGCAGCACAAGGGAATCGCAAAACGAATTGCAGGAAAACAGCCCCCATAAACCGCTAATCCTGCAATCCGAAAGCCGCTATCCGCCTCAATCAACATGCTAGATCAACAGCTTGCGGATAGTTCACGGTCGACTAATTATCGTGTGATGATGCTTGCCAGAAAGTCATCGTCCCATGCGGCGACCTTTCGTTTCAGCCGCAAGGAATCGTTTCCGGGGGCTTTTCGTATCAGGTTGAGAGCGATGTGCTTTATGGTTGTGAAGTTTGCGGGAGCATGATCGGTACGCAGGCGGCATTCATCGTCTCGGAAGACCATGTCCAGCACCCGATGGAGGCTGTTCTCGACGGCCCAATGGTCGCGGATGAGAGGTCCGATCAAGCTGGCGATGAGAGCCAGCGAGGTGATGTAGAAACGCGTCTCCCGTTCGATCTTGCCGCCAGCCTCACGGGTGCTTTGGACCATGACGACGCTCTTGAGGCCCGGCCACTGATGGCTTTGTTGAAGCCAGTCAATGTCGTGGATGACGGTAATATCCGGGTCTCGATACGTCCGTGATCGCCATCGACCGTACTGGCACGGCTTACGGTGGTGTCTTTGAAATCGCTGGCTTTTTGTTCGGCCGCAAAGAGTTCGACGTCATTGCGCAGTGTGCCTTGATTGCCTTTGAGGGCGAAGATGTAGTCGGCCTTCTTGTCCAGGACCTTCTGGGCGATGGCGCGCTGGCAGCCCATGGCATCGATGGTCACGATGGCCCCTTCAATGGCCAGCATGTCCAGCAGCTTGGGAATGGCGAGGATCTCATTGGCCTTGTCCGCTACCTTGACCTGTCCCAGCACCAGACGCTGGCGGGCGGCGAAGGCGGAAACCATGTGTATCGGCTCCTCGGCATTCCTGGAGCCTTGGAGCGGCGGACCGTCTTGCCATCTATGGCGACGACGCCTTCCGGCGCACCCGTCAGTGACGCTACCCACGCCACAAAGCAGCGCTGGAAGTGTTCGGCATCAAGGCTGGCAAGGATATCACCCAGATGATCATGCGCTGGCACGCCTTCACGAAAGGGTCGAAACCGACGAAGCAGATCGAGCTTTTTCTCACCAAAGCGGGCGATGTCGGTGATGGCTTCCGCCCCGGCGATCACCGCCATAAGACACAGCAGCAGCACCTCATCCAGCGGGTACCTTACCTTCGCACTCTGCCGACCATCAGGCAGATCCTTGAAATGACCCAGAAAAACAACCGTTTCCGCGAACGCACCGGCGTTGCAAGCCACATCGTCCATCCAGATATTCCCTCTCAGAATCAAATCATCTCGACAGATTCAGCTCTCAACCTCCTTGTCACGCGTTAACTCACCCGATTGCCCTGCCGGTTGCCGGCTAGATGTTGACGACGAACCGAGAATGTTTAAATAGTGGGCAATTAATTTGTCTGTGAATAAACAAATCGCACGTTCTCAGCGTGACGCCCATATGACTACAGGAAACTCTATGATCGTTTCTCCCGAACAGGACGACAAAACCGATATTGTGTCGATCGCCGCCGATATCGTCTCAGCCTACGTGTCAAACAATCCGCTTCCGATCGGCGAGTTGCCGAAGCTGATCGGGGATACCTATGCCGCCTTGCAAGGAATTGGCACGCCTGTGTCCCCGACCGCGGTCAAGCAGGAGCCGGCAGTGTCGCCCCGGAAGTCGGTAACGCCCGACTACATTATCTGTCTGGAAGATGGAAAAAAGTTCAAATCCCTGAAACGTCATATAGCAACCCATTACAATTTGAGTCCTGATGAATACCGGCAGAAGTGGAGCCTCCCAGCCGATTATCCGATGGTGGCGCCGACCTATGCCGCGGCGCGTTCGGCCTTGGCAAAGGCATCGGGGCTCGGCCGCAAGGCGGCGGCGCCCGCACCAGTTGTGACAGAAAAAACAAAGCGAACCGCACGCGCAGCGCCAGCCGAAGCGATTGCAACGGTGGTGAAATCCCCATCAAAGAAACCGCGCAAGGCACCCGTCGCAGTGTAGCGTCCAGCATTGGGCGGGGCGCCAGGCAATGGCGCACTTGTACATGGCGAACCCCGTGGCAACAGGCTGTTTTAGAAACCGGCCAAATCAGTTAGATGGTCGCATCGCCGCCGCGCGGCCAATTTCAGGATAAGCGTCGATCTATCGCATTCAGCACTGCTTGAACTGAAGACTGACAGCGGCACGATTGAGCTGGCCGTGAATAGGTGCGTTGCCGAGCGACTTCATTTTGTCGTCGTCGAATTTCTCCGGGAGACGGTTTCTCAGAGAGTCGAAAAGCTCGGCCAAGCATCGCCCATGAAACGGCGAAACTATCTCGATATTTTCGCGACGACGGTCCCTGATCCCGTCGAACTCGGCCTGACGGCCGCCGAAGCCCAAGCATAAAGAGCCGCCAATTGCGGCTCTCAATGCAACTTCAAGTGCGAATGTAGCGCTCAGAAGAAGATGCAAAGACAGCTTCAAGCCTGACATGCCGGTACGGCCGGCGGTCGTTGCCATCACCAAACAGGGCGGCGGCAAGATCGCGGTCTAGAAATCGTTGCCAGCCTTTAGGGCCTGGCAGGCGCGCCATATCTTTTCCGGCGTCGCGGGCATTTCCATCTCGCGGCCGGCGCGGCACGGAATGGCATCGGCAATGGCGTTCATGACGGCCGAAATGGCTGCAACCGCACCCATCTCGCCGATGCCCTTGACGCCGGCAGGATTGGTCGTTGCGGGCACCTGCTGGCTGGCAAGTGCCAGATGCGCAGGCATGTCACCGGCCCGCGGCATGCTATAGTCCATGAATGAACCCGTGATCAGCTGACCGCTCGCTCCATCGAAGATCGCTTGCTCCATGAGCGCCTGGCCAATCCCTTGCGCGATACCACCTTGGATCTGCCCGGCGACAAGTGTCGGATCGAGCACCGAGCCGCAGTCGTCTACCGCGGCATAGGAAACGATCTCGATAGCGCCGGTGTCGGGGTCGATTTCGACTTCCGCGATATGACAGCCGTTCGGAAAAGCCGTCGGAGTCTCGGCGGTGATGCGCGTATCCAGGGTCTCGCCGATTTCATGCTTCATCTGCGCGGCCCAGTCGGCGACTTCGAATAGCGAGACGCTATTGGCCTTGGAGTCGACATGGAAGCCGCCGTCGGCATAGACAAGATCCTCTTCTGCGGTCTGCAGCATGGTCGCGGCAACTTTTCGGGCCTTTGCCAGCACCGCTTCCGCCGCCTTGATCGCCGCATGGCTGACCGTCATCGCCGATCGCGAGCCGACTGCCGCGTAGCCGGCTAGTTCGAAACGCGAATCGCCATGGAGATGCCCGATCGTCTCGGCCGGCACGCCGAGGCGCTCTGCGACGAGGCGGCCGAAGGTAGTGGCATGGCCTTGGCCGGTCGACTGTACGTTGAGCTTCAGGATGATGCGTCCATGGCCGGGGAAGGCGATCTCGGAGCTCTCGGTCGGCTGCGACCCCGAGTGTTCAAAGGCTGAGGAGATGCCGATGCCGCGCAGGCGGCCGGCTGCTTGCGAAAGGCACCGCCTCTCCTCGAAGTTCCGGTAGGCCGCCAGGTCCAGGGCCTTGTCGAGTGCCTGTTCGAATTTTCCACTGTCGTACACGGTGCCGATCGCCGTCACGTAAGGCATCGCCGCGGGTGCTACGAAATTGCGGCGGCGCAGCTCGACCGCATCGATACCGCTGATGCGTGTCGCTTCCTCGACAATCCGCTCGACGAGATAGCTCGCCTCCGGTCGGCCGGCGCCACGATAGGGGCCGGTCGGCACGGTGTTGGTGAAGACGCATTTGATGCCGACATCGATGAGCGGGATGTCGTAGCAGCCCGGCAGGCAGCGGATGAAATTGTCGGTCTGGATCTTGGCGGCAACGACGCCGAGATAGGCGCCCATATTGGCGAGATGGCGGACACGCAACGCTAGAAACCGGCCGGTCTTGTCCATCGCCAGCTCGGCTTCGCTGATGGTGTCGCGGGCGTGATGGTCGCTGACGAAGGCCTCCGAGCGCGTCGACATCCAGTGGACCGGACGGCCGAGTTTTCGCGCGGCGACGAGCAAGGCGGCATATTCGGGAAAGACGCCGACCTTCAGCCCGAAGGCACCGCCGACATCGTCGGTGAAAATGCGCATCCTGGTGCCATCGACGCCCATGATGGCGGCCATCGCGTCACGCACCGGGCGCACGCCTTGCGTGCAGACCCTGAGCGTATAGCCGCCGTCGGCCGTATCGAATTCGCCAGTTGCGCCACGCGGCTCGAGCGAGTTGACGAGGATGCGCTGCTGCCGAAACGAGGCTCGGGCGACGAAGCGAGCTTGCGCGATGGCTGCCTCGACCCGGCACGCATTGGCGTCCGGATCGGCGATCAGCCCTTGCCATTCGATGGCGAGATTGCCACGCGCCTGCGGCCAGACAAGCGGCGCACCGTCCGCGGCGGCGTCCTGCAGATCGACGATCGGCGTCCGCTCGACATAGCTGACTTCAACCAACTCGGCGGCATCGTGCGCTTGTGCCGCCGTTTGCGCCACCACCATTGCGACGGCCTCGCCGATGTGGCGCACCGCGCCGTCCGCCAGCGGCGGCCGCATGGGATTGACCAAGGCCGCGCCGGCGCGACCTTGCATGGGTGGATGCGGCGCGAGGCTGCCGAGGCCGGCCATATCCGCGCCGGTCAGAACCGCGAGCACACCCAGAGCCGCGACCGCTTCGGCTGTGTCGATGGAGGTGATCCCGCCCGCTGCATATGGCGAGCGAACGAACACCGCACAGACCTGCGCGGCCTTTCCCGCGTCCGCCATGTACCGGCCCTCGCCGCGGATCAGCGCATCATCCTCGACGCGCATGCCGCCAGCACGGGCAGGTTGCGCCTGGGTCATGGTCGCGGTCCTCGCGACATGACCCAGGCGCGCCGCGGCACCATGCGCCGGTCGCCATCGGCCGATACAGCGATTCCCGACCGCCATGCCTTTCGATCGGACTGCAAGGCCATTTCGAAGCGACGCGCGTACGGCTGCCGGCTCTGGCCAGGCCTAGCTGGGTCTCAGCTCCTTCTTCTGGTCGAGAAGGTTGCGCCATTTGTCGAACTTGTTGCCTTGCGCTGTGATCAGTGCAGGCGAACCCGACTTGTCGATCAGCACTTCGGCGGCTGGCGGAATGTTCAGGAATTCCATGTGCTGCGTCGCGCAGTAGGCACCGACGTCGAGGATCACGAGATAGTCGTCCTCGGCGAGCGTTTCCGGAACCATGTAGTCGCCGGGAAGCACATAGTCGTGCCGCAAGATGCCACGCCCGCGCAGGGCCGCGGGAATGCGGTTCGACGTGATCTCGGCCATGTTGGAATCCAGGAAAAGCACATTGTGGCGCCGATCCTTGTATTGTGCCGACGGCATCAGAACCCTCGACCCGTTGGTTAGCACGCGATTGGCGCCCGGATGCTTGATGACGGTGCGCTCGATGCTGAGCAGCAGCGCGCCGACATCGGCCAACAGATCGCGTGCCGGCTCGAACAGAAACTTCACATCGGCGGGCACACCATAGCGATTGGCGATCTCGCCCAGCCTCTTGAAGTATTTCTCCCAGTTGAAGTGCTTTTCCGAATACGCCCGCCCCTCGTAGTCGAAGCCGAACCCTCCCGCGAAATTGATCGCCTTGGCCTTGGGGAAATAGGTTTTGAAGATCATGAACACTTGTTCGATGATGCTGATCATCGCGTCGGCGGAGTTTCCGCTGCCGCAGTAGAGTTCGAAGCAGTCGAGATCGCGTCCATGCCTGGCCAGCAATTCCGACAGCGTTGTCAATTCGCTGTACTTGATACCGGGCTTTCCCGACCCCAGGCTGTCGAAGCGCATATTAATCGAGGCGCTGGGATCGACGGCGAGCAGTTGCGAGATTTCGTCCATGCTAGACAGGAACATCGGATGGCCGGTCTTGGCCCATGCGCTGATTTCGTCGTTGGAGACATGTCCGGGGGAAATGATGAACTTGTCGAAACCGAACTTGCGCAAGATCTCGTACTCGCTCGGCAATTGCAGCAATATGCCAATGCCGACGGCTTGGAGCGGCTTCAATATATGAGGGTTGGAGTTGGGAAAGAACGGCACATAAAGTTCAACCCTGCCGTCGATCCCCGCTGCGACCGCGGCACCCTGGATACGGTCGATATTCCTCTGCAGCTGTTCTTCGCTGTAGACGAAGACCGGGGTCCCCGCCTCCGCGGCGATCAGTTGCAGATCCGAGCGACTGATCCATCCGTCGACATCGGCGATTTTGCTTGAAATCCTCGCATCGTAGTTCATCGCAACACCTCACTTCGCTTCTGAACGTCCTGGCTTCTTCATGCTTGTTGAAGGCTGACGCGGCGCGGAAGCCGTGCCCGACCCGCGACAGCCGCAGGCGGGAAAAACATCGAGACCGGTGAAGCAGCAACCGTTCGTTGGCGTAATTTAGGCGCCGTGCATGCTTCATCTGCGCTGTATTCCGATCTTCCTCGACGTCAGAGAGGAGTGCCTGGAGCAGGCTATAGGCAAACTAGCTTCCCCGGCTAAGTCTCCGGGAAATTCAAAAACTCTCCATGGCCCGATAATCCCCTGGTGCGACTTCGTTGCTGGAAGTAGTTGACCACTACTAGCATAGGGCAACAGCTTTCGTAAATACCTTCTGTATCTCTTCTATTTTTTTGGTGCTAGATTTCACCTGAGCCACTGGAATTGGTTTCAGCCTATACTAATCAAGTTCTCGCTAATTTGAAACTTTCGTGACCCCCATCCGGGTGATCGCAGACCTGGCCAACTACACTTGGTAAGAAAATCAATGCCTTTTCAGGTGCGCTCGCAACCGACCCTTCTGATGGGCATCGATTTCGGAACCACCCAGATCCGGGCAAGCATCTATGCGCCGGACGGCACGCTGGTCGCTGCCGGCAAGGTCGCCACGCCGACGGTCAGGCCCGATGCGGACAGCGCCCATCACGAACCCGAGGCGGTGTGGGCGGCAACGCTCGAGGTTATTCGCGCCGCGCTTGACGGCATTGCCGAGCCTTCTCACGTGCGCGGGATTGCCTGCGCCAGCGTTGGCGAGGCCGGCCTACTGATCGGCGCAAAAGGCGAAGAGCTCACGCCGATCATTGCCTGGTACGACCGGCGGGCCATCGCCGAGTGCCATGACTTCGTCGGCCGGCTGGGCGCCGATGCGCTGTATGGCATCACCGGTCAGCCGCCCGAGCCCATTCTTGGCATCTACAAGCTGCTTTGGCTGATGGCACGGCAGCCCAACCTGTTTGCACGCCCGGCACAATGGCTGAATGTAGCGGACTATCTCGCATTTCGGCTGAGCGGCAGAATCCGCGCCGAGTCGAGCCTGGCTTGTCGCACCGGTGTCTTCGACCTGCATCGGCGGAGATGGGCCATGGAGCTCTTGAAGCAAGCCGGACTTCGCGCCGATCTCTTTCCTGAACTGGAAGCCAATGGCGCGCCGCTCGGCACAGTGCTCCAGCCTGTCGCGGCGTCGACGGGTCTGCCTACATCCTGCGTCGTGGCGGTTGGTGGGCACGACCAGGCGCTGAGCGCGCTTGTCTGCAGCGGGTTGGCGGATGGCATCCTGTCGGCGACGCTCGGAACCACCGAAGCCTTGCTGGCTGCCGTCACCAGCCCGTCCCGCTCGGCAAAGCTCGGGCGGCAAGGATTCTGCCAGGGTGTGCTGACGACCGGACGGCCGCGTCACTATGTTCTCGGTGGCGTGTTCACGGCCGGCGCCTCGATCGAATGGTTCCGCCAGACCATATTGGGCGGGATCACACATGAACCGCTGATCGCTGCCGCCGCCGCCATACCGATCGGCAGTCGCGGCGTCTGCTTCCGCCCGCAGCTCGCGCTGGGATCGGCGCCGCATCCCAGCCCGCACGCCAATGGCTCGTTCTGGGGGCTGAGCATGGCAGCGGATCACGGCGCAATGTTTCGCGCCATTCTCGAAGGTCTGGCCTATGAAGCCCGGCTATGCATCGAGGCGCTTACCTCACGGCCGGAGGTTGGTGCGATACGACGGATCAACGCTGTTGGCGGCGACACCCGCAATCCGCTGCGCATGAGCATCAAAGCTTCGGTCTCGGGAACGCCGATCGATATTATCGACGTGGACGATGCCACCAGCCTCGGAGCCGCGTTGATGGCCGGGCTCGGCGCCGGCGTCTATGCCGATCTTGACAGCGCTCTGGCAACACTTGCTCTGCCGAGGACGACGATCCTGCCGGTGCCAGAGGACCAGGCCTTCTATGACGCCTATTTCAAATCGGTCTATCGCCATGCACCCGCCGCGCTTGCGTCGCTGCGCGAGCCGCAGTCCCGGCAGAAAGCTTAGTGCGACGTGCGTTCACCTAGACACACAAAGTACGCTCTAACAACTTTGGACCTGCGCATCGTGCTTTCCGGAAATCGATTCCAATTTTCGGGGTCGATGCGTCAGACGTCAATCCATGCCTTCCATCTCTCGGAGGGCGTCTGCGACCTCGGTGAGCGAATTGCACAGGACATAGGTGCGGTTGTTGGGGTCGAGTGAGCTTTGGCCCTCATGCTTCCAGGTGATTTCGTATGGGACGTGTATGGCGCGCGCGCCGAGCTTCAGGATCGGGTCGATGTCAGAGCGCAGCGAATTCCCCACCATGACGAAGTTCGACGGGTCGACGTCGTACTTCGCCAGAATTCGCGCATAGACGGATTGGTCCTTCTCCGAAACGATCTCGACGCCGCTGAAGAAATCGGCCAGGCCGGATCTCGCCACCTTGTGCTCCTGGTGGAAGAGCTCGCCTTTCGAAATCAGGATTAGCTTGTAGCTTCGCGACAGCTCGTCCACCACCTGTGCCGCACTGTCGATCAGATGCACCGGATGCCAGATGATGTCCTTGAGTAGGCCGATAAGAGACTGTATGTCGGCGACTGCGATGCGACCGTCGGTCACTTCTATCGCCGTCTCGATCATGGAGAGAACAAAGCCTTTTGCCCCATACCCGAACAGCGAGAGATTGCGCATTTCGGTTTCGTACAGCCTGTGGCTCAGATCCTCCGCGGACAGGTAGTGGAGCAGGACTTGCTGGAATTTCTGCTCGGCGTACCACAATATGTTCTCGTTGTGCCACAAGGTGTCGTCACCGTCCAAGCCGACGACCAGCCTCTTCTCGACGTCCCTGCTCATGTTCTGTCTCTTTGATCTTTACTGCGGCGCCGACCAGTCCGTTCGGTGACGCGGCGTTGCCAACCGCCGGGACTGGACGCAAATTTCTCTTCTGCGGACAATGCACCCGGCGGCCATTGTGCAGGAGCGTGACTACGCAGTTTTCGCTGCGGTCAGGTTCTGAGTTCGCTCGCGGCGATGCGGTTGTCGACAACGTCGTCATAGGAAGCGCCGCCGGCAATCAGATCCCAGCTTTGCATCCATGCGTAGGCGCGCTCGAACTCATCGCGAGTATAGGGTTCCGGCTTGACGAACCGCAGGCGGGGAAGATAGAAGTCGTCCGGCGTGATCGTGCCGCGCACATCCTCGGGCAGCGCCTCGACGAGATAATGCAGCCACTTCCTCTTGTCCTTGTTTATGACATGGACCGCCTTGATCTCGGCGCGCCGCAAGGCGGCATAGGTTTCGTCGTCGATCTCGGGACCGGCAATCTCTGATCCGGAATAATGCGTCTCGATGATCTTCTGAAACCCTTGCTTCTCGGCGACAGTCAGCCAGGGTTCGGTCAACGCGATAGCAGCGACCTCGCCATTCTGCACCGCCTTGTAGCCGTCGACGTGATGCTGGCCGATCACTTCGATTTCAGAGCGCTGCAGAAAGCCTTCGAGCATTTGCAGCGTCGCGTAGTGGTTGCCGTTGTGGTAGCTGACCGAGATCGGCGCATTCCTCAGCGTCTGCGGATAGGTGTAGCGTGAGCCGGGCGCCGAAACGATCGCCATGACCGCAACCGAAGAACGCTTGCCGATCACCTTGCCGCCACGCCGGCTGTCGAAGGCTCGACGGATCTGACCCCATTCGCAGGCCCGGTAGATGTTGACCTCGCCGTCCTCGAACGGCGAATGGGTGCGGATGGAATCCACTTGGTTCGGATCCATCGATGTCAGCGGCAATGCCTGTCGCTGACGGTTTTCGCGAAACTCGACCTTTATCCCTTCTTCCTCGAAGAAACCGCAGTCCCTGGCAACAAGCCAGGGCAGCGCAAAAACGGTCGATACGCCTCTGCCTTCACTCACAACTCTTCTCAACATCTGTGCCTCCTGACCAGCTGCGATATTTGGACAACATTTATACCGTCGCCGATGATCTTAGCACGTGCAACCCGTTCCATGAATAATTGATCTGCATCGAGAAATATTTCAGCCGGGGTGTCGCCCAACCTGCCCCCGCCCTCATCGTTAAGTCCAGGTGATCTCGCCCACCGGTTTCGCGGGTGTTGCAGGTGGTTGGCGAGGCAAGGCAATCATCCTCGCCAAGGCTCTGGTATCCGGCGCACGGTTCCGCCTTGCCGGCAGATTCTTCAGCTACGTTGGCAACGCCGGTGCTTACGCAAACCCGCTAAGATTAGTAGATACTAAAAAAGCATCGAGAACAGAAAACCAAATGAACACAACGCCTTCGCAGGTCGATTGCACTTCGTGTCGATTTTCCAAGTACAGCCTATTTTCTTAAAAAGAAAAATTTTATTGCGATCACGGCAGGTTGCTAGAGACATCTGGAAGATGTATGCTGTTTCTGCCTACCATAGGAGGAAGTCATGGAAGAAGTGGTGAAATGGGTTACTGACACTCTGGTTGCGCAGAAAATAGACAAAACCTCGGCGTCGAAGCTGGCGGCGGACCTGACGTCCGAAGTCTCGGCCGAAGTGTCAGCCGAGTCGGCCGCCGAAGCATCGATGGAAGCCGCCAGCGAAGCTGCCAGTGAGGTCGCTTCCGAGGCAGCGTCGGAAGCGGCATCGGAAGCCGCCTCAGAGGCGGGAATACCAGGAGCCTTCCGGTTCAGCCGTTAATCGTCATAGCAGGCAGGCCATTGGAAGGCCGGCGGACAGACTTCTTGTCGTGCACAGGATGGCAAATCAGCAACGTCCAAATATTACTGCAGCATTTCAAGCATTTGCCCTTGACGCACGACGGGTACCGCCGGCCGTTCCGACGCGACTGAAATCTTTGGTTGTCCGTGCGGTGTCGTCCGTGGCCGGAACTATTGCACCGTGGGGTCCGCCATGCGCAAATTTCAGTGCGCGGGCGGGTTCAGCAGGCTGCTCGATCTTTGTTTCTTCACTAGGCGAACATGCCTGATGATTCCCGGGGTCAGATCCGCATGACGGCGATATCCAAGAAACCGTCGCCAGAGACTTATGCCAGCGAACTCGCACGCCGCCTGTCCATGGTCGAGACACCATCGGCGACGGCGCTTCCCGAACTGTTCTACAGGTCCAACGGCGCATCCGCCTTGCACCGCGCGACGCTCAATTGTCTGCATGACTGGCTGGCGCGCTATACGCTGCGCGAGGCCCGCGCCAACTCGCCCTACTATCGGGCGCATTCGGCCTATGCCGAGCTTCCGGCGATCACACCAGGCGACCCCGTCGATCTGACTGCCTTGCCGGTGATCGACCGCAGGACTGTCGTCGAAAACCTCGAATCCATGGTTTCCGACACGTTGGAGTTGCGCCAGATATGCCATAGCTCCGGCACCACCGGCACGCCGCTCGAAGTCTATAAATCCTATGCGGAAGTCGCCTTCATCGGCGACTATTTCGGCAGCATGTTTGCGCCACTGCGCAAGATGTTCACCAAGATGCCGCTCGCTTTGTCGTTTCCAAATGTCAACCATGGTATGCCGCTGCCGATACCCGGTTTCGGCAAGACCTTCCATGGTGGCGTCACCGACGACACGCTGATCCGCGATGCAGTGCGCGTGCTCAGAACCAGGTACCGTATTCCCGGCCACAACGATCGCATATCGGTGCTGTCGGGACTTGAGCACCACATCCTCTTCTTCACCAGTTTCCTGATGGAGCAAGGCATCGACCCGCGCGAGTTCGGGCTGCAATCCGTCAACATCACCGGCAACCTCGTCGCTAGCCATTGGCGCGACTTCCTGGCCGATGCCTGGGGCGCGATCCTCAACGACCGTTTCACGCTGACTGAATTCGTCGGCGGCGCCTCGCGTCTCGGCAGGAGCGAGGAATTCGTGCTCGACCCGCAGATCATCGGCGAGGTCGTCGATGACGACGGCAAGCCGGTCGAGGAAGGCGTCGGCCGCCTAGTGCTCACCGGCCTCGCACCGTGGATACAGATGCAGCCGTTGATCCGCTACGACACCGGCGATCTGGTCTGGCGCACGCGCCGTGACGACCTGTCCAGCATGACCTTCCGCTTCCTCGGCAAACAGAAGAACGCCATCCGCCGCAAGCTGAACGGCAAACTCGAATGGCTGTTGTTCTCAGGGCCGCTGAACGAAATCCTGTCGCCGATCGCCGACATCCGCCTCTATGATTGGTTCGCCAATGTGCGAGTCGCCAAGGACCGGACCATTGGCTCGCTGCCTGTCATGGCAGTGAAGGCAAGTGACGACGACGTCGGCAAGATAACGCTGCGGATCGCCATCGAACTGCGCTATGCGCCCCACTGTTTTCGCGAGCGGACGCGGGCGATCGCCGAGACCATCACCCTGCAGCTTCGCGGCGTCGAAGGGACCACGCTGGGCAGCGCCATGGATCGTGGCGAGGTCGCCCTCGAATTCGACTTTAGGCCGCCAGAGGGCCTGAACGAACCGATCGTCATCAAGATCTGATTTCGCGGGAAACCAGCCATGTCCTTCCAGCCAGTCGCCATCGAATCGCCCTGCCGCCTCTCCTTTACCTTGATCGATCTGACTGGAGCAACCGGCAGGAAGAACGGCATGGCGTCGATGGTGGTCGAGGATCCAAGCTTTGCTTGCCGCGTCTGCGCGAGCGACCGCGACATCGTCGAGGTCGATGATGCAGGATCGGAGTACCGTGAGCACATTGCCGACTATCTCGGAAAGCTGCGCCGCGAGCTCGGCGGCGGGCGCGTCAGAATCGTCGTCGATCGCCCCATACCGACCCATTCCGGGTTCGGCTCCAAGACCAACACCCTGCTGTCGATCGGCAAGGCATTCGCGGCCGCCCATGGCCTGGACGTCACCACAGACCGCCTGGCTGGCATCGCCGGGCGTGCCGGCACGTCCGGCGGCACGGTCAACCTGATCGACCGCGGCGGCTTCCTTGTCGATGGCGGCCACGCAACGCCGCCGGGTTTTGCCGAAGCGCCCAACAAATATCTCTTGCCGAGCCGCTATGCGGGGGCCGGCCGCCGGCCGCCGGTGTTGATCTCGGCAGCTTTCCCCAGCTGGCCGCTGCTGATGATCCTGCCGGCCGGGCGACACATCCACGGCGATGCGGAACTGAAGTTCTTCCAGTCGACGTTGCCGATCCCGATCGAGGAGACCCGCCGCACCGCCCACATCGTGCTGATGAACCTTGCTCCCGCCGTGCTCGACCAGGACTATGGAGCATTCTGCAATGCGCTCAACGCCATCACCTTCGAAAGTTACTTCAAGGGCCGCCAGATCGCCCTGCAGAACGAGAACCTGAATCACGTCGTCACCAACGCCCGCGACAATGGCATCGACGCCATTGGCATGAGCAGCATGGGGCCGGTCTGCTTTTCTGTCACACAGACACCGGAGCGCGCCTGCGCCTGGCTCGACGAGCTTCAGGCCCGCGGCGTCGTGCGCCGCCACTGGTTCACGCGGGTAGCCAACGGTCCTGCAAAGGTCACGCAGTTGCCGGCTGCCGCAGAACAAGCTCGCACAGGGTGAGACGCAAGCTGTCCAGCTCGTAGCAAACAGTGCCTTCGACGCTGAAGCCGTCGAGAACGGCAGTCAGCCAATAGCGCTGGTCCGCCCACATGCTGTCGAAAGGCAATGCGTCGAGCGCGTGCCACGACAGCGCCCCCTCCCGTTCGAAGGCGTCGCCTTCCAGGGCTGTGGCGACGAAAATTTCGACGCTCAGTTCCAGCGATTGTGGCGCGGGGAAAAGCAGCGTCAGCGATCCGCGCGGCGAAGGATCGACGACGCGCAGGCCGGTCTCCTCCAGCACCTCGCGGACGACTGCCTCGGCAGCGGTCTCACCAGGTTCGATCTTGCCGCCCGGGCCGTTGAGCATGCCCGCCCAGATTCGCCCGGCGGGCCGTTCCTGCAGCAGCAGCCGGCAGGAACGCAGGATGAGGCAGGTCACCGTTCGCAGCGGCATGGGTGGTCCTCTCGGGGAACGTCTGAACGATTGCGGCCCCATCGCCATGGGAGCAACATGTTGTCTGACACCGCCGGGAAACAATCAAGATCGGGCAGCTGCCCTTCCCTGAATTCTCAGGTGAGAATTCAGGGCCTTCTTGGAGATTTTCGGAGATTGTGAACTACCGTTCCTCAAGTATCGATGGTATATTCCACAGTCAAGTGGATGAGGGTTCTGCGTTGTTTTAGCATCTGAAGATGTAGCGGCCTTGTTGTGTTTCAGTTTACAGAAACACGCGGACTGCGCCGAGGAGGAACGGCATGGCGAATACGAGCAATCGCGCCAGCTTCTATGAAGCGGCGCCACGGCTGGCGAATGGGCACCATCTGTTCGAAGACGGCCCTCTTCCCACGGCCAACAATCTCGAAGCGTTCCGGGCGAACCCGGTGGAGCTCGCGGCCGCCGAAGGGGCATTGAGCGCGCTCGGGCTTACGCCCGTAGCCCGCAATGATTTCACCATCACGGTCAGCGTCGACGCGATGCGGCCGACGGCAAGCTTCGGCGTGGCGAGCATGGGCGATGCAACCTGCCTGCGGCTTGGCGATCCGGCGTCCGATGTGCTTGTCGGCGGTCTGGCAGCACTTGCCCCCAGTGAATTCAGTACGCTACCGCCACTGCCGCCGCCAGCCGGCTATTTCCATCTGCGGGCACCGGGCGATTTGCAGGTCGTTCTCAACGGCGTCAACGCCGCTGCCGCCGGCTGGACCGGCTGCGGCACGCACGTCGCCGTGGTCGATTCCGGCTGCTATGTCGAGCATCCGTTTTTCCGTCAGCGCAACGCCGAGATCACAGTGGTGCTCGGGCCCGGTGCGTCCGATCCTGACGTGGACACACTTGGCCACGGCACGATGATCTGCGGCAACATCGTCAGCATCGCGCCACGCGCGCGCGTCACCATGATCAAGACGACGGATGACGCTTCGTTGGCCGCCTTCAAGCAAGCGGTGGCGCTGAAGCCGCGCCCGGACGTGATCCAGAATGCCTGGGGCAACCCGTCGGACGGCAGCATTGTCGCCGCCTATGACAGAGCCGTTCAGGCGGCGGTGCTGGACGCCATTGCCAAGGGCTGCGTGGTGGTGTTTGCCGCCGGCAACGCAAAGATCCTGTTCCCGCCGCAGATTCCCGAAGCCATCGGGGTTGGCGGCGCCTATATCAACGAGCAGGGCCAGATCATCGCCTCGACCTACGCCAGCGGCTATCGCAGCGTCGTTTTCGACGGGCGGATCGTGCCGGACTTTTGCGGCTTGGTCGGGCCGTGGCCGGCCGGCGTCTACATCGCTCTGCCGACCGCGCCCGGATCGATCATCGACAGCTATTCGGCCGAGAGGCGGTTTCCCGATGGCGACGACGGCTTTCCCGACGACGGCTGGGTGGTGATCAGCGGCACGTCCGCCGCCTCGGCGCAAGTGTCGGGCACGGTCGCGTTGCTGCGCCAGGTCGACCGGAAGCTCAACCAGGCAGCGGTAAAGGAGATGCTTGCCCGCACGGCGTTCAAGGTGGACATCGGAACCTCCGCGCAAGGCTCGCCGTCGGGTCCGCCCTATCCCAATCTGGCCACCGGCTTCGGGCTGATCGATATCGGTCGGGCGATCGAGGCCCTTGAGGCAGATCACGCCGCGAAGAGACCGAGGGCAGACTGAACCGCGGCGTCACCAAGCTCGGCTGCCGCAGAGGCCGGGCGCCGGCGTGGCGCCGCAACTCATGCCGCCGCCAGATGGCGGATCAACACCCGGTCGACCTCTTCCACCGTTTCATCGAGAGGCCGGGCGCCCCACACCGTCTCGCCCGTCCAGCTTTCGCACAGCGCCCGGTACATTTCGGCGACCGCGGCCAGCAGGTTGGCGGGCAGCCGTTCGGGCCTCGCCCATTTTTCGCGCGGCACGCCGGCCGCCACCAGTTGCTGCACCTGCCGCTCGAGGTCATGCGTCAGATAGTAGTCGCGCAAGGGCTGCTTCGAGACATGTCGGCCGGCGAGCAGGAAGCGGTTCTCGTCGGGCGTGCCGGCGACGTCGACCAGCATGATCCGGCCGTCATCGTCGATGCCGAACTCGACCTTGCCGTCGGCGCAGATGAGACCGCTTCGCGCGGCAAGGCCGCATACCACCGCATTGGTGTGCAGGGTCAGCTCGCGCACCATGGCAAAATCCCCGGCATCTAGCCTGGCGATCTCGCGCGCTTCGTCGGCCGGGATGAACCTGTCGATCTCCTCCAGCTTGGTGGTGAATTCGATGATCGGCTGCTCCAGCCAAGTGTTGGCCTCCGGTAACGTCTTGAGCCCCAGTTCCTCAAGCGTCACATTGCCCGCCGCGAGCCGCCGATAGACCGACGCGCCTGGCGGCAACATGTTGCGGTAGATCACCTGCAGCGGGACCAGGCGGGCGCGGTCCCCCTCGTGGAGTTCGTCTCGGGCCGGGTCGAGGACGTTGAGCAACCGTACATTGATCGAGCGCGGCGGGTCGAAGGCGATGAGGTGGGTCGGAACGCCGGCCTTTGCCGCCTCGCGCAAGGTCGCCACCGCCATGCGAGCGATCACTTCGCCCTTGTCGGGGATCTGGTCGGGCATTTTGCTGAAATGAAAGACAGAGTAGTCGTCAGTGAAAACGAACGCGCCACGGCCACTTCGCCCCGGTTTGGGAGCTTCGACGACGCGAAGGTCTTTGGTCGACCAGCGTTTGGGGATCGTACGTCTCCCGTTTCCATTGAGGCAGTATGATGACACTAACAAGAAGCGTCGCTATATTCAATTTATAGTTTAGATGAAGTCCGTTTCATGGCTCGTCCACGGGCCGTCCATGGACTGGCATTGTTCAAGCGGCAACCGCAGCGCTGCCGCATGGAAGGAAGCCTCCGATGTCCAATCCCAGGCCACGCCGCGCCATTATTTCGGTCTGGAACAAGGACGGTGTGGTCGAAATCGCCCGGGTCCTTCGGGATCTGGGTGTCGAGCTGTTCTCGACCGGCGGCACCGCCGCCACTCTTGCCGCGGCCGGCATGCGGGTCGCCGACATTGGCGAATTGACCGGCGTCGCCCCGCTCCTCGACGGTCGCGTCAAGGCGCTGCATCCTGCCGTCTTCGCCGGTCTGCTGGCGCGCCCGGACAGGCCGCAGCACGATGACGAATTGCGCAGCAACCGCTTTGCCCGCTTCGATTTTCTGGTTGCCGGCGTCCGGCCGTTCGAAGCTACCGCGGAAGACGAAGCCGGTGCCCTGGACCTGATCGATATCGGTGGGCCGGCTATGGTTCGCGCCGCCGCCAAGAACCCCGATGGCGTCGTGGTGATGACCGCTGTGGAAGACTATGCGCCTGTCATCGCCGCGCTCGCAAACGAAGGCGCCGTCAGCGCCTCGCTTCGCCGTTCGCTGGCATCCAGGGCTTTTGCACGGATGGCCGCGCACGATGCCGCGATCGCCGCTTGGTATGCGCGCGATGCCGATCCCTTCGCGGCGGAGGCGCTACATCTGACGGCTGCAAGTCGCAAGATTCTGCGCTACGGAGAAAACCCGCACCAGCGCGCCGCCCTATATCTGACCGGCGCGCGGAGCTGCGGCGCGGCGACGGCGACGCTACTGCAGGGCAAGGAGCTCAGCTATGTCAATCTTCTCGACGCGGATGCCGCATTCGCGCTAGCTTGCCGCTTCACCGAGCCCGCCGCCGTCATCGTCAAACATGCGGCTCCGTGCGGCGTCGCGGTGGCAGGAACTGGCCTCGAAGCCTATCAAAGGGCACATGCCGCCGATCCGTTGAGCGCCTTCGGCGGCACTGTCGGCTTGAATGTCCCGCTCGACGCCGCCACCGCCGAACGCCTGTCGCAGGTGTTCACCGAAGTGGTCATTGCGCCCGACGCCACGCCGGCGGCGCGGCAACTATTGGCGGCAAAGCCCAATCTGCGTCTGCTGGTCAATGGCACGGTTGGCGCGCCCGGCTGCACGGAGTTCCGCTCGATCGGCGGCGGCATCTTGATGCAGGATGTGGATCAATTGGCGCTGACGATCGACGATCTGCGCGTCGTCACCAGCAGACAGCCGTCGCCGCTCGAGCTGAACGACATGCTGTTCGGCTTTCAAGTGGTCAGGTTCGTCAAGTCGAACGCCGTCGTACTGGTCAGCGATCGGCAAACGCTCGGCATCGGTGGCGGACAAAGCAGCCGGATCGGCGCCGTCAAGCTAGCGTTGGCTGAACACGGCGAGAGCGCACCCCGGCCGTTGCAACTGGTGCTGGCGTCGGACGCCTTCTTTCCATTTCCCGACAGCGTCGAGGCGGCAGCCGCGGCCGGCGTCGCCGCGATCATCCAGCAAGGAAGTGCTGCGCGCGACCGCGACGTGATCGCTGCCGCCGACGCGGCCGGAATTGCGATGGCGTTCACCGGCGTACGCGCCTTTCGCCACTGAACCAGCTAGAGCAAATTCCACCTAAAGTGAAACCTAGATCCACTCACTTTTGACCATCGAGGACCTTCGGTTCGGGATCGTGGTCCAAGCAACTCGTTTCTCAACTCTTGCGTTTCGCCTTCTTGCGGTCGGACTCAGGTACCAGCCGTTCGACGAGGTCGAAGGCAAGACCGACCATGGTCATGGTTGGATTCCAGGAGCCAGCCTTCGGCCACAAGGCGCCGCCCGTGACATAGATGTTCTTTGCCGCGCGCAGCCGGTAGTCGAGGTCGACCGGCGCATCCTCACTCGACCCGATATGCAAGGTCGAGCTGTCATGCACCAGCGCGGTGTTGCGCCGCTCGGTGATGTTCGGCCGTTCCCGGCGCCACTCGCCGGCATCGGCGCTGCCATGCCAGTATTCGAGGTGGGTCGGCCCCTTTGGCGAGAGCACATCTTCCAGCGTCCGGAATGTCGCTTCATCCATGGTGTCCCAGGTGGAACGGTCGCCGGCGTTCTCGACGACCTGCAGCAGCGAATTGGTCGTCGGATCGGCATCGTCCGGATTGCCCCGGTACCAGGTTTGCGGGTTGTGGCAGTCGAGCTCGCCAAGGGTCGCGCAAGGGTAGATGACGTGATCGCGCGAGGTCAGAAGCTGCGCCATCGTGGCCGTCGTCAGCACGTCCGGCATGTAGCGCAGCGCGATGCCGGCGTTCTTCACCGGCTCCGGGTCGCTGACCGCCGAGATCTGGATGTGGAATTGCCTGGCGTAGCTGCCGTCCTTGCCCGCCACATAGCAGGCGCCAAGCTGCAGCCCGTGGAAAGCGCCGTTGGGGTCGAAGTCCTTGCGTGGCACCCGCGCCGTGATCGACGAGGTGAAATGCGAGGCGAAGCGATCGCCCAGGCCGCTGTCCGGGAACGCGTTGCGGACCAGCGTCGCCGCCGGCAGCGAGCCCATGGTGAGGATGAGCTTCGCCGCGCCAAGCGGCAGCACGCCCATGCTCGTCTCCAGCGCCGTCGCCGCGCCGAACTGCTGGACGATCCGCTCGACCACGCAGCCCGCGACAATGTGGAAGGGCGCACCGAGACCGACCTTGGCGCGGTCGCTTTGCAATCTAACGTGACCCAGAACCTCGCCAGGCGTCGCGAACTTCTGGAAATCGAGACCATCGACCGACTGCGCATCCGACGCCAGCGGCGCCGGCTCGGTCCTGTAGATCGAGGCAATCTTGCCGGGCGCCTCCTTGAGCAGCGCCTGCATGCGGTTCTGAAGCGGGCCGTAGACCGGACGCTCCTTGGCCAGACGCAACAACATCTCGGGAGCAACGTCCGCATCGACCTTGTTGGCCGGCTGCACATGCAGCAGCTTTTCAGCCGCCTCGAAATGGCGCCTGGCAGCAGCGATTGTCTCTTTCGGCCAGCCTTCCATCTCTTCCGTGGTCGGCCGCGGGCACCAGGCGCTCCACAGCGTCGATCGGCCGCCGAAGAAGGGCACCATGCCGTGCTGCCAGCGGATGGAGCCGCCTTCCAGCCCCGTGGCGGTGATGCTCGAGAGCGTCCAGGGAAAGGTTTCGGCAAGGCCGCCCATCGTCTCGACGAACGGGATCGGGAGATTCTGAAAGTGCTCGGGAAGGAAGAACGTTCCGCGCTCGATCATCAAGATGCGGCAGAAGGGGTCGCGCTCGAGGGCCTTGTGCACCACCGCCAGGCCGCAAAAACCCGACCCGATGACCACCAGATCGTATATGCCCTCCTCGCGCGCTTTCTTCCACTGCGTCCCGGACAGGAAGAAGTCATTGTTCATCACTTGCTGACCGGTCGGGCTTTGCGGGCCCGGCGTCGGATAGCCATAGTTGAAATTGGCGGAAGAGGCGGCCGCGCCCATCGAAACTTCCTTCTTGGTGACTGCGCTACAGAAGTGAAAACGAGATACTGACACCCTATGTCGAAATTGCAGCATCAGCAACTATATATCCGACAACAAAAAGTTCCTTCTTATTTTACGAAATGCTAAAAAGAAAATCTCTTGACGATTGTTTTATGGTTCTCTAGCGTGCTTTGACACTTGGAGAGGAAAGGTAGTCAAAATTTTCGGGTGACCCGCGCGACGTCCGATCGATCAGGTCGACCGGATGAACTTTGTTGTTCGTTGCAAAGTCTGCTCGGAGAAAGAAACGAGATGCGCCGGGGGGAGGCAGAGGCAACCTTCCATGTTGACACAGATCTATGAAGTCTCCGGCCCGGAGGAGGCGCGGGCCGTCGCCATGATCGGCGTCGATCATATTGGCGCCAAGGTCGGCTCGGGGCAGTTTCCGCGCGAGCTGTCGGTCGCCGCGGCGGCCGAGATCATCGCCGCCATCCCGCCGCCGTCGAAATTTTCGGCGCTCTTTCTGAGCAGCGATATCGACCGGATCGAGACATGGACGCGTGAATTGCGCCCGGCGATCGTGCATCTCGGCGCGCGCCCCGAGATGTTGTCGCCGGCCGATCTTCTGGCGCTGAAGCGGAAGCTGCCGGAGAGCCTGATGATGCGCAGCATACCCGTTTCCGGCGAGGACAGCCTTGCGGTCGCCCGCAGCTATGACGGCATCGCCGACATTCTCATGCTGGACAGCATCCGGCAGGCCGACAACAAGGTCGGGGCGCTCGGCATCACCCATGACTGGAGCCTCAGCCGCCGCATCGTCGAGCTCGTCTCGATACCGGTGTTCCTGGCCGGCGGGCTCGGTCCCGACAATGTCGCCGAGGCGATCCGCCTGGTGCGGCCGGCGGGTGTCGATTCCAAGACCAGGACCGACCGGGAGGGCACGCACGCCAAGGATCTCGAACGGGTGCGGCGGTACCACGAGGCGGCCCGCGCGGCAGGTTGAGGGTGTGGCTGGACGTCACAGGGAAGGCGGACGCCTGTCGGGCAAGCGAAACAACGCCTGTGCATTGCGGCCCAGTATGTTGCGCTTGGCGGTCTCACCGAGAAACGGCAGATCGTGGATGACCCGCGGCGTGTCGAAATCGAAATGCGGCCAGTCCGAGGACCACAGCAATTGAGTTTCGGCTGCGATCATCTCGAAAGTGACTTCCAGCGCCTTCATGTTGCTGCGCTCCATCGGCTGGCTGGAATACCAGCAATGCTGTCGCATATAGTCGGACGGCAGCATCTTAAGCGCCGGCGCCTCCGACTGGCGCATCAGGAACTGGTCGTCGAGGCGCTGCATCAGGAAGGGGATCCAAGCAAGCCCGCTTTCGACCCATAGCGACTTCAGGCCCGGGAACCGCTCGGGAATGCCCTGCAGAACCCAGTTGGTCATGTGCACCATGTTGCACCAGACGAAGCCCAGCGCATGCATGCCGAGGAAGGTGGGGATCGTCGCCAGCGACGGGTCCTGCCAATGGTAGCCGGCGTGGAAGCAGATCGGCTTGCCGGTCTCCTCGATCATCCGGTAGAGCCGCATATAGTCGTTGGCGTGCACCGGCTTATAGCGGGTCGACGTCACCATGAAGCCAACAACCTTGTCGTTGCCGGCATGCTCCGCTACCACCTTGCAAGCTTCCTCCGGCGTGTTGAACGGCAAATAGAGCAAGGCGATGATGCCGTTGTCGCCGGCTAGCAGCGTGTCGACGACCCAGCGATTGTAGGCGCGGGCGAGAGCCACTTCCATGTGTGGCTGCGGATGCATGCCGAGCATCAGCATCGAGGTGGGAAAAACCACCATATAGGCAGCCGCCAGCCCCTGCATGGCGCGGCGGGTCAGTTCGACATCGCGGTGAATGCCCGGCCGCGGCTCGATCCTCTCGCGCTGATCGGACTGGTGTGGAATGCGGCCGCCGCAATCCTGGTAGCGCATGCCGAAATCGCCGACCAATCCGTAAGGCGGCGAGCCCACCCGTTCGCGGTGATAGGCTTCGGCCTGGTCGCGCAGCACCGGATCGTCAATGTAGCGGACGATCTCCTTCCACGATATCGACTCGACATGGTGGGCATCGACATCGACGATGGTCCAGTCGGAATAGCCGTTCGCCTCGGCATGCTGGCGCGCGTGACGCAGATATTCGCGCGTGTCGGTGCAGGTATCGATGTCCTTGAGGTCGCTGGAATGGCCGGTTTTGCTGTCCATCGTCTCACCTGTCGGGATCGGTCAGGTAATGGTCTTCCGGCCGCCGCCGCGACCACAGCCCGAACTCCATCGGTCCGAGGCGCAACGCGCGCAATATCTCGGTCGTCGCCGTCAGCGCTTCGGTTGGCGTCACCACCTCGTCATAGCCGCCCACCAGCGCGCGGAACGTGCGCATGCCGCCATCGGCCTTCGCCGCATAGAGCTTGATCGCTGCGGTCATGACGCGGCGAACCGCCTCGTCGGAGATACGATCCGCATCGCCGCCGTCCAACGCCTGCCGCGCCAAGGCCCAGAAGCGCTCGGCAGCCGCCTCTGCCTCGGCATAGGGATCGTTGCGCCCTTCAATCGACATGCAGCACGATCTCCCCATTGTGGACCACCGCCTCGATCGGATCGAGTGCCAGCCTTTTGGTGCCGGCGTGGCTGCCGGTGCGGATGTCGAACTCAGCGCCGTGCCATGGGCAGACTATGTGGCGCACCGTCTCGTCATAGAGCAGACCATGAAGCTTACGGTCAGCATCGATATTCTCGATGACCCGCTTGAAGATGAGCCCCTGGCACACTGGCCCGCCCTGATGTGGACAGACGTTGCGCCAGGCATAGAACGCATCGCCAAGCCTGAAAATGCCAATTTCGGTCCCGCCTATGCTGACCAGCAGCTTGCTACCGTCCTCGAAATCGGAAACTGATGCAACCCTGTATTCGGCCATGACCGCTCTCAGCATCATTCATGTGCAAAGCAATCTAGCACCGGATCGTGGAGCAACACCATCGAAAACGGGACATGGCACAGTATCTGGTGTGGCTATCATTTATGGTGAACAAAGTCAGGCGCACGAAATTCCATTCTTTTGATGTCTGACCTGTTTCGACTGTGTTAGTGTCCGGCGACTAACGCCGGCAGAATTTCTACGGCACCGACGGCGGGAACGCTGTCGACGTACAGTGGTGCTTGTACTGGGAGAGAACCTGTCATGGTGATGAATATCAGAGGCTTCGACGGCAAGAAGCCTATCGTCGGCGTCATCCATTTGCTGCCGCTGCCCGGCGCGCCCAGATACGCCGGCGATAGCCGCAGAATCGCCGAAATGGCGCTCGCTGACGCGGCGGCGCTCGCCGAAGGCGGCGTCGACGCAATCATGATCGAGAATTTCGGCGACACACCGTTTTTCCCGGACAATGTTCCGCGCGAGACCATCGCCTGGATGAGCCGCATCGGCGGCATGATCAGGGACCGCCACGATGTGCCGCTGGGTGTCTGCGTGCTGCGCAACGACGGCCGCGCCGCCCTTGCCGTCGCCCACGCCATCGAGGCCGAATTCATCCGCGTCTGCATTCTCGGGTCGCCGCGCGTCACCGACCAGGGACTGGTCGAAGGCCGCGCCTACGAGTTGCTGCGCGACCGCGTGCGGTTCGGCGCCGACATCAAGATCTTCGCCGACGTCGACATCAAGCACTCCTCTCCGCTGGCCGTCGGCTTTTCGATCCGGGCGGAAGCGGCCGATCTCGTATCCAGGTCGCATGCCGACGCGCTGATCGTGACGGGACCGGCGACCGGCATGTCCATCGACGAATCGGATCTGTCGACGTTGCAGGGCGTTGCGGACGTACCGATCTTCGTCGGCAGCGGTGTGACCGACAAGAGCATCGCGAAACTGGCCGAACAGGCCAACGGCTTCATCGTCGGCACTGCCTTCAAGGATTCGAAACGCGCCGACGCACGGATCGATCCGGACAAGGTTCGGTCCATGGTGCGCCAGCTTCACCCGGCGCAGTGATCCTTGTTGTCGAGGCCTTTAATTTCGGACTGGAACGTCTCCGGGGAGTTGAGGTCGCGGACGCTTCACCCCAGAGTCGGCAAGAACGTCTTTCACAATCCTGGCAAAGCTGCCGACCGGGTCGGGTGTCGCTTGGCAGTTTGGATGGCCAACTGCAATTCTATCGGGTGAGCCGGGACGTAAACGCGACCGTCAAAGACGGGGAGCCGAACGATAGCCAACATATGATCGAACCGATTGCACTGCTATGAGCGACGAAATCCGGCTTCCTGAAACGTCCGAGCCCTTGCGAGCGCACGGCCCGATTGAAAGCCACGTTTGCGAACATCCGGGCTGCGGTAAGTTTGGCGGTTTCGGTTTCGCTAAGCCGAGGAAACCATCGCGCTGGTTCTGCCTGGAACATCGCGCCGACGGCGAAAGCTATCTTTGAGGGAAAACATGATCAGCCTGCCAAAAAGTCAGAATGAATATCCCGATCGCAAGATCGATTGCCAGGAGGCCATGGAGCCAGGCTTCCAGGCGATTGTCGATTGCATGTTGGAAGCGGGCTGGACGCGCGGAGAGATCATGCGCTCGCTTCGGCTCCTGATCGCGGCCGACAACATGACGCAAATGGAAAACGCCAAGGTCGAGGCGCAGCTCGCGATTGCGCGCGCCATGATTCGCGCCGGCCGCCCTTTCTAGCTCAGCGAAAAATCTGCAGCTTGGCGCGCTGCTTATTAGCAATATCTTGACGACCGCCGAGGCAGCTCCAGAATCATGGAATGGCGTGGGAAATCTCAGACATCAATATCGGCGATGAGGTGGCGGTAACCGTCACCGTCTTGAAGCTGCTGGATGACGGACGGGCCAGCGTCAGCATCCCGTCCTGCGGGTTCCCCTATTCAATCCCTGTACCGAAGAAGGCCAAGCCAGGCGACAAACTACAGCTTACAGGCGAAGTCACGCGCGTGGACGAGGACCATAGAATAGTGACCGTGAAGGCCGGTGGCCGTGGATGCCGATACGATCACTGATTGGACGCCTGTTCCGCGCAAAAAGATGGCGCTTCGAGATGGAGGCGTATTAGAACTAACAGCATCGCCACCGCCGTCCAACAGCGTTCAGTGCGGCGCACCGCCTGCCAGAAGATATCTGTAGCCGTTCGTCGTCATCCAGCGGGCGCGGGCGAGATGCGTCTCCCAAGCCCTGAATGCCCGCTCAGGCTCCTTCTCTGGATCGATATGTAGAACGATCCTGGCGACCTCCCTCCAGTCCGCATTTTCAGCGGCTGCATCGAGAAGACGGATATAAGTCAGGAACGAAGACGTCGGCGCCACGTCGGCAACATCGGGATCGAGCAAAGGCTTGAGCATGATGATCTACCTAAAGAAGGCGGCATCGTACCAAAGCGTCAAGAGAAAAAAAGGCGCCGCACATTTGGGCCCTGGGGTCGCGGTGACTTCTCGGAATTCGTGCAGCCGTTACACCGACGTTGAAATACGAGCGCCGCGTCCGGCCTATTCGACGTTCTGCCGCCGGCGCGATAAGCAGCTCGGACGAGCGCTGATCGGTACAGTGGACTGCCACAAGGCAGCCTATCTTCTTCGTCGTTAGTGGATCCCCGCAGCAGGCTGTAAAGTGAGCCGCTCTTGACGTTTATATGCTGCCCAAGCCTCGGCGGGCACTGCCGAATCCGCCCGGGCCAGCCAGTCCGCGCGCTCAGCCTCGGTGAGTGAATTCCACCACTGCATACCGGCTATTTCGTCAGCAGTCGGATTCCGGTTCGGATCGTCTGCCATTTTCTCATCCTTGCATAAGACTCGAGCGCCAGGGGCCCGCAACTATCAGAACGGCCAAAATCCGGCCAAAAAAGCCAGCGTTTCGCTGCTCCACTGCATGAAGTTTTGGTACCAGCCAGACACCGTTTCATAAGCAACCTGCAATGCACCCAGGAAGAAAACGACACAGATGACGATAGCAAATACCTTGCCAAACCCCTCGTCACCCTTCGGGTCGCTGCTCTGGTAAACGTAATCCTGTCGATTAAACATGGTCCATTAACGGTCCCGGTCGTCGCGGTCGCGTTCCCTTCTTTCTAGTTCCTCGCGCTCCAACTCCTCGAGGCGAGGAATATGCTGTTGCGCCGGATCGGTCCGCGTCGTTTCACCGCCGCGTTGTGCGGCCTCCTTGTCCCTGTTTAACTTATCCTGCAGCCGATTTGTAGCATCCACGGTCGACGCCAGTTCGTGAGCCTGCTCGGCCGGTTCGCCCGGCCGGCGCTCGGCCTCCTCGGGGCGAGGATCTCGCTGCTGTTCGATCACGGCATCGACATTTGCAGGGGTTTTGCCCTGCTCTTCTGCCGGCCGCTCTTGGGTCTGCTCTGCCGCCTCGATGGCGCGCTTGAGCTCCGGATCCTTCTCGGCTACCTCGCGCATATAGGTGTTGCCCTGGACGGCAAGCTCTGCCGCGCGAGCCAGTCCGCGTTCAATATCTGCTCGGAATACCCTTGGATCGTTGGAAAGCTCCCCGGCCTCAATTCTATTCAAACCCTCGCGACTGGTTTCGATGTCCACAAGAACGTCATTTGCCGCCTCGACAACCGCCTTACCGTGTTTGGCGGCTGCCGCATCCCACTGTTCATTCGCATCGTCTCGACGCTCCCGGCCTTTGTCTCGCCCGGTCGCAGTTCCCTGCTCCGCCTGTGCCTGGCCCTTCATCTCGTAAAGCTCTATGAGCTCGCGCCGGCCATTCACATGCTCGCGAGCAACAGACGCGACTTCATCAAAATCGGCTCGCTCGTCCGGACCGACGCTCCGCTCTAGCCGGAACAAAGCCGTCTCGACCTTCTTTTCATAAGCTTCAAACTCTGCCCGCGTTGTCTCGCGCATCTCCTGACCCTCCAAAACGATTTTCTGCAATGTTACCAGATTGGCGCGGAATTTTGACCCGAAATCTGCATGGATGACATTTACGCTCCCTTCGGCCAGACCAGTCGAGAGGCTTGCTGTCAAGTGATCCCGCTGCTGCTCTGCATAAGCGACAACACGTCGATCACCGCTGACGAGTGCAATTTTCTGCCAACTCTGCGTTGCCTTTATGGCATACTCCCGGCTTCTTTCGGCCTTCGCCAGACTGCGCCGTCCGCCCCGCTTGGCATCGTACCGTCCCTGTGCCGCCTCGCTGGTCCCGACGTGCTCGGTCCGCCCTTCACTGCTCACCGGCCTCACCTGATTGCGGGTGAAGGCGGGCGGACTGGCGAACTCGCGGCGATCGGTCATCTCCATCGCGATTCCATGCGCCCGAGCCATCCGCGCCATTGTGGCCCGCCACTCTCGAAACACCTGAGGGGTCGTCTCGATCCGATCGCCCGATTCCGATCGCATGGTGATGATCGCGTGCGCATGGACATGTGGCCGCTTGCCCCCCTCGCCTTCTTCCTTCGGATCATTGGCCGGATCATGCATGGCAAACACATAGCGATGGCCGGCGAACTGCTCGGCAAGGAAGTCGCGTGCAGCGTTTTCAAACGCCTCGACATTCGTTCCGGCCCGGGCCGACATGATCAGGTGCATCACGTCGCGGCCTTTGCGGCTGTGCAGATCACCGCGCCATTCCTTTTGCACCAGGTCGCCAGCGAGCTTTTCGTCACCGATGACTTGGCCGCGGTCATCGCGAACGTTGCCGTCATGACGTTCGACCAGGCTGCGCAATTTGCTGGCGCCATACTCGACACCGTTGCCGTAGCCCTGGAACGAGAACCGCGCCGCCACATCCTGAGCGGCCGCACTCGCGTCATATCGCGCTTGAATGATGCTGGCGGCCTTGTCGTCGCCAGTCAGCCGCTCGCCCTGCCCGCTTCTGAGTACCACCGCTCCTTGAACCGTCAACGCGCCGTCGGCCAGGCGCGTAACGGCGTAAGCATAGCGTCGATCGCCGAACGCGCTCGTCAAACTGTTCCTGACCAGCTCATGCATCGCCTCGTCTGACGAAACCGCCGCAGTCGCAATCTCTACGGTGAAGCTGCCGATATCGCGGCTCTCTGCGCGGTTCTGGAACAGATGGTTCCAGTCTCCCCGCAACAGCGCTAGATCCTCGCGGCTCCTGATGCGCTCGCCGTTCTCGTTCTCGACAGCGAGCTCGCCGCCGCGCGACACATAATTCAGCATCGCCCCTACCCTCGCGCCGGCGCCATAGGATGCCATTTTGACAACCGCGGGCTGGCTGCCCTGGGCAACCGCCGCTAGCCGCGCTTCTATTGGACGGGACGCATCTGCTGCTGCCCGCGTCTCGGCCGCGAAGATCGACTTGGCGGCCGTCCGCCGCATTTTCGGCTGGCTGCCACCGCCGCCACCAGCACCACCGCCACCGCCCAGCGCGGCCATCGCTTTCAATCGACGCTTCATTTCGTCTTCGGCCGACGATCGGCGTTTTGGCCCAAGCGATAGCTCATGCAGCAACGCCGCGCGGCGCTGTTCCCATTCGCTCGTAAAGGCGCCGAAGAAGATTTCCACCCCTTATCCCTCCCCTCGCCGCTTGTGGCCGGCGCGCTTCGCCAGCGACCGTAACTCGGTCAAAACGGCCGCCTGGATGCGCTGCACGTTGCCAAGATTGATGTCGATCTCGCTTGGGTGAACGGTCTTGCCGCTGTTTATTGATCGCGCCACCTGGTTCAGGTTGACGCCGATCGCGCGCATGTCCTCCAGCAACAGCGCCATGACGAGCCGATCATCCTTAGTCAGGATTGGTCGTACGCCGGCGCCTTCGAGGATTAGCGACCGGAAAAATCCCGAAACCGTCATGTCGGCCGCTTTGGCAGCCTTTTCGATCTCCGCATATTCGTCCGCGCTGACGCGGGCATGCACCATTCGACCCTTCCGGTCCGGCTCGAGCCGGACCTCGAATTTCGCGTCGTCCATTGGCCTTTGGCCCCTCTCTCTGGCGCTTGCGGCAGGCATCGAGGGCTTGTTCCTCGATCGTCGGGAAAAATGTCGCACATTTTTCCGTATCCTGCCACCTCAATAGGCGTTAAATTTGTACTCAATAACACCAACTTTTCAAGCGGCCGACACTTCGCTCGACTTTACCGCGACCACGAGCTCGCCCTGCCCATCAAACGTTAAAACGCTCTCCAGGGTTCACCTCCAGGACCGCTTTGTCGGCCTTTGTGTGCCCCTCGGACTCGCCCGCAAGGGACGCTCCGCTCTTCGCCCTGGCCGGCTGCGTGCGAGGGTCACAGACGGCCTTCGCGCGGCTCCGGGGTTCACCACAAAAGGACCGGGAAGGTCTGCGGCGGCGCTGACTGCCTCTTTGGCTAAACGAGGTCGACTGGCGAGGGCTCCAGGGTTTGCTCAACGCCAGCGTGCGAACATTCCAGTTTCACACGATGTGTTCACATGCCATGACGTTCCGACGTGAAAGGAAGATGTGATTGAAGTATCACACCTTGGGATAGTGAGGCGTGATCGCATCGTGTAAAAAGGCCATGCGAACGCAAGCATTCGCTTGGAAATGCAGTTGCCCAAGAGGAGGGCATGAGCGTGGCGACGGCCTGCCGTGTTCGGCTTTGGGGCGCCAAAAGAGGGAGATCAGACATGCCTCGAAGAATTTGCGCGATCAGCGGCAAAGGCGGCGCCGGGAAGACGACAGCCATTATCCTCATTGCCGGCGAGTACGCTATTCAGGGAAAGAAGGTTCTTCTGATCGACGCCGATCCGCGCCAGAACCTCGCCGAATGGTGGAAGCGATGTGACGCCAAGGACAATCTTCCGGCCAACATCGAGCTGCACGGCGCGGCAACCCAGCGAAGCATTGAAACTGTGCTGGCCGAACGACACGGCGTCTACGACGTAATCCTGATGGACTCACCGGGCGTCGACAGCGTCATCCGCGATACGATCATCCGCAACTCCGACCTGGTGCTGACGCCAATTCAGCCGAACCAGGATGAAATCAAGGCGGCCGGCGAAGCCGCCACCATCACGGCGGATATTGGCGACAAGGAGGGGCGCGCGATTCCCCACCTCAACGTGGTGACGCGCATCGCCCTGCCGGGGCGCGTTCTCGAAGCTTACAGGCTGATCCGTCCGTTCATCGCCAATCTTCGCGACAATGGCTATGAATCAACGCTGATGGAAACCGAGCTCACCGAAAGAAATTGCTACCGCGAAATCCGTAACGGCCTAGGCACCTTGCAGATGCTCGAGCTGACCGACCCGGTCATGAAGGGCCGCGCGGAGGTCGCGGCGTTTGTGACCGAGCTGGATCGCCATCTCGCGACAAACCGGGAAAAGGTGGGAAATGTCTAAGCCAGGCAAACTGTCCGTCTCTGACTTTCCGATCGCTCCGCGACGGCCGAAGCCAGCCACATCCAAAGCCGCGATGAAACCAGCCTCTTTGTCGGAAGAGGCAGAGGCGCGAATGCCTGCACGGGAACCAACAGCGGCTCCGGTTTCAGAAGCTGACGCGACAATGGAACTGCCGCGGCGCGGTCTGCCAAACCCAGGCGGTGAAGAGCGCAAGAGCAAGTCGATCGAACGTGCTCTGGCTCAGGAGGAGGGACGCTATCGCCTGCGCGACCTCAAACGAGCGCACGCGCGAGAAGCCAAGCACTACGTCAATTGCCCGCTGGACTACGACACGAAGATGCGACTGCAAAAGGCCGCCTTCGACAACGACATCAAGATGACGGTGATTATAAAGGCGGCCATCGACCAGTTTCTCCGAGACAACGGCTATTGATCCGTGGGCGGCCGAAGCTTCCTGCTCGGGATGATGATTGGTATCCTTATTGGCATCTACGCCGCACCGTTCGTCGGTAGCCAAGGCTTCGACTTTGGTGAAGGCTCAAAGGCCGCTTCCCTATTGAACGGACTTAGGGAATCCGCTCTCGGTGCGGCCATCCGGCCGTCTGACGAAACCGCCAAAGGCGAGCTGTTTCGCTTATCCAATTGGGATATCTCAATGCACGGGACCGGATCGACGGTTACCGTGAAGCGATGTATTAGTCTCGGCAAAGATTCTATCGCGTGCGAACTCTTGGCGCATCTGGGGTGGGTCGATGGGGAAAAACTTGTCGAAGCTGTGTTCGAGGGCGAACCGGGTACTTGGCGAATGGTTGCAGCCAGGGCGCGCTGATTTTCTCTCAGTGGGCTGTGCCTATCCCCGCGCCAGCTCAAGGGCGTTATGAATGCAGGCTTCCGCCAGAAAGAACCATGCGAGGCGAGCGCAACACGGCCCTGATGGTCGTTTATTGCGAGTAGCGGAAAGCGCTGTCCTCACTCCCCGCTTCTGGAAAATCGCTGTGCAAGGAAGTGCCGGGGCGTACTTGGGTCAATCCCGTTTTGAATGTTTGATTGAGGTCGTCGCCCTGCCCGCGACTGGAAAAAGGCAAGAAGGGAGAGGACGTGGCTAACGATATGGACGCCTATAAAAACAAGATGGAATTGGTTGAGACGATCGATCCTGAGATCGACAAGCCTGTTTTCCGCCGGCCGGGGTTTGAAGGCATCAAAACACTCGGCGAGATCGATGAAAGAGTAGCTCAGTTCATTCGCAAGGCGCGCGAGGACAAGGACCTAACGCGCGCCGAGCTCGCGCCCTTGCTTGGCCTTTCGATGCAGGTTTATGGCCGCTATGAACGCGCATTCTCAAAAATGCACGTCACGCGCATGATCCACCTGTGCGAAATCCTCGGATTCATGCCGATGGAAATGCTGTTCAGCGCTGCCCCGCATCTATGGGGCCGCACGCCGGAGGAAGCGCGCGACACCGTGGAACTCGCGCGACAGGTCGTGTCTTTGCCGCACGGCACCAAGCGCGATCTGCTGGCCCTGGTCAAGAAAATGGTAGATTTGGAGCGTGCCGCCGGCACCGCGCCGGCGGATGCGTCAAAGGGCAACGGCCATTAGGAGCCGCACAATTGAGTGTGCTGGCCAAGCGGAGGGAAGCATGAATCTGACGGTCGAAGAAGCGAAGCTGGACGAGGTATTTGCCGACACCGTCCGGATCCCAAAGAAGCATCGGAATGGCACACCCAACGGTACCGTCGTTCGGATAAAAAACGATGGCAAAGCCGTGTACGCGGTGGTCCGAGGCTTGGCTGACGACACGAGGCCTGTGATCTGGGTGGACGAGTTCCTACGCAGACAGTTGGGCGTGGCGCTTGGCGGTAGGATAGACAGCGCGAACATCGTTCCCGCAAAGTGGTGGCAGCACATCTTCTGGTACTACCACGCATCCAATCCGTCGGTGCGCGTCCCGGCGCGGGTGGCGGTGATCTCCCTTTGCCTCGGGGTATTGTCGGTCGCGCTCGGTATCTGGTCCGTCTACCTCACCTATCGCGCAGCGTGATGGTCGTTACAAAAAGCAATAGGCGGCTTGCGATGCACAGATCGAAGGCGCGTGCCGGCGGCACACTGGGCGTGTAGGACTTCAAGCAGATGGCGCAGCTCGTCAGGCCCGCCGCCCGGCCTGAGTCTCCGCCGAGCACGATGCCGCCACCGCCACAGGACCTGGACGACTGGCCAAAATCGGTTGCCTCCGTCTGCCGACGCCAGCGGCCCATCCCGGCGGCGGTGCGCTGAAGAGTCTAGGCGAGCCAGGCGAACGAATCGACGCCGTTCATCTTCGCGGTTTATGCCGACCGCCGAACTATGCCGAGCGCCTCTTCCGATCATGGAGGTATGAAGCGCTTTGCCCGCCATTTCGACCAGGAACCGGTCGTTGACACTCGGCATAGTTCTCATGCTCAAAGGGCGTTCAGGAATTCAAGAAGTCGGTCGTTTGGCCGAAATCGTTCGGCCTTTGCGCGTTCGTATGGCTTCAGCTTGCCAAGTGCGGATTCCTTCAGCTCAAGATGTGCGTGAAGATAGGTCAGCGTCGTTTCCATCGCCTCATGGCCGAGCCATAGGGCGATGACCGAACAATCGACGCCCGCCTGCAGCAGCTCCATGGCAGCGCTGTGCCTCAAAACATGGGGCGACACCCGCTTCGAGCGGAGGGGGACGCAATGTTCACGAGCTTTGGCGACATATTTGTTCAGCAGCGCCTGCACACCGTCGGCGCTCAACTTGCCGCCGTGCATGTTCGGAAAGAGAGCCGTTGCGCCCCGCTTCCTGGGCTCGTTGAGCCAACCCCGAAGGGCTTGCTGTGCAACCTTGGTGAGCGGCGTACTTCGCTCCTTGCGGCCCTTGCCAACGCATCGCACGTGGGCACCGTGCCCCAGCATCACCGAGTCCCGGTCGAGATCGATGATCTCCGAGACCCGCAACCCCGTTTGCGCGGCCAGCAAGAGCAAAGTGTGATCACGCCGTCCCAGCCATGTGCTGCGATCCGGGCAGGACAGGATCGCTTCAATCTCGGGCCTGGTGAGAAACTGAAGCTGTCGCTTGTCGCATCGCTTGCTCGGGATCGCGAGCACGCGTTGAATCTGGGCGCTATGGGCCGGCTCCTCGAACGATGCATATCTGAAGAAAGACCGAATGGCCGTGAGGCGGAGATTCCGGGTGCTCACTGAGGCGGACCGCAGTGTCTCGAGGTCCTCCAGGAATGCGCCGATGAAACCCGAGAAACAACCGGCCCGATCTACTCGACCCGGTGAGGGACGATGTGTTCGATCTATAGCTCACCGGAGCCCTGCAAGATTGACCTTCAGGGCATAGACATCATCAACCTTGGTCACCTCACCTTCCCGCTCGCGATCATGCGCGCGGCGAACGCCTCGATCTCCGCCGAGGTAATGACGGCGTTCACTCCGTCGGCATCCTTCGCAACCAATTTGTCGGCAGGAATTCGAACGACCGGCACTATTGAAAGTAGCAATCCTATTTGACCACCCCTTAATTGCCGACTCATTTGAGCCGGTCGCGCTCTAATTCGACGACACCGGCCGGCGTCGAGCTTTGGCGCATAGAGCGCTTCGAGATAGCGGATCGCAGTTTCCACCGAAAACGGCTCGGCTACTTTGTCGGGTTCATGGAAATTAGTAGCGAGCGCTGTCCATATTGCCGCATCAAAGCTGTTTGCCTGCGCCCAGGTCTTGATCGCCGTGACAGCTTGCGGGTGACGTTCCATGGCTCTGTCACCGTGCCTACCAGAGGCGACATCGACAAATCCGACACCTTTCGCGCTTGGCATGCCTTCACGGAGGCGGAGGTTCTCGATGGCCGCATCGAGATCGCCAATGGCGCGCCTGCGGCGATATAGGTAGAGCAGGACGCGCCGAAGGCTTCGTCGATCACGAGCGTTAGACGCCCGCCACGGGAGACCCTGCTGAATTCGATCGGCAAACGCGGACCGTTTGGCTCAAACTCCGCGGCTACGGCCAGATCGCCACGCTTCTCACAAGGGAACCCCAGGCCAGGACTGCGACCTTCATTCACCCTCGCCTGCAAGGTCATCGGCCGCGCCCATTCGGAATTTTGCGTCGTAGTTCACCAAATAGTCGACCTGCTTCGGAGATAGTTCAAGATAGGACCCGAGCTGACGATCGAGTTGATCAATTATCGCTTTACTCTTCTTCGGGTAAATGAACTGAATTCGAAGAGTATCATGCTTAAACCGCATCGACCTGGTCACAGACCTTTCCTGCAAATCATCCATCAGTGATACGACCGTATCGATTATCTGATCGGAATACGGGGAGCTGGCCAACGCTTCCAAGTGCATTGGAAGCGCCTCAACCTCCCGCTTGTTGAGATGCCGACAATCGGAAGTGACTGTGACAAACCAATAGAACAAATTAGAATTGAGGCAGGCCAGTGCCAAACTGGCTAGCCGGGAGTTTGTAAACGTTATCCGCTTGAATTCGGATGGCGGTCTCTCGTTACCATTTCCGTCCAAGACCTTTGGTGTGAAGTTCAGGACCTGAAGAAAGTATCCTACCTTTCTTGAATACAGTACGCAGCCACTGCCGCCCCTCACGAAATACTTGGCGATTGGGGTCTTCTGGTGGGCAAGATGCTCAGCGACCTCTACGTCACGTTCAGAGCCAATCTTCGCCATGCTCTTGGGCACCAGCGTCAGCGACGACCTAGCGTACGCCAGCATGCCAAATAGATGTGGTCTCTCTTCCGAGAACCACTTTTGATAGCGCGTCGCGTAGATCGTCGGGGAATTGGACCGGATTCCCAGGATGTGTATGGTTAAGCGGATGTGCTCGAGTCCATCGAACAGTCGAGAAGGTCTGTCGTCATAATTGCTGAAATACAGGTCGTAGCTCGTAAGATATTTTTGGAGAGGGTAGTAGCGGTCGGTCGAGACGGAGGAAACCGGAACAATGAATCCTTGGCGGCCGCTCGCACTAATCAAATGGCCGCATCTCTCAAGTACGAGTGCGTATAAATTCCCGCATCCCTCGCATTCATAACCCCTAGCGGCGTAAGCCCTTACCTCTAGCAATTCTATGTAGGGCGGGTTTCCGATAACGACATCAAAGCCGCCGCCCTGCATGATGCCGTAAAATTCAATAAACCAATGGAAGGGTTCGTGGCTCTTAAGCCACTTCGAATAAGCGGGGGTGTCGGTACTCACTCCGTATTCGACAGCAAGCTGGCGGTTGAGTTCTTCCTCCAAATGCTTGAGCCGCTCGCGAAGCCTTGCCTTATCCGCGGGCGGGACCGAGCCATCCCCCTCCATCTGGCGCGCGCGAAAGGCGTCGGACGCTTGCTGAAGATCGGCAGCGCTTCGGGTGATGCGGCCCACGGCGTTGTCAAGGTCAAGCTTGCTCGTCAGCGCTCTTTTCACGTCGCCATAAGTTGCGTAGCCGACCAGCGTGTTGCCGGCGCGGATATTGAAATCGATGTCCGGCAGCGGTTCGATGCCGAGGTTTTCGTGCTTCTGATCGGGATCGACTTGTGCCGCAAGTTTCAGGAACAAGCGGAGCTTACAGATCTCGACCGCCTCTTCCATAATATCGACACCGAAGAGATTGTTCAGGATGATGCTCTTCAGCGTGAAGTAGCGGGCGTTCGGGTGCGCGCTGACCTTAGCCAGCGTAGCTTTGAAATCCTCGAACTTCTTCGGTGCGTGGCCTTCGGCCGAGCGCTCAAGATCGGCTACAAAGGCCTCCATCCGATCGAGACAGGTCTCGTAGAGCGGTTCGAGGATGTTAAGCGCGGCGAACAGGAATGCGCCTGAGCCGCAGGTGGGATCAAGAACCGTGACGGCCTCGATCGCCTTCCAGAAGGCGCGCAGCAGGTCCGGGCCTTCGCAGCGCTCGATCACGTCCTGGGCGAATTGTCGTATGTCGACATTGAGCGTGATGAGATCATTGACGTCGCGGATCTCGCCCGCCGCCAGTTTTGCGCGGATTTCCGCATGGCGGGTGCGTCGCGCCACGACCTCGCGCCAGATTTCCGTAGGCAAGGCGAAGTCGGCGGGCGCCTTCTGGTTCCATTGCGAGCGCGCCGAAACGTCTTCGATGCCAGCCGCGATCTCGGGCGGGATCGCGTGTTCTACGCCGTGCTTGACGGCGGTGTAGATATAGCGGTCCGGATCGTCGCGCAGGTGATCCCAGATCGTCGGCCCGCCCGGGTTCTCAAAGGCCACCTTGCATTTTGCCTTGGCGGCATCGAACAGGAAGGGGATCACCGTGCTCTTCGAAATGTACTCGGTGATGTCCTCCTTTGTGTAGTAGGCGCCCATCTGCTTCTGGTTGATGTATTTCTCGAAGATGTAGCCGAGAACGTCCGGATTGATCTCGTTGTCGTTGCGCAGCGGCCGTTCGTCGAGATGCCATTGATAGCGGTCGAAATAGGCGAAGATGCGTGTGAAGGCTTCGTCCGGAATCTTGATGTCCGGGCAGCGCTCCTCGATCGGGTGTTTTTCGAACAGGCCGCCGTTCAGATAGGGGATGCGGCCGAGGAGCTTATCGAGTTCCGGGTTCCGCGCCTTGCCGCCAAGCCCTTCATGGAATAGGCGCAGCAAGAAATAGCGGTAGAAGGAATAGAACTTGTCCTGTCCTTTTTCCCGCTGGCAGCGCGCAAGCCGGTCGCGCAAATAGTCCCGCTCGCCGTTCAAAAACCCCTTCCGCTGCATGAAGTAAATGAACATCAAGCGGTTGAGCATCAGCGAGGCATACCATTCCTTGTCCGCCACCTCGGTGATGCCGCTGATGAAGCTGAGGAACGCGATATGTTCCTTTGTGAACTGGTCGTAGAAACGCTTTGTGACGCGTTCGACATCGAAGGCGGCGCGAGCCCGCGCCGTGACATCAACCAGCGTAAGGGCGTTCTCCTCGGCGAGTGAGAACGCGATCGCTTCCAGCTTTTGCAGGAAGCCGCGATTGCCCGATGACGCATACCAAAAGTGCTCGGGAACCGAGGCGGGTTTGCCGGCCTCGCGCCGCGCCCAGCACCAGATCTGCTCCGCGCGTTTCGCGTCGGTGAAGATGATGAGGTGCTCAAGCGTCGTCTTTGCGACTTGGGTCTCGATCTTCCTTCGCATGGCGCGATCGGGGATTTGCTGCCCGGCAGGCGCCTGGCAGACCCAGGCAACCATCCCGCGCTTCTCGGCGACTGCTCGCAGCGCAAATGTCGTGCCCGCGCTGGGAATCGAGAGGTCGGCAGCGTGTCGATCCCATCCCAGTTCCTCGATGAAGAGCTTCGCGAACTCGAATTGTTCCAGCAGCGTTCTGGCATTCCCGGCGTTGAAGTCCATCCCCGTCCCCTTCATCACGCCGTTAGACGCGCAAGCCCCAACGAGCAGATGATCTGCGGTTCGCCGGATTGTTCTTCATCCTGGACCAGGCAGAGCCGATCCTCCTCTCGTAGCGCCAAAGCCAGTTCGGCCAGCTTATCGTCGCTGACCCCCGTCTTCATCTGGCGGTTCAAAGTGTCTGTCGCCGATTGGCGGAGCGGGAAACGGTAAATCTCCTCGATAGCTTTGCCGAGCTCACGCAAATCGAACAATGTACCCTTCACCTTGTCGGCGTGGCGCTTGAGCCGCTCGTAGGTTCGGAAGCGCGCGCCCGAAGGGCGGCCGAGTTGCCCGCCGACCTGCTTTTCTTCGGCGGCGATGTGCTCGACGCCCTTGGCAACCATTGTGTGATGTTCTTCTTGCCGCGCCAATGCGGGGGTATTCGGCTCACACGCCGCGACTTTTAGGATTTCGAACTGAGATTGGGTGACGCTGGCGCCATCTTTGTCCACCCACGCGAGAGCGTCGTTGCCTTGGGCGGTCCGCAAATACACGAGCGCTCCCGCGGGGCGCCCATCCTGAGGCGTATATGCCTTCGTTGAATATACAACCGATGGAAGCTCCGGGACGGCCTTCTGCAGCGCCGGGTTCGCATCAATCGCGTTTTTCCATATCTGGTAGGCATAGGATGCAAGATCGACCTCGGTATCGGCCTCGCCGTCGAGAATCCCCGCGTTCTCATTGTAGAGATCGACAAGCTCCTGACGTTCGCCTTCGTCCTCGAAGAACGCCTCGTCGGTTCCGACGACTTCCGCGTTTTCCTTCAAGCGCTGGCGGACGCGCGAGCGCAATTGGATCAAGCGCTCCACACCATCGGCCGGTAGGAACGAATAGCAGAGGATTTTCTCGGCCTTCTGCCCGATACGATCCACACGGCCCGCACGCTGGATAAGGCGAATGATCGCCCAAGGCAGATCGTAGTTCACCAAGATCGCGCCATCCTGAAGGTTCTGGCCTTCGCTGAGCACGTCAGTTGCGATCAGGACGCGCAATTCCACTTCGGGTTGGATCTTGTCGCGCTTGTTGTTACTGCCTGGGCTGAACCGCCAGGCAACGCTGGTTGGGTCCGACGTTTCCCCGGAGACAGCCGCCATTGCCTTGAGACCCGCGCCCTTCAGGCGCCGCTCAAGGTAGCGAACCGTGTCTGCAAACTGGGAGAAGACCAGGACTTTCTCTTTTGGATGCTTCTTGGTCAGCAATTCGATCAGCGCGGTGAGCTTGGTATCTTTCGCATGGTCCCAGTCGCCGCATTCGTGGAGAATCTTTAAAAGTCGAGTGCTATCGGTCGCCAGATCCTTCTTCAACTGCGCGACGAATAGATCGGGCCGGAGCCACTTGAACCGCCGCTTGAACTGGCCGGCATACAAACGATAAGTCTCCGCCGCCCGCTCCCGAAAAGCTGCCTCGTCGCGCAGATCAAGCGTCTCGGAATTCTGCGTATTCTCGTCCTCGCCCTCCGCAAAGAGTTCGGCGTCGGCGCTCTGATCGTCGATATCCTCGTCATAGTTCGCGGTGTCCAAAAGTCCGGCGTCCTGCGTGCCGAGTGGCAGAGGAAGATCGTTCTCGATAGCGTGCAGAAAGATGTAGTTCCGGAGGACGTGGCGCTCTAGTGATTGCTGAAACGCCTCACCGCTGCTTTCCAGCCGTTTGAAGAGGTTGGTACGGCAGAACCCCATGAGGCGCTTACCAGCCCGCGAAAGGTCATCGAGCTGCTTCGCCTCATTCGGCGTCGGCGGCTTGTGTGGTCTGGGCGCGACATAGTTCCCGAGGCCGTAGCGCGGCAGATGCATCTGGTTGATCGCATCTACAACCGGCGCAGCGTAAAGGCTCGCATACTGATCGGTCGTGTCCTTGTCATTGATGTTGAACCGCAGCGTGCGCGGCACACGTTCGGGGAAGTACGAGCGAGATCCGTCTTCGAACGTCAGGAATTTCCGACCGTTGGCCGGGTCGGTCTGGGCATAATTGTCCTGAATGAACGTGCGCGTGCGTCGGACCATGTAGAGGCGCATCAATTCGCGCCAGTCATCCGTATAGGTACTCTTTTCGAAGGCCGCCAAAGATCGGACGGGACATTGGTGGCGCCTTATGAATTCCGTTTCACCGATGTCTTGAAGCAATCGTTCCGGTCTGACACCGATGTCTCGATCTTCGGGAACAAAGAGCCGCAACTGGCTTGAAAGGTCGCCGTAGGTTTTGTTGTAGGGCGTGGCGGACAGGAGGATGCAGCGGCTTTCGTTTTCCGTGAGATATTCCTGGATCGCTCGATATCTTCGCCCTTCCCGGTTCCGTAGGTTGTGGCTTTCGTCGATAAGCACGACGCGATAGCGACGAAGCTCGGGCAGTTCACGGGTGGCACGTGTCACCGAAAGAACTTTGGCGATCAGCCGATACTCGGAAACATAGTCCTCCCACATCTTCACGAGGTTCTTCGGGCAGATGATCAACGTCTCAGTGAAATGATCGTCCTGGAATATTTTCGCCAAGGCCGTGGCCATCAGCGTTTTGCCGAGGCCAACGACATCGCCGATCAGAACGCCACCGCGCTTGTTCAAGTGATGAGCCGCGATTTTGACCGCAGCTTCCTGATAGGCGAAGAGCCGGTTGCCGAACTCAGAGGGAATTCGAAACTCGTTCAGGCCAGCACGTGCTTCCTGCGCAAGATGGTAGGCCATCTTCACGTAGATCATGTAGGGGTCGAGTGTCTCTTCGCGCGCCCAACTTTCCTCAATGACCTGGATCAGTTCTTCGGTGATATCGATGCACCAGCGATCCGACCAACGGTCGTCGAACCACTTCGCCAGCTTTGATGTTGCGTCATGGTCGAGGACATCGACATTCAATTCGCCTTGCTTCGCGAGGCCGGAGAGGGTCAGATTGCTGCTTCCTAAAAAGCCGGTAATCGGGTTGTTCGCATCTGGCCTGAACAGCAGGTAAAGCTTTGCATGAAGCGGGTGTTTCAAAAAAAGGCGAACCGACACCTGTTTCGCCTTGAGTTGGGCAGTAAGGCGGCGCAACCCCGCCTCGTCGGCGTTGTTTGGCATGCCAAGGGTCAATTGAACGCGGAATTCTTCTGCCAGCTTCCTTTTCAGGCGAAGCGCAGTTTGGTTATCGAGCGCATGTTCTTCCTTGGTAGCGCCGAGTTCGATCCGTAATTCCTCTTGCGGGAGACGTTGCATCCCGACCAGCAGCCGACACTGATCGCCTTCGCCGCCAGGCCAAGCAGAAATCAGATCGTCAATCGACTTCCACCCGCGCAGATTGAAGTAGCCCACGCAAAAATCACCTCGCGCCGAGACTTCAAGCGTCTGACGCAAAGCCGGAAGCAAGCCGGTTTCAATGTTGTCAAATATTCGCGGCAATCGCTCCCCCTAGATGTGCGCCTGCCGCTGCTGCGGTCATGCGATCTTCTCGCCCCAAGCCGTAATGCCACAAATACCCAGGAATTTGAATTCCAATAAAGGCCTAGGAGTTTAAGGGAGGTACCACAAGCATGGAGTCGAGCGTATGCAGCGCCTGCCGATCAGCGCCGAAGGGTTCGAGTCGCGCCAGCCAATCAGTCACGAGCGTGATCCCTCCGCCCGCTCACGACTGCAAATCCAGGCTGGCCTGCCGGTCGCCGCCGAAATGGCCGCAACGGGTCGCGCCGCGCGGCTTCTTGGTTGGTGCGACCTTGGCAATTGCGTTTCGATAGTCGACCCGCACTCCGCCATTTCAGCCACAGCACGGCGACGAGCGCGATGTGCTGCGGCAGTTCGCCCCGGCCGGCATAGTTGGTCACCGAATTGGGGTTCATACCAATCAACTCGGCAAAACTGCGCACACTGAGTCCAGCACGATCAAGTTCGGCGAGGAATTCAGCGTAAGGCACCGCACCGTTTCTTCCTAACACAGTGTTTGATGACAAAACGATGTTAGCAACAAAACTGGCATAATCTCCCGCCACGCGCCCCCATGCGAGGTAGAGTAGAATGGAAGTGGCGGTTGGCCGGCTGTCCGCTTTTTCCGATCAAGATCCGAAGCCGGCCGGCTTGCGCCCTCTACCTCACAGCGCGCGCCCATCCCGCGCAGCGGGTCTTTCTCGGGCGCAAAGCCGACTTCGTTCTAGCGCCGCGCCTTCGGCGGCCCAGCCTTTACCCACTACCCTTCGTCGCCCCAAACCGCAGCCCGTCCATCAGCAGCGACACCAGCCGGCGCGAGCGGTCGTGCCAGTCCTGGCTGTCGGGCGCCGAATAGATGCCGCCCAATGCGTGCAGCACGTCGGAACTGTCGACGTCGCCGCGGATCGAGCCGTCGGCGACGGCGGCGTCGACCAGCCGCCGCAAGACCAGCGACACCCGGCCTGACGTATCCGAGAACAGCGTGGAATTGGTCGAGAGCAGGATGCGCAGGCTCGTGGCCAGCCCGCGCTTGGTGGCGATGTAGTCGACGAAGCGCTGCATCCATTGTTCGAGCGCGACGTCGGGCGGATGGTGCAGGGCGAGCTCGTCGGCGGCCGCGCACAGGCCTTCCACTTCGCGCCGGTAGACCACCTCGACCAGATGCTCGCGCGTCGGAAAATGCCGGTAGAGCGTGCCGGCGCCGACGCCGGCCTGGCGCGCGATCTCCTCCAGCGAGGCATCGACGCCATGTGCCGCAAAGGCCACCGCGGCGACCTCGATCAGCGCATCGCGGTTGCGCTGCGCATCGGCGCGCAACGGTTTTGTCGCTGCGGCTTCGGCCCTGTCTCCAGGCGTGACGGGAGGCTGCGAGGCCAATTTTTTCTCCAACATCAATCCGGGCTTGAACCGGGCAGAGGAGGGTCCGGTGAGCCCCCGTTAATATAGTCATGGGATCGACTATGTCATGTCCATCGAGCCCGCAAGTCTGCTCCCGGCCGCGGCCGACTGCCAATGCAGATTGGCAAAATGCCATGGCATCTGGCCGGACACCGGCTAGGCAGAAAGGCTCAGCCCGTCGGCGTGAAGGCCGCGTCGGAATATATCGGTGATATCTATAAGCTGTCCAACAGCGACACTTGCAGGCCTCACCGCTGATGCCGTGAGACTGATTGAGGGGCTTTGGAAGAGCCCCGACGATACCAAGTCACAGATACTGGTGCGGGCGCTTACCCCGCTTCAGAAACAGACAGCAAAGCCCGCTGCTCCCGCAGCTAAATTCATCGACTACAAGGAAGGCATCCACCCGCCGGTGGGCGAAAAGCTGTATTTGGTCCTGTCTCGCCCCGCGAAGTATGCCGGTATTCCCGACGGGGAAGCCGTAATCCGTGAGGGGACGGCTTCTATATGGACGGCAAGCGGATCGAGCCGTCACACGGTCGGCCGTTCCAGCCCGCCATGGAAATTGTGCAGACCAAAAAGAAGCACTTCAGCAAGACGAACGGGGGAACGGTGTCGCTGAGCGCCATCCGGAAGTGGCATGTGTTCCGTGATGGAAAGTTCGTGATGCTCGATGAGCTGAAAAACCCCGAGCTGAAGCGCACCCGTGGCAAGAAGCTAAACTCCCTCACTCTGGAAGAGCTGAGGCTATAGGCGAATGACGGCATAGGTCAGTTCACGCTGAGGCACGAAGGATGTGACGGTCCGCTTAACAAAATCCGAGCCTCGAAGCTATTCGGTCCGGCTCCGGCCCCAACTGGAACTCTTATTTCGCAGCTACATGTACCGCGTGCTTCAGCGTCGCCTTCGTCTTCGATGCCGAACTAAGCGCCCGGCGTTGGCTCTATGCACGTCCTCCGCACCAGAAACGGAGTTCTCGACACCGCCGGCGTCCCCAATCAAAGCGTCGTACTAGCTGGCGCCGGACTCACGTGTCCTAAATCCTAAATGACCAAATGACCCTGGCCGTCGGACCAATGTGTTCAAACAACAACAGATCGCGGCGCCGGACACTGCCGATTACTGGTTTGGAACCTGCGGCGTTACTGGCAGGGTGACGCCGTTTGTAGCCGGCGGCGTAGTCGATCCCGCTGCGGGTGGTGTAGCGGGAGCCGGGGCTGCGGCATCATTGCCGGAAGGCGGCGTTGGCGCCGTATTGTCGGAAGGTGGCGTTGGCGCCGTGGTGCCAGGCAACTGGTTGAGCACGCCGCCGCCCGCGCCGTTCGTCGCAGGCACACGATCGAGAATGTCGATCGGCTTTTCGCCGTAACGGGCGACGATGGACAACGTCAGCGAAGTGGCGAAGAAAGCCGCCGCTAGGATCGCCGTCGCCCGCGTCAGCGCGTTGGCGGCGCCGCGCGCGGTCATGAAGCCCGATCCGCCGCCGATGCCGAGGCCGCCGCCTTCGGAGCGCTGCAGCAGCACCACGCCGACAAGAGCGAGCACGACCATGAGGTGGACGACGATCAGTACGGTTTCCATAGTTTATCCTGGCAAAGCCTTGCGCGGCCGCGGAAACGACCGGTGATTTGGAGGCGGCTCAATACGATGCTTTGACGGCATTTCCAAGCCCGTCGCCGGAATATGAGAAGCAATGCGCCCTTTGCAAGGATTCCCGCTGCAGCACAGCCTATCCGAAGCGCCCGATAGGCTTTGGATGCTACGAGATATTTCGATAGGCTTCGGCGATGCCGAGAAAGTCCGCCGCCTTCAGGCTGGCGCCGCCGACCAGAGCTCTCGTGAGGTGGTGTTTTAGCTCGACTTGACCCCGGATGCGGCAAAGGTTGAAAGGAGCAAAGCCATTGAGCGTCATTTTGCACTCAAACGGTCATACGGCTCCTTCTTTCCTCCGGAACCAGACCTGCCGGGATGGAGAGATTACACGATTGTTCAAGCCAACTGATTATTTCGACACCCGTCGATTTTCGACATTTGCGGCACCGGCTCTACGACCTCCCGCAGGATTCCTTGATGAATTTCCAATTCCATTGCCTAGTAGTGCGGTGTGCTGAGATCGCGAAACGCGCCAACGGCTGTCGAGCGATCAGGTCGACGCTCGACGCAGTGCGGCCGGCAAACTGCGACACTCTCCAATCTGCTCACCAAGTAGGCCTATAATCCAATCATGGTGGCGCTCCGCAATCGCCATCCGCGCTCCCTTCAAGCCACGTAAGACGGCTTGTGCGAGACGCTCATTTCCCAGCGCGCGAAGGATGCGATCGGATTGCAAGAGATCCGCGGTAGCGAGCAGTTGGAGTGCAGGAAAGCGATCACCGGCGATACGAACTGCCTTGCGTTCATCAATGATCGCCAACCCTTGAGACGATACCGCGATAGCCAACGTTGCCGCCTCTCCATCATCCAGGGTCGTCTCTGCGCTGCCACTCACCAGGCTTTCAAATACCCCCTCACTCTCGTCGTCAAACTCAGCAAACTGCAGCAGGCCATCCCGCACCAACTGTTGAGCGAGGTCGGCATCATTCCGACCGCTATTCCGATCGTCGATAAGCTCGTCCCTTACGACGATACTTGCACGCAGCGTCACGTTCAGCGACCGAATGATGTCGCTCGCAATGCCGGTGGCATTGAGATTAATAATGACGCTCGTATCAGCAATTATGTGAGACGGAAGATCACCGGAGAATCGAGGTTGCCGCATTGGCCCCACTTTCCTCGGCATCTATATCGCTCAGCAGATCGCGCACCTCGACCCGATCGATACGAAGGAGCTTTGCAATTTGGCCCTCACTGAGGAGGCCTCGCTTTGCCGCCTCATATGCCATCAGGCCGGTTCTCAGCGACACGGACCTGCCTGCGTCGTCCTTCAGATGGTCATTTCTGGACACATCTCCTAGAACTTGTTGCGCTTGCTCATCCGTAATGTTTCCGTTCTGCACAAACCAATCCCAGGTTCCCTTTTTCGTGAGTTGCAGCTCTTCAAGTCGTCGGACAAGGGCTTCGCGCGAAACATGGAAGTAATGTGCAAGAACGATCACATGACGGCGAGTTAGGCTCGTAGCACCTGCCGTCACTTCGGCGAATTTCTGCCGAACCGCCTGCGCCGGCGTCAGGAAACTTCTTGCGAATGTATTGGCATATTTTTCCTCGCGCGAGCTCTCCAGTTCATCGATCTCATAGACTTCTGCGTCTCCGCGAGTGGCCACTAAGTGACCAAGCTCATGCGCGGCCGTTTGCGTGCGGCGATCGATTGGATGGTTCGCATTTAGGAGAATGCAGGCACCTACCTTTTCATCATAGGCGAACAAGCCTGAAATTCTCGCCGCTAAACGCCTCGCATAGACACGAACACCCATTTGCAGTTCGAGCAGAGTGACGATATCCGCGATCGGCGCAAGCCCAAGACCGAGCCAATGACGAAGTTCCAAGGCGTGTTGTTCTGCCTGCTGACGAACGTCGCCAGCAAGAATGCGTCTTTCAGGCGGCAGATTGCGCACATGTTCGACACCGAGGAGAGCCTCGAGTTCGACCTCGGCCCTTACGAGTTGCGCCATCAGGTCTGCTGCTGCCGCAACGGGCTGTCCTTCGTTTTCGGTTAGTCTCCTAAATTTTGGTGTAAGCTCGACGTGGATCGCTTCTTTACGGAGCAACGCGTTGGTGCTGGTGTCCAGAAAGCGTGCCAGCTTTTGCAACTCGCCAATCTTTGCGCGCCGCGCCCCTTTTTCCATCGCGACCAAGGTGGTGCGTGCCACACCGATAGCCTGGGCAGCGTCTGCCTGGGTCTTGCCTGCATTTTCACGTGCGATACGAATTCTCTCGCCTACTTCCCCAGCTGAGAGCTGATCATCGGCTCCGTTCATCGCAGTCAAGCCAACCACCGAGCAACAAATGATCTAGGACCCAGATCTTTCGTAAATGCCATCCATTCAATCCTATGCCGTTCAAGAAGACCGAAGAGCTCGCCTTCCGCATCCGCATGCGACATGTCCAGTTCTTCGGACAATTGCCAAGCGTGCCGGCTCATGCGTTTCCGATGGGCAGACGAAGAGCTCAAATCGGCCAAATGATCAAGGTGCAGAGATCCGGCGACGGCATACTGCTCCATCGCCCCCGTTATCTTGTCGAACCCTTTGGCAGCTCCTTGAGCAAACGCAGGAACAGACAACTCTTCCCAGATGTAGTTCTCTTTCGGCTCGTCGACACCGGCCGCGTGAAAGCTGAGTCTGCGGAGCATACAAGCGGCGCAGATGCCGCAGTGGCGCCATTTATGATCTACGGAGGAATTCCGGTTCTGCTGCCAGCACGAACGGGTCTCGATCCACTCTTTCGGCTCGATGGGAAGGGCTGCGAATTCGCGAAGCGTCTCACCTTTCGTTTTCCACAAGCGCGGAAGCCGGTACACGACTTGGTACTCGAAAAGCGCGGCGAACAACCGCTCCATTTTGGTCAAAAAACGAGGGTGGTTTCTGTAGTCCTCATAGCCGTGGCTGGTTTGTACCAACGATGGACCGAGCGCCCCCTGACCACTTTCCGGCATCACGATGTCATGGGTCCCGATCAGATACGCGGCGGTCGCGCTCATAAAGGCAAACTTAAAGCCGCGGCTCCGAGCGGAGGACTCTTTGAATCCGTCCGGCCCGGCTTTGATCTTGAAGGGAATGTTGAGGAAGGGGAGCCTCTGGCTGCCGCGACGGGGGCGATCGCCCTTTTTTGACCCCACCCGAATGCGGATCAATCGATCCGAACGTCCCCCCGCCGAAAGCAATGCGCTCACTGCCCGTGAGTCCAGACCATCGCTGAACGGCGTGACTATGCGTGTGGTATCACCAAATTCCAAACGACTCTGTCTACCGACGTCTTCCTCGGGAGCGAGTTGGCGCTGATAGAACGATATGTTCCACGCATCGCCAGTTAGAAATTTGAGGGCAGACATGAGCGCCGCTACGACTTTGGGATCTTGCCAGCGATCCAGATCATTGACGGGCATAGCCAACTGGAACTTCCGCATCCATCCCCATGCCGAGCGTTTGCAGGCCTTGTCGCAATATTCCACCGCGGCGATCAGAACGAGCGTGTCGAAGATTCGGCTGTCCCAATTCTTCGTGCGGTAATCATCTAGATCCTTCATGTTGAAAATGATGGATTTGCCAATCTCGACGGGTTGCCAGCCTTCCTGTGCTTTTCCGCCGGCCTCAATGACATGAACTTTGAGAGCAGGGCATTCTCCTTGCAGAACCTTCATAGGGAAACTCCCTCATCAAGCCCGCCTCGCACCGCGGGAGTTCTCGTGATGGCGACAGTACCGTCACCGAGGAGCGAACGAGCAATGCGGGTGAACGAGCCGTTCTCGTGCATTCCAGCGCTTACTTCACCCATGCGATTGCGGATGGTGCGACCTGCACCCGGCCCGCGCTCGGCTAGATAATGCTCCTCCGTCGTCCGCCCATTCGCGTCCAGACGCTCGCTCAATGCCGTGGCAATCCCGCTCTGGACCGCATCGCGTCCTTGCAAGCCTTGTTGGACTGCCATTTGAATGCATTCAATCGCGTTTGCGGCCAACGGATGTACCGCCGGGTCGTCACGTAGTTCGTACAACTGTCGCTGCAACTCATCCGGTTGCCTGCTAAAAAGATCGCTCCCCTCAACGAGCTCGACCAGCTGCTTGATCACACTACGCAGCTCTATGTGTGCGTCTTGAACGAGTGCAGATTCGGCCGCTTCGCAGACCTCTGGAATAGCGAATGCCGACTTGTACGCCCACTCGGCGACGCGCCTGTATTTGGGACGCAATGGCAGGCTTTTGTGCGGACCGTCGCTCATTCGAATCTCCACAATGTCAGCTGTCGTAAAATTTTTTCCTGACAATGTCAACTCCGGCGCGTGCGGAGGAACGTCGCTGCCCTGGCGTCCGTTGCTTCACAGGCGGTCAAGAATGATGACCCTGCCGCCTCCCGTCCCTTGCTGCTGATGACGCGTCGTGACGACGCAGGCTGCGGCAGAGCAATTCTTGGGTGAAGTTTTCCCCTCGAAAGCGCCCTTGTCCTACTCGATCATTCCTGACAGACGTTTGGGTGCGCCCTCGAATGCAAACGGGTTCAAAAACTGCCGGCGCCACATCACATTGCGTTCGACGGCGCTCAGTTGGGCCTCGTCACAAATGACGCTCCATTGTTTGAGAACTGTATCGACCTGTTTTTCGATGATGGTGATGGCCTCTTCCTCATGGAGTTGAAATTGTGCAGCTGCGGCGATGCAGACCGCGAACCGGCTCTGCCGGTTATCGCCAGCAATGAGCATGGCCTGCCCTGCTTGGTTGCCGGCCCTGCCCTGCGGACAGATGTCGTAGGCAGGTGTCAGCGTTAGCGTCGATCCGTCCCAGAATGCAGCATGGTTCCTGGCGTGGTCGTCGGTGTTGCCGCACAGTATGTTGAAGACCAGGCGTCCGAACAGCTCATGCAATGTCGCCCTCGGCGCTTCGAAGCGATGGCGGATGATTTCGGCTAGGTCCTGGTAACTAGCATAGCGCGCCATGAGTTCGTCGAGGGCCAACAGGGTGAGGGCCGAGACCATACCCTTTCGAAGCCACCCCGCCTTGCCATGCACCCGATCGAAGCGCTGGATCAGCAGTACATCCTTACCTGCGGCTGCGACGAGGCGCACCGGGGCAACGGTGAGCCCGACTAGGTCGGCCAGACGCATGGCTACGAACTCGGCCTTGACAACGTTGAGGACGTCGGTGCGCGACGAGAACTTGGCGATGTATTTCGCCCCGCATTCCGCGATCATCGCCTTTGGTCTGGCGCCCCCAAGGGAACTGCCGTGAAACAGGGCCTGATCGAGTTCCGCCGTGATGGGGACACCGGACTCGACCCGTTCGGCGGCCGTGAGAAGCTCGTCGAGCGAGGCGGCTTTCCCCTGCCTTGGCTCATAGACCGTGGCGGAGCGCTGAAAGTCGAGGGCGCCCACCCGGTCGGAACCGGACTCGATGAGATAGGTGAGCTCATCAAGCTGGCCGACGTCCAGGGCAGCGCCCTTCTGGCCGAATTTGCGGTTGACGATGACGCGCCGTCCCCACGCATCGGGCGCCGCATCGCGCAGACTGTTAGGCATGGACAGTCCGGCGGTCAGCGGCAGAATTCCAGCTTCAAGAGGAAGCTCCGGCTGGTAGATAGGGATCGCATCGTCCCGCTGGAGATAGCTGCGGCCATAATTGAACACCAACGTGTTGCCGGCACGCCCGAGCAACCCTGCCACAACAGGTGAGATTTCGCCTGGCAGCCAAATCCAGACATAGACCTCGTCCAGAGGCGTGTCAGAAGTCATCTTTGAGGGCCTTCTTTGGTGTGCGCACGGATTGCGGCAGCAGGGTCAGGACCTGTTCATTCGAATTGACCCTTAGCGTCATCGTCACCTCGCCCGCATCGAACAGCCGAATGCCAAGGATGGCCGCCGCCTCGAAAACTGCACCGATTGCGCAGCCCATATCGCCGCGCTCGATGCGCTGGACCAAGCCGCGCGACAGCCCGGTTCGCTCCGCGAGTTCCGCAATGGTTAGCTTTCGCTCGATGCGTGCAAGCCGGATCGACTGGCCGAGAAGCTTGACAGCTTGGGTGCTGTAGCGCGAAAAGGACCGCGCAGTCGGTTTGACCATTGCATTGTTCCATTAATGGGTCGCTAACCTACTTTGTGCTCTGTTGATGAACATATACACCAGCCTGCGACATACGACAATACGCCCCATAAATCGATTTTTAGATAGCTTCCAGACCTGTTAATGGACCATCTTACAGAATAGTGGATATCGGCACCAGGACACCCATCCGGTCGGAAGGCGCAGCCTCGTTCATGGCCTTGGAGGCGAACGCATTTTGAGGCTTCGAGGTCGCGCGGCGTCGCCCGTAAGACCGTTGGTGATTTGCAGGTGCCCGATGGGACGTCGCGACGCGTCCCATTCGTTTCGCGCTCCAATCGCCCGGTTGCTCGATCACGCGATGCAAGCTCGTCCGGAGGTGTCCCGCTCCAAAAGTAGGCATTCAACGTCGGGGGTTGACCAAGGAAGTATCATCACACATGCCGTCGAAAATCTATGCCGGAGCCATCATGTCCGATGCATGAGATCATCACCCGTATGTATCAACCGCTTGGCGGGTTCGCCGAGCCCCACGGCACCAGGGCACAGGGGCATCCGTCGAAACGGCTCTTTGCTTACCGACGGATGACTGTTTAGCTGGGCGCTAGGTTGACAAACTGGGGCAAGGGCCCAATATCAACCCTGACTATCAACCCGTCCGATCATCCAGACGGAACGAGGATCGGAGATAGACATGGCATCCAATGAACTCACAAGCGCGTTGATGGCGGCGGCGGACCTGAGTGGAGCTGGCAGGTCAATCCTGGACCAGTCGCTTCGAGAGGTTTTGCTTCGCGCCGCTGGGCGACCAGAGCCGCATCAGTATCTGTCAGGCAGCTGGCTACTTGGTGGCAACTATCAACCGATGGAAGCAGCGGTGGCTTCCTTGCTGGAGCACGGTCGGGCAGAACCTTATGACATCGACCTGGTTCATGTGCTGGAGAGGGAGCGCAGCGACGTCGCCTCGGTTGCGCGGTTTGGTCACCGTGTCGAATGCGCTTCGCTTCATATGTATGTTGCGTTCGACAAGGCGCACGTCGTGGACTTCGAGCTACCCGTGGCGCGCAATGTAGTGAAGCCAACGCATGGAATCAGTGTGTGGTACTACAGCTTGGTGAACACGACGTTCAACCGCTATCGCGAGCTCAAATGCGCTTTGCTGCATAAGTGGTCGCCGCCTGTCGAAGTCGAACCCCTTACCTACTATGCATTCCGCATGCTGAGCGAGATAACGCCGGTGGAAAGCCAGCTGCGCGATCTCTTCGTCAAGGATCGGCCGCGCGCTTTTCACGAACTGACACGTCACCTGGACCTGGTGGCGGACCAGTTGAAGGCCGCGATCGAGCTGGCTGGTGAACTCGAGACAATTGCATCAGACGATGCGAGCGAGGAAGAGGCGCGGCTCAAGGCAGTCCAGACGGAATTGCTCGGCAAGGCGGGGAAATCGCTGTCGCTGACCGAAGCCGCAAAGCAGCTCGGCGTTTCCCGACAAGCCCTGCACAAGCGCATTGGACTTGGGACGGCGCTCGGCTTGATGCGCGGTTCCGAATTGGTCGTGCCCGAGGCGCAATTCGTCATTAAGAATCGCAAGGTCAAGATCGTCGATGGTCTGGGCGCCGTCATGCGCGAATTCGACGCCTCTGGCGCTGGTAGATGGTCGGCGTTGCAATTCCTGATCGAAGTCGACCCTACACTGCAACGAACGCCGCTGGAGACACTCAAGGCGGGTGAGCAGGATGCGGCTGTTCGAGCGGCGAGAGCTTATCTCAGCCTCGACGAGGCGTGAGAGATTCCGCCGTGCCAACCTACACGTTCCCGTCAGGAGTAAAGACGATTTCAGTTCCCGCCGGGGCACTGTAAAGTTATCAGCGGATTGATGCAGCGATAGCTGGCCGGGACGGCTGTCACGCTGCGGCGAGACACGCGATTTTGTTC
>NZ_JAMYKW010000018.1:0-110321 GCF_040317555.1 Mesorhizobium sp. M1406 | reverse complement strand
GAACAAGTGATGCCCAAGGGGCGTAATTTTCAGTAGTGGCAAAAAACTTCGATGACAGCGGGACAGCACCCCCCTCTGGCCTGCCAGCCGCGGCAATTTCTGCGCCGCAGTGGCGCACTCTTCAACCCGGTCCGCCCAAGCGAGGCGGCGGCGGGGCCAGCACATCCTCCACGGAGAGCGTCCGCGCTTCCGAGGGCAGCATGATCGGGATGCCGTCGCGCACCGGATAGGCGAGCTTGGCAACCCGCGAGACCAGCTCACCGCGCTCCGGATCCCAGGTCAGCGGCCCCTTGGTCAGCGGGCAGGCCAGCAGCTCCAGCAGCTTGGGGTCGACATTGACCTTCTTCCCGTCACGTCCGTCCGCCATTCCGTCCGTCCTCTTTAGCCTCGGATTATCCGAACGTTGGCGCTGCCCTCACCCTACCCTTTCCCCGTGAAGAACTGGGAGAGGGGATCGCCAGCGTTGCGGCCAAGTCCCTTCTCCCCGTCCTTCACGGGGAGAAGATGCCGGCAGGCAGATGAGGGGTAGCACCGCCATTGACAATTAACCCGCTGCACTGCGTCCTTCGGCACACCTTACTGCAGGCTCGAACCAAAATCCTCATTCTCGCGCGCCAGCGCCATTTCGGTGATGGCGATCAGCGTCTCGGCCCGGGTTTTCAGGTCGGCTGCTTCGAGCAGCGCCTGTTTCTCGGCCGGCCCGTAGGGCGCCATCATCGACAGCGCGTTGACCAGCATGGCATTTTCGGCCCGGCTGACGCTTTCCCAGTCGGCCTCCAGGTCGTTGGCCTGCAGATAGGCGCGGAAAGCCTTGAGCAGCGATGGCCGGTCGATCTCGTTGGCCGCCTGATCCTCATCGAGATCGGCGAGGAAGGGCGCCAGCTTGGCCTGTCGAAACGGCGTCTTGACCGTCAATTCGCTTGCAATGCGGAACCGGCACACGCCCTGCAGGGAAATCAGATAGCGGCCGTCACCGGTCTCGGAAAAGGCGATGATGCGCCCGGCGCAGCCGACATTGCAGAGCTCCGGCTCGCCGTCGTCGCGCAAGGCTCCGTCGAGACTGGGCTGGATGACGCCGATGAGCCGCGAGCCGGTGATGGCCTCGTCCACCATCTGCAGGTAGCGCGGCTCGAAGATGTTGAGCGGCATGCGGCCTCCCGGCAGCAAAAGCGCACCTTCGAGCGGGAAGATCGGGATCGTCGACGGCAAATGCTTGGCGAGCCGGTAATGCGCGTTTCCCGCTTGCACCTCATTCCTCCGATCGCGCCACCAAGAAGCGCGTCAATTCTTTATCCCAGAGCAGCTCACCGTTTCACGGAAACGCCCAACCGCTCCATCTCTTTGTTTCATGCATGTCGTTCTCCCAAAGCCGGGACTACTTTTGGGCGACATGCATTAATCTGGCGCAGTCATCGCCGACGCCAAGCCCGTGCGGCAAAACAACCGGTAACCGGCTCAGGAAAACAGCAGCGCCGACAATTTGCGCCGCGCCGCGAGCGTCGCCTCGTCGGTCATGCCCCAGGCCTCGAACAGCTGCAGCAATTGCGTCCTGGCGCCGTCCTCGTTCCATGCGCGGTCGGCCTTGATGATGGCCAGCAGATTGTCGGCCGCCGCGGTGCGATCACCATTGGCGTTCTGGATCATGGCCAGATCGAAACGCGCCTGATGGTCGTTGGGGTTCTCAGCAAGGCGCCGCTCGAGCTCGGCCGGATTGCCAAGCGCGGCCGCTTGCGCGGCGACCGCCATCTTGGCGCGCAGGGCGGCCAGCGGCGGCGCATCCTTCTTGGCTTCCGGCGCTGTTGCCAAAAGTGCCTCGGCGCCTTGCACGTCACCAGCCTCGAACAGCAGCTCGCCCAGGCCGGCGATCGCCTCGATCGTCTCCGGCGCCTGCGCCAGGATGGCATCATAGATGTCGGCGGCACCCTGCATGTCGCCGGCCTCGCGCGCTTGCGCGGCGGCGGCCAGCGCCTCGGCCACCGGCGGCGCGCCATCGCCCTTGCCGCCGACCTTGGTGATGAATTCGGCGATCTGGCTCTCGGGGATGGCGCCCATGAAGCCGTCGACCGGCTGGCCGTCCTTGAAGGCGATGACCGCGGGAATCGACTGGATGCCGAGCTGGCCGGCGATCGAGGGATGATCGTCGATGTTCATCTTGACCAGCTTGACCCTGCCGCCGGCGGCCTTGACCGCCTTTTCCAGCTGCGGCGTAAGTTGCTTACATGGCCCGCACCAGGGCGCCCAGAAATCGACCAGCACCGGCTGGCGGCGCGATTCCTGGATGACGTCGGCGGCAAAGGCGGCGGTCGTCGTATCCTTGATGACATTGGCACCCGGGGCGCCGGTAGCAGCGGGCGCATCGCCAAGCGCGACTTTCGCCGGCGCGGGGGCGGTCCCACCATACTGCACCGATGTGGTGTACTGGCCGCCATTGCCCCCGAAGGGGCCGCCAAACGGATTGTTGTCGCTCATCTCTTTAACCCTTCCATGGCGCGGCCGGCCGGCAGCTAGACGCCACACGCTTCAGACCATCGGTTCAAGCCACCATGTGGCGATCACGCGGAGACTTTCAAGATAGCAGCATCGTGCCCGGTTGCCTCGACGAATTTGATCAGGTCGCTCGCTGCGATCGATGTCGTCGCCTCATTGGTCAGCGGATGCCCGTTGATCACCGCATGCTCCATCAAATCCTTGTCGAGCACGAGCTTGACCCTGTTTGCCGTATCGTTGATGACGCCAAAGACCGTGACGGCACCCGGCGTGACGCCGAGCAGCTCCATAAGCATCTCCGGCTTTCCGAAGGAAACGCGGCTGGCGGCGCCGATCACCTGGTGGATCTGCTTCAGGTCGACAACCGCGTCCTCGCCGACGGTGACCAGGAAGAAATTGTCCTTCTTGTCCTTCAGGAACAGGTTTTTCGTGTGCCCGCCGGCGATTTCGCCGCGCAGCGCCTGCGAATCGGCGACCGTATAGAGCGGCGGATGACGCTTCGTCGAGGCGGCAATCCCGAGTTCGGCAAGAAAGGCCATCAGGTCGGCTTCGGTCTTCGGCATCGGTTTGTCTTCGTCCCGTTTCTCAGCCCATGCCGTTTACGGCCAATGGGGCGGCCGGCACAAGACCGTCATGCGACATCGCGGTGAACGGCACCGCCTTCGCGGTGGCGGCTCCGCCACTCGCGCGCCCGCCACAGTGCCGGCGGCTTGCCGGCATCGCCCGCCGCGTTGCAAAAAAAGCCTGCGATTTCCCTGTTGCAATCGCCGCGCTCTTCAGCCATATAGGCCCGGCTTGCGGCCAAGACGCCGTGCGAGCGGGTGTAGCTCAGGGGTAGAGCACAACCTTGCCAAGGTTGGGGTCGAGCGTTCGAATCGCTTCACCCGCTCCAATTTCCTCAAAGGAAATCAAGCTTTACGAAGAAAGGCCGGACATTGATCCGGCCTTTTCGCTTTTTGGGGCAGCACCGGGGCAGCACGGCTGTCAATCGAGTGCCTGGATTTTTCTCCAACCCGCTTCCGTTAGGGCGACCGATCCTTTTGGGGTTCCGTCGACCCAAACATTCTCAAAAGCTTCATTTATACCTTCCGCCACCTCTTTGGCGCTCATATCGTAGATGGCTGAGGCGTGAAGTAGCGTCTTCTGCTGGAGAACATCGCCGGGCTTCATTCCCTGACCCTTGAATATCAACAGGATGAATTGCGCCTTCTCACGCATCGACAGTTCTTGCATTCTAAGCCTCCAATTAGACGTTAGCTATCGTCCCGCCGGTGCCTAGACCGATCCAGAACCCCAATAAGCGATCCAAATTCTGGCGTGCCGACTCTTGCTTCTTTTTGTCGGACGACCACGCATTTATCATTCCGAAATACACTGCCCCCAACACGCTCAGACCAATTGACACCCAAATTATATTCCCGGGCGTCGTAATCCACGTTTGGCTAGGCTTGGGCTTTTTAGCGGCCGCCTCAGCGGGGCTGACAAGCGACATTGAATAGTTCGGCGCCGCCAGATCCATAAAGGGACGCGCCTTGAATTTTTCAAGTACGGCCCCGAGCGATTGATTTTGCAATTCTGCTTGGCCAACGAGGGTATTGATCTGCGAAATCAGAGCCGACTTTGCCTTATCATCGGCCGTTGGAAGGGCTTCCGCTTGGGCAGAAAGTGCTCTCAGCACGGCCAACGATTGACTATTTCGAGCGTAGAGACTCGAGACGTCCTCTGTGATGAGCGAAGCGTACTGTGACTGCCCCAGCAGTGCATCTCTCAGTTCGCCTTTAGTAGGTTCCGAACTGATGACATAGCCCGTGTAGGTAGCCCAAATCAGCGAAAGCACGCCGAAAAAGATGCGCGCGCCCGTGCCGGAATCCGGTGTTCGACCGGTTGGGGCGCCGCCAGATCCCTGCTGCGATGCAATGTCAGTCATAGTGATCCCCCGCTCTTTGGGGAACGATATCCGAAATGCCGGATTTTACATCGTTCCAATGTTTTTTCAGCAAAGCGACTCGCACGGAATGCCATCCTTGTCGCGGTCGAGCTTCCCGCCCCATGGGCAGTTCTGCAGATACCAATCGGCTTCCTCGCAAGACCCAATCTGCGGACACGTCCGCCGCGGCTCGCACGAATAACCGCTCTGTGCGACCAGTCGCCGGGTGATGATGCCTAGCGGCTGGCCGGTTGTCGTCCGTACGCCGCCGTCCCCATGTCCAGCGCGCCACTCCCAGGGCGTCTGAAACGTTCCGGCCCAAAGGCCGACCTTCGCTGCCTCTGCCTTCGCTTGCTGTCCTGCGTAGGCGGCGTGGCTGTATTTCGGCCAGTCAAGCGCCTGGCCGTGCTCGACCATCCAGGCGGCCGCACTGGCGCCGTCCGCGCGCCGGCAGTCGCCCACGAATCGGTTGTAGCGTTCCCACGCGACAAAGGTGCATCTGACCGGCCTCGAGGCAGCCAAGAACCCGTCGAGCGCTGCTGCGGCCTTCGCACCGCAGCGGTAGCGAAAGCCCTTGGCGTCGTCGCATTGTTGGGCTGACTCGGGAGCGTCGATGCCGTTGAAGCGGATGCGCTGCCCGTGGATCTCAATCGTGTCGCCATCGATGACCGAAGCGACGCCGGTGATGGGCTCCGGCTTCGGCGCGATCCAGTTGGAAACGTGGAGGTCAGCCGCGACGTCACTATGCTGAACGATGAACTGCGTCACGTAGGCCGCCATCGCTGCCACCATCACGAAGACAAGGCGCAGCGGCGCGGTGGCCCTCTTTCGTTTATCGGATCTTCCGATGCGAGCCATCTTAGTCGGCTTCGTGGCCGGTTCGGCCGCCCGGTTTCGCTTCAGCGGAACGCTCGCCGCAACTTCTCCCGGCGCTGTCAGTTTGGGTTCGCAGGTCGCAGGGGTGTTCGCCGCTATCGCCTACATTCACGACCGTGCCGCCAGAAGCCGGGGGCGCCAAAGTCGTACCGCGATATCGTTGAACGACGCCGGCTATCCGCTGCCCGTCGCTTTCGATGTGGGTGTTTTTGCTATTCGAATTAAAGGGATCGACGGTCTGCAAAAGCATGTTCGCATGGTTCGCATCGCCTGCCGCGAGCGTCACCGAGTCATAGTTGTTCAAATAGTCGGCGGCGCAGCCCGAAACAAGCACCGCCAAAACAGTAGAAAAACACGAACGCCAATGCATGTAGGTATCCCCCGACACCAAATCTGACCATGCACTGTTTATGCGTTGCTGTCGAATCGCCTAGACGGCCATACCGTCGAAAGGTCGCGGGCTCTAATCCACCAGAACGAGGAGCGGCTTGTGCTTTGGCCGTTCGTGCCACATGACTTGGCGCAGGTCCCGCATGTCGACCTGTTGCCCGCAAGTCGGGCAGGTATAGAAATTGTCCAGCTCATCGGCCGGCTCGCCGCCGTGCTGCTTGCCGGGAATCGGTGGCCCAATGTCGGATAGCTTCGTCATGGCTATCAAACATTCAATTCGTCTAAAATGTTCCGGAACTATTTTAGCGGAAGCTGATTGAATCGCGGCTTGAGAGTCCAGTGCATGCGTTTGAAGTTCGTCCCGCCTTTGATGCCGACCCTTGTCGAGCAACCGCCGGAAGGTGACGACTGGATTCACGAGGTGAAGTTCGATGGCTATCGCTCGCAACTGATCATCGATGAGGACAGCACCCGAATCTACACCCGCAACGGCCACGACTGGACCGCAAAATATCGCGACTTGGTGAAAGAGGCCGACAGCCTCGGCGCCGAAAGCGCCATTTTGGATGGCGAGATCATCGTCCTGAACGACGCCGGCCTTTCCGACTTCGGGGAGTTGCGCAAGGCAATCACCCGCCGGCAGCATGATCTCTATTTCGTTGCCTTCGATCTGCTCCATCTCAACGGCCACGATCTGCGCGACATGGCGCTGGAGGAGCGGCGCGAGATCCTGGCCAGCATGATCGAGCCTGGCGGCCGGATCCAGTTCAGCGAGCCGTTGCCGGGCGAGGCCAAAGCCATCTTCCATCTGCTCGACCAAGCCGGCCTCGAGGGCATGGTGTCGAAGCGACGCGACAGCAAATACCGCAGCGGACCGTCGACCAACTGGCTGAAGGCGAAATGCTATTCGGTCGACGAATATGAGTTGCTGGGTGTCGAGCGCGAGGCGGGCAAGCCGGCCTTTGCCCTGATGGCTGACCGGGCAACCAGGCGATATGTCGGTTCGGCCTTCATCAACTCCAGCCGCGCCATCCGCGAGCGGCTATGGAAGCGCGTCCAGGAGCACGCCGGGCCGGCGCCGAAGGGCATGAAGCGGCCGGCAACGCAATGGGTCAAGCCTGGGATCATCGGCCGTGTGAAGCACTTGCGCGGCGAGGAGGATTTGCGGCACGCCTCACTTCAGGACTTCCGGGAGGAAGATTGAACGGCCGTCGCCAAGAACAAAAGGTGGGACTCGAGTTTGCAACGCCGATCTATCTTGTTGAATGTGATTTACTGCGTTAGTCTCCCGATGCGATATAATTCCAAGGGAGGATCAAATGGGGAAATCGCTTTTTCTGGCAGCCGGTCTAATCATCAGCGCTGTATCCACTTCGGATGCTATAACTTTAAAGGATTGCTCTCAGTTTAGCCAAGAAAAGAAGGTCGCCTGCCTTGGCGACAATGTCATTTCGCTTAATGATGAGTTAGATCGTGTAAGCAAAGCGCCGCCGAATCTGGGGAACGTTGTTATTCAATGGGCCGACCATTCCAATAGCTGTTTGACGTATCTGGGAAATAACTTGATACAAGTTGTCGATACTTGTACTGATCCCAACAGAAATCGATTTGTGGTCCGGCCATTCAACTGACGCCCTAGTCAAAAGTCTAGAAGGGGTGGCCGCGAGCCGCCCCTTTTTATCTGTCCGCTTCCACACAGGTAGGCTTGACGACCAAGAGAAATGTTCTTTATTCGTTCTCATGGCGCACGATCCGATCGACACGCTGGGGAAGGCGACCCGGCACAACATGTTTGTGAAAGCGGAATGCAGTTGCGGCAATGTCCGCTACTGCCGATCGGCCGATTTGATGATGGTCTACGGCGGCGGCGGCGATCCGCAGACTCTGAAGTTCGATTGCAGCCGGTGCAAACCTCAGATCAAGATCACGCTCCTCGAGGTGCACCCGGAACACTTGCCCGAACGCCTGATGATCCACAAGCCGATGAAGATCGACGGCAAAATCACTTGGTACACCGAGCGCTTCAAAGGATGACCAAGACCCTCGCTTACACGTTGGCCGCCTTGACAGGCCGCTACGTCGGCTCGGCGTCCATCACCCTGAACCGGGAGATGCGGGAACGGTATGGAAGCGCGTGCAGGAGCATGCCGGGCCAGCGCCGAAGGACCTAAAGCGGCCGGCAACGCAATGGGTCAAGCTGGGGCACCCTTCGCTGTTAGATTTCAGGGCATCAGCAGCGCCGAGATCGAGGAGGGACACCGGTAGCGTCTGCGAGGCAATTCAAGACGCGATCGTGCATCATGATGCTGGCGTGGGCGGACTGATCAGTTCTATCTTGGAGCAGGTCCAAAACTGCCAGCACCCGATTTACTCCCAACGTCTGCCCTCGGACGCTCCGTGTAGCAAATAATGCTGGCGTGGGTTCATACCGGCAGCTTTGATGTCAGGATTCAGTGCCAGATAAACGTCGTCTCGAAACTTGCGGGGCAAGCGTGGGCCTACCACGACAGGCCACTTCATAATGTCGTTGTCATGGCTATTCCCCTTCAACAGCGCCGGCTGGAAATCCCTTCGCCTGGCTACGTAGTTGAAGGACAATTGATCGCGGTAGGAGTGGGCTTGCACTTCGGCGAACCAATCCTCCATGACAGATTTGACCGTGGGGTCATTGTGTCTTCTGAACAGCGTCGATCCAGTAATTAGCCCCGCTTTCTCAGGGTGGCCGGTTGCCCGATATCGTGACATTTGGCTTTCGATCGTCGGGCGATTGTCGTAGTTCAGGGCGACCACCTCCTTGGCCTCCTCGTAAATGCAATTGCGAATGTTGTGTGCAAAACACATCATAGGCACGGCCGATGCGTCCAGCATCTCAAACAGCGTCGAAACCGGCGCCACGAGCTTGACCGTGTTGTCGATGTAAAGACTGCGTGAGTAGGTTGCGAGATAGCGGTGCGGTAATATTTTCGCTTTCTTGGAGGTTCTAACCGGACCAAGCTCAGTGGAATCCAGGTAGCGAAAGCGCCAGAAATCAGACGTGAGGCTTTTGTCATCGGTGAAACACAAGAAGTCGGTCTCATCATCTCGTTCGTAGTGGTGGTCGACGAAATGCTCGGAGTAGCCGAACAGGCACGTATAGACCACTCGGCGCGGTCTTTGCAGGCGCGCCCACGTCGCGATTTTGCCGAATAGTTTTCTCAAGGGCTGTCCATTGGTTTTGGAGTGAGCAAAGTGGCGAGGCGTCCATATTAGAGGCCGCGCATGCCCGACACCAGCCCGCCTGGGTCGCACAGTGATCCGTTGGCCTTAGAGAAACCTCTCGCCAGTTTGGCGATTGAGATGAGCCCGCGTCATCCTCTGGCGATGGCGAAAGAGATCGGCGACAAAGGTTAGGATTGAGGAGAAGATCACGCCGAAACCGAATCTCGTAAATAAACAGGGAGAGGATGGCCGGCGCCGCAAGGGCGGGTTGGGGTGCCTAGGTGGGATAGGCGCCCAGCCAAGCGGAATTTGGGTCCGCCGCAGGATGCGACGGCAAGGACGCGCTTAGTGCAGGACCTCTATCGAATAGGCTTCGATCGTGATGGTGTCCGCGCTATTCGCCAGTTCGCCGGTGATCAGCATGGTGACAGCGTTGGCCGTATTGACCACCGCAGTGGTCACGGCTGCGCCACCATTGCCAATACCATTGAAGGCGGATTGCGCACCCACCTGGCTTGACACACTGTTCCGGTTGCGGATCTCCAGAAGGCACTGGCACATGACGCCCGTCGTGATCGGCACGGCGTAGAACGTCGAGCCACCAAACTTGAAGCGGACGGTCTTCGCGTTGGCGTTGTTCGTTGCGCTCCACAGGAGCATCACCCGCGTCACGCCGATGACCGAGGTTTACATTCTGCGAAAGCCGGGGGCTACGGTTTCTTAAGTGCGCAGCAGGCCATAGCCTGCCGTCTGGTGAAGATCGTCCTTCAAGGCCTTGACTGTCTGCGACAGATCGCGGACGGCGTTCATAAGCGTCTGTATCGTCGCTTGGGTATAGGCGGCCTCAGCCGTGGCTGAATAGGTCGCGTTGGCGGTGCGCTTGGCCGTGCCGGTATCGACAGACCAGCCCGTCATGTTGCGAGGCACTGTTCCACCAAAGCCAACACCGTTGACGTTCCACATGATCTTGCTGGACGACGCGCCGTCTTGCAGCGCACCACCAGAGGTACCCTTGCCGCGTGCGATGAAGTCTATGTTGGTGTCAGAACCTGCAGTAAGCAGAACCGGCTGTACACCAGTCGCGCCGGGCTGCATCGTGAAGGAATTGACGGCACTCGCCACCCACGCGACCCGAAATAGGTTCGCACCACCAACATTCGCGATGGCGAAACCCGTGTCCGAAACCACGAAGCGCTGCTGGTTGGCTAGTGCAGACACCTCACCGTGAACGCTGAACCCAACGTTACCCAGTGCGTCACTCGTGTACCACTCAATGAGGTTCTTGTCGGGCAGGAGGATGGCGTGCTGGTAGTTGGTCGTGGCGTCCTTGGTAAGGCCATTGCGGAAGAACACGAGGCCTACGCGGAACTTAGCCCCATTGGGGCCAATTGCTTGAGCCCAGTCGGCATCATAGGGGGCCGCATTACCGCCGCCAGATGCTAGCAAGAGGCCGAAACTGCGGCTGGCCTCTGGGGTGGCCACCGGGTTAACCGGCGTGGAGTTGAGGTTTGTTATCTTAAGTTCCATGCCGTTCATGGTGCTATTCGAGCCGGGCCGCTTCACCGCCTCCACATAGAGACCCCAGCCGACACTTCCCAAGCTGGTGCCGTGGCCAGACGCGTAGAAGGATCCACCCATGAAGCTATGGTTGGTTGCACCATCTGGCGATTTGGCCGCACCGAAAATTCCAGTGCCGGCATGCCCCGCTACACCCGAAGTGACGGACGCCACTTGGGCAGAGGTCAAGAGATACGACATCGCATAGGCGGAACCGGGCGCGATTTCATCGCCAAGCCACGAGCCCATGCCGGTTGATCCCAATGTGCCGGAGTGGTCTCCCATCCACCCGGTCGCACCGAGGCCGACCAGGAGGCGATCATTGAAACGATGGTAATTTGCCCGGCTAATGCCGATGTCCTGCGCAGCTTGGGACTTCACCCAGGCGCCCCCCGATCCGTCCACAGACCCGCCGGTCTTGATGACATAGACATCCTGAAGCGGATCGCGGATCTGCTTCAGCGTGAAATTTGTCGTGCCTGTCAGATCGACTACCGGCGTTCCGGCATAAGCATTTTCCGGAGTCGCGGCGAGCTTGAAATTATCGTCATCGACCTTGATGGCGTAATAGACGGTATTCGCTGTCGCACCGTTGACGGTTGTGGTCGGCACAAGACCTGATCCGGTCGACAGCAGGTGCCCGACTTTCGTAATCGTGTCGGTGGCGCTGCTGACCGTGGCCGACGTGATGCTCTGAATGACGGTGCGCGATGACAGATCTGCGCTGCTCCACTTATACCACGCCTCGTTGCCGAAATCGGTTGTGTAAGCCAACCCGAATTTTGACGTATCAAGGCCGGGGAGAAGTGCCGGCGTCGTGTACGCGGGTGCCGTCAGGGCCAGGCTAACGTCAGCCGCGGTCTTGGCGTCGTAGGCCGTGTTGCCGGAATTACGCTGGAGGAATGTCGAAGCGACAGCCGTCGGAAAACCGCTCGCCTCCGGGCCGGTTGGCCCCGTGGCGCCTGCCGGGCCAGCGGCCCCGCTAGGCCCTGTCGGACCCGTTGCGCCGGTTCCTGCCGGGCCGGATGGCCCCCGTGGGGCCGGTTGCGCCCTCGCCCGTGATCAGCGCCAGCGTCGCCGGCGTGAGACTGTCGGGCGTGACGCTCTGGTTCTGCAGCTTGCCGTCACTGCGCCGAACGTCGGCCAGTGCGTCGATCGTCTCGTCGACCCCTTTTTTGAGATTGGCCAGGTCGTTCTTGAGTTGCGAACCGGGAAATGGGTTTTGCTGTTGTTCCTGTTGGAACGCCACGTAGTCGTAAGCGATCGGCGGCTTCTGGGGAGAAGGCATTTTGATGCACCAAAAACGTCGCTTCCAGATCGCATCGTGGCGCCGGAGCCGTGCTCCGCGCTCAGATTTCAGATGCTTGTTGGAAGTCCGTTGACGTTAGCCCCGGTGTGATCCGAAGCGGTTGGTGCAGAGGCCCGAGTTCTGCTCTGTTCCGGCGCGCACCATTGTAGAATTGTTGGTCAGAAAATGCCAGACCGTGGGCGGAAATCCTGTCTGGATAGAAATAATTAGCCGAAAGACCAATCCTCCCAACCTCGCCGACTTTTCGAGAACAAGAGCAGCAGATTACCCCGAGCAGCTTCGCGCTGGTTTGCCAATTTATTACCATCATAGCCCTCTGGAGCTTTGGAATAACCTAGCACCGCATGAGCCTTGAAATCTTCGAGGCCGTCATCAACCACGCAAAACGCCCCGATATCGAGGCCTGTAAGTCTGATTGCCCTGATGTCTTTTGCGGGAGTCCAAGCGTAGCCCTCGTCCGTTCTAGTGGCTATTTTCTCTAGCTGTTTTGCCACTATATACGCGCGGGCTTCCTCAGCACTCGCGTCCCAAGCCCGGCAGACACTAAGTTCAGACTTCTTCAAGCGCTCTTTCTTGAAGTCCTTTATTCCTCCGCCTTCGATTTGATCTGGGTCTATCAAAGCATAGACGATGGGCTCGTTATTTTTAATCAAGCCGGACGAATGCACGCTCTGAATAACCAGTTCTCTAGGACACTCATTTCTCGCTATTTCATGCTTAGGTAATTGAGGAGATCCTGCGGCAGCTTCTCTTGAGTAGCTACCTCTCCGCCAGGGAAAAACTGCCCATCCGAGTACATTGCGTAGCCAATCGCGCCATCTTCCTCGAGACTCAAGATCGCGTGGCGATCCCCCCATTTCCATTCGAAAGCAATCTCCCCCTCATCCGCCCAAACCGAAGGTGTCCTGGTGCCCGCCTCTATCGAGTTCCAAAGCATAGCTGCTCTTGCCTTAAGCTCCACAGGAGCGGCAATATTAGGAAAAGCACCAGACTGCTGAGCAGTCGTTGTCTGCCCGTAGTTCGTGTTGGCAGGAGCCAGTGCTCCGCTGCTCACCGGAACAAGCGCGAGCCGGGAGGCCCATGACTGAAAATCGGTCGCGCCTGAGGCAATCTGAAAGGGATGCAGTCCGCTCGGCTGCGGCATATAATTGGTTATAGCCACCGGGAGCGCTGTGTTATTTTTGGAATCAATCGAGTGCTCGCTCCCAAAGCCGGCCGCCCAACCCATCATGTCCGCGGCCTGTTGCAATTCGATACCGAAAGGCAAAAAGTCGAAGGGTGGCGAGCGCAACTTCGTCTCGGGCGATAGTGGAGGATTGTAGGCCCTGACTGTGGGCACGTAAAAAGGCCTTGTGCCAGCGTCGTCAAACTCCAAGGCCACAGCACTCATCACATTTCACCAATCTCAGCGTTTTCACGCGCGAGGCCTATAAGCTCATTCCATATAGGAACTACCAAATTAGAATCAAACGGGCTAGCCCTCTGCGCGCTGGTGCTGTGATCTAGTTCCAGTCGCGCCGCGAATGCCTCATCGCCGAGAATGATCGGCGGCTCTACACTCCCAAGCTTAAACGCTCCGGTTTGTATCTTCAATGATGCAAAGTTGGTTATTCTATTTATCTTTCCGCCATCAACAATACTAACAACAGGAGAATTTACCCGATAAAGTACATCTTCATATCGTTCGTTTATTTTTACAGCCTTAATATAGGTCTGAAGCAATGCATTCACTTCAGCCTCACTGGCGGCGTGTTGCAGCAGCACTGCTCCAAACGCTATACGCGTTACCGGACGAGAGAAATTGCCTAGAAACCTTGAGGTCAGTTCTTGAAATTCTTCAAGAGCGACGAGCCACTTCGCAAATACGGGGAGGCCAGGGTGGTCCGGCGTAGCGGCCTTATTCCCCAATACAACATCTACCCGACCGGGGCCAAACCCCAGCGTAAGGCGGCCAAGGCCCCACTCGCCCACGTACACTTTCCCGCCTGGTACATTCTGGCGTGTTTCAGCCTCTTCTTGTCCAGTAAGCTCGGTCCAATCTGCGTCGGTCCCCTTCGGAACTTCGCTGCTGAAAAGCGAAAACCGCAGGGACTCCACCGACCAGTCGTCGCCCATTCTGACATCCCCCACCATTCGCGCCTACCTTAGACGGTTCGGGTTGCAGCGCAATCCATGGCTAGGATAGGCAAAATAGTGCAGATTCCATGAACGCACCTTATTAGCGCGATCCCTGCGCATCGTAAAAGCCGCCAGTTTCGGCACCGGTGCGTGCCAGAGCTTCGCCAAGGCCAATCCTGGCGCCGCGGTTGTTGGCGTTTCGGATTAGCTCGACAGACTGCGGATCGATGAACATGTCGGCCAAGGCTTTGAGGTTGCTGCGTAGCGCGGCCCGCTTGGCGACATCGCCGGCTTTCACGACCGATGTGCCCAAAGACTTCACGAGGTTGACTGCCATGCCGGCGGGAGATGCGGCGCCGCCCAGGTCCGCATTCATCGATCGATTGAACTCCGTCGCGCTGCCGATCTGCTTGCGCCGTCCGGTGGCCTGGAGGACGTCCAGCAGTTCCGGCATCCTGTCGGCGGCCCGCCCACCCCGGAATTTGGCGCAGAACGGCATCGAGCACTTCTTGACGGGCGTCATTGCCGGCGACGTCCTTGTGGAACTTGGCGCCAGCGAAGTCCCGAACGCCCTCCTGCGTTTCGGTATTGGCCTTTGAAAATCGGTCGGCCAGGTTCTGCCGCACAAGAGCGGCCGTTGTCTCGGGATCTCCGGCCACCAGGCGACGGGTCGCATCCGCAGCCTCGCCACCGGAGCCGGTGAGCGGGTTCTGCGGCAGGATGGCATTACCGGCGGTCTGCGTGTCACCAGCGACGGCCACGCGCCCGACCGGGCCTTGCTCGAGCGGGTTCAACTGCGTGCGGCGTCGACGACCGCAATCGAGTTGTCGGGCATGCCTGCATAGTCCGGCGCGAGCTCGGCGTTGCCGCGCAGCCGCGCCAAGCCGGCGGCGAAGCGCGGGTCTGCGGCGATCGGAGCGAACTGCGCCTGCGGGACGACTTGCGGCGCCGTGGGGCCGGCAGGGCCGACCGGACCAGTTGCGTCGTAGAGCGGGCGCGTCTGCGCGTTGATGTCCTGGCGGGTGTTGTCGATCACATTGCCCGCGGCTTCCGCAGCGCGCGGGCCAAGCGTCGACGGCTGCGCGCTCTGCGGGGCGATCTGGTCCAGCACATTGCCGACGGCGGTATCGACCTGGCCGGGGCGCTGTGAGAAGAACGGCGCGGTGCGCGCACGCCCGTCTACCGAGCCCTCCACGACACGAAGAAGGTTCGGAAGCGCGCTCTCTCCATCAGTCGCCTGGGCGATGGCTTCTGACCCCGTGAGCCGAACGCCTGTGGTGTTGCCCTGGAGATCGAGCGCGCGCTGCCAATCGGCATCTGTCATTTCGCTGGTCGCACGCCGCACCACACTCTCCGGCGTGTTGTAGGCAGCCCGACGGCCGTCCCTGCGTTGCCGAACAGCGCGCCGAGAAAGCGTGACAACCCTTCGTACTGGGTCCCTTCGGTCGCCTGCCCGGCCGCCTCGGAAGCGACCGCCGGCATCACGACATTGCCGAACATGTCTTCCGCCATGTGGCGAGCAATCTCGCGACCGGTCCCGGCGAGCCGCGCCGCTTTGCTTGGCAAGCCGCCAGGCGTGGCGAACTCGCCGATCCTGCCGGCGTACTTTCCTGCCGTCGTTTCCGGCTTATGCAGCACTGCGTCCATGACTTCGCGCGTCCGGTCCTGCGCGTCGTAGATCCCGGCGCGCACATCTGCGTTGTCATTGCCGGTGATCGTTCGAAGGCCGTAGTTCACAGAGCCTGTGAGAGGGTTGATCAGGAAATCCTTGAACCGGTCACGCTCAGGCCCAGGCGTTGCCGGCTCCATGCCAAGCGCGGACCGCACCGGCCCCTCCGCTTTGTCGAACAGCCAACTTCCAATGCCTTCGCCAACCCGGTTGAGGGTATCGGCGTCATTGCCGTTTCAACAGCCCCCCGTGGAACACCGGATGCAAAGGAAAGGCCGACATCCTTTGCAGTGGAGTGCGTCGGCTCTGCGCTGACAGGCACACCCGGAAACCACGGCTTGCTTATGGGCTTCAGGGACGCCAGCGAGTCGGAAATCTCCGCGTCCGAGAAGTCCGCAGGGAATTCAACGCGCTGACCTTCGAATTCAATGTCTTAACACCAGGGCGAATGGCTTGTGCGGCATCTGGAAAAGCGGCCCACGGATCGCTGTTGTCGAGCGCCGCCGTGGTTTGCTTCCCGTACTTTGTCCACGGCCCTTCTGGGCTCGACAACGATTTGGCGATTTCGTCGACAGTGGCATCTTGCTGCTCTCGCGCCATCGACCGGAAACCTTCGTCGACCTCAACCTTCCGTCCGTTGATCTCGAGGATTACAGGCTGGCTGCCAGCAGTTGATCCGAATGCACCGTTGCCTACTCGCGCCCCTTTGGCAGTGGCTGGATGTGAGATGATCTTGAAGCCTGGCGGTATGTCGTCGAACTGATCGAACACGTTTTCCGTTTGCGCCTGTGCCTGCGCGCCGTAATGCTGGTCCTGCGCCTTGTGGAGCGCTTCCGCGTACATATCGGCGTGGGCTGGCGTGTCGAATTTGCCGAGGTTCTGCCCGGTCCTGCCGTATTGGTCAGCAGCGGCGCCGTCTTCGATGATCTTGCCGTCTTGCGAGACGGTCGGCACCAGGATTTCACGGCCGCTGTCGTCCCCGAACGACATCGACCGCACAGTGCTGTAGGAGCCGTCAGCGTTCTTGACGATCGGGCGCGCGTTCAGGTCAATGTTGCCCTGCTCCAGCATGCCGGGGAACGGCCCGATGGGGCTGGCCGGCGGCTGCTTCGCCGCCGGAGCGTCGAACTGGTCGAAGATGTTCGCCGCCGGCGCGTCGGGAAACTGCGCCCACGGGTCACTTGTCGGGGCTGCGTCTACCGGAACGCCAGGGAACCGAGGTTTAGCCGGCGCCGGCTGCGACACGATGCGGAAGCCGGGCGGCACGTCAGGCGTCGTCTGATATTTTTCCCAAGGACCGGCCACTGGAACACTCCGTCAATTCGAACCATCGGCGCGTGCGAGCAATGCTCTGCGGAAGTCGCGATCTGGATGTGTTCGGTTGAACTTACGGGCGAGCCCGTGGCGGAGCGGCTGCCCGAGGTCCGCGTGTGTTCCGGCGACGAAAATATACACGGATGCTGCGTCGAAAACCAGCATCAAGCGGCGACCTTCTCGGCACCAACCTGACCGATGGCCGTTGCGACCAAATCGCGAACGACCTCCTGCTGGCGCTGCGCCTTGCGCTGCTGGAGCCAGGCGTAATCCGAGATGTTGCGGAGGTCGCGTTCGAACATTCTCACGTGCAGCCAAGCGTCCTCGATCCGGTGTGGATGATGGGCCTCCTGCTGTTGCTCGTCTTCGGCCCAATGCTCGACGATGACCGCCACCGCGCTCATGCAAACGATGATGTTGCCAGGCTGATAGTTCGGAAGCCGGCGAACGACCGAGACGGCGGCGTCAGCGATTGCCTTGATCAGTTTGTCCCTGCGCTCGACGTCCAACTGGAACGGCGCCCGAAATTTGCGGAGGCAGCCCAAGACCCAGGACAGTTCGAAAGCGACGTCGACGTGTGGCAGCGTCACCTTCCAGAAGCTGAAAATAAACCGGTCGATCTGCTCATCGAACTCGATCACGTCACGGCTCGGCGGATCGCCTTCAGCGTGTCCGTCATCGGCGTAAGGAATGATGTATTCGGTCGGCATCGGCTCGGATCCAGTTGTCCGATGATGACGATACGGCGGTCCATAGCGCGGAAAAATCGGAAATATCGAGCGACTTTCGGCGAGGTTTTGCGTTCGAAGTTTGAATTGACCGCAAATTCCTGCGGCCCTCCGCCGGGGTTCTGGCCGCGCGATTGGGAGTATGCCGAGGGGTGGCACCGGGGCTGCGGCCACATGGCGGCCAGGGCGCGGCCCTGCCGCGCTCGCCAGATCGACCCTAACCCTTTTGCCTTTCGTCTGCCGTGGCGCACCTAGCCGGGGCGTGGAGTTGTCGCCCCGCCGAGAGGGTAGAGCGCTACCAACTGCATTATTGATACTGTTCGCTGGCCAATGATATCAGGGGCTTAGATTGTCGACATGGTAGCGGCTTGCAAGCAGAGCCGTGTTTTGTGCCATTTTTCGGGTCAACGCCCGTCCAGATAACGGTCGATCGCAGCTTCAACCTCGTATGAACCTACTTTTGGCTCGAGCGGCGCCAAGGCCTCCGCGAGCTTGCCGCGCTCATATTCTCGCTGCGCATCCATCCGAGCATAGCGCGCGACCTCGCGGTTCATGAAGAACGACGGCGCGAAGAATCGCCACGCCAGATAGGCCACGCACAGCCCCAGCGGCACATAAACTGTTGGTTCATCCGAGATCAACGACCTATCACCAAGATCAACATTTTTCCACTCTCATCACCCCACAAAGCATTCCCGCCAATGCTTTGCGCGAGTTGTGTGCGACGGCTTCCGTGATCAATAACGATCAACAAAATCTACGAAAAATAGCTGTTGACGGACGTTGGCCAACGGCTCGTTATTATCATCGCTAAACAAAAAAACGGAGAGAAACGATGATCACGAGTACATGCCAGAACGAAGCGATTTTGTTCTTTCAGATTGCGTCAGAGTTGCGCCGTGCTGAAAGGGAATGCGCCGATCCGGAGGCAATGGGGGAGCTAATCGATGAAGTCGACGCGATGCAGCGGCATTCGTCGAGCGCACTCATCAGGGAGCGCTGCTCCAATCTGCTTCGCCGGCACGAGAATTTGAAGGCCGGGGCCGCCAGTTAGGCGCGCCCTCGCTGAGATCAACAAGTTTCTACAGCCCGCTGCTCCCCGCAGCGGGCCTCAACGTGTGTTGTAGCGTAAGGAGTACAGAAATGCCCGAGTTGTCACGTTTCACGATGCACAAGCCCGGAACGGCTCAATGGGACATTCTTCATCCGTCCCAAATCCCCGAAACCGGGGTTCAGATGATGCTGGTGCAGCTAGTGTTCCCAGCGGAGCAGCTTCCGCGCTACCGCGCTTTGGCACGAGAGTTCAGGGCGCAGTACGCAGAAACAGCGGGGATGGATCTCGCGCGCATGTGGGACGTGAGAATCGATCACCGCTTGAACCCGCCAGGCTTGGCCTCACTCCACTTGTTCGCGATGATCTTGCCCGCATCGCTCATGGAAACGTCGATCAAGGCCTATCTGCAGGATTGGAGCATGGCCGCGTTGGAGCCAAACTAATCGAAGGCGCCGCCGGTCGGCTTTGAAGCGGCGACGGTACGCTGCCGTTTCCGCAAGACAGCTTCAGTTGCCTGTCTCAACTCGTCGCCGTCCATTTCGGACACATCCTTCACGGCGCTGGCGTTGCGGTCTGCTCGGTCGAGCATGCCGCCGATCTGCAACAGCGTGCGTTGCGACGAGGCCCTGGCGACCGCCGTCTGTGCCTTGTCGCGGCATATCTCCAGCGCGCTTTCATATGCGACCTTGATGCCTTCAACCCTCGCGCGGCGGATTATCTCAGCCCGCACGGCCTCATCGTCGCCGCCGAAATCGTCAAGCTCGTTGTCGTCGTTGTTGCTCATGCGAATGCCCCAGTTGGTTTCTGTGGATCGACGCGGCGCGCCTCGAGCTCAGCCCGCAACGCCGCTATCTGTTTTGCAAGCTCGGCAGTCTCTGCCGACGGGGCCGGCTGCGGCCGCTCCAACATGGCGCGGATCTCCGCGGCCTGTTTGCGCTCATCGCGCTTTCGCTGGCGCGCGGCCGCGCTGCCGGGTGTGCGGGCAGCGTGCCATGCGTCGTGTTGGTCCCTTTCCTCGGGCGACATTGCGGCCAGGCGCGTTGAGCGCTTCCTTGCCGCGCGCTCCCGCTCAGCCAATTTCTTCCGAAGCTTCTTTTCGGCATCAGGCGATTTTCCGTCGGGCCATTGCGTTCGATGCCACTCTTCGCCGCGCGGGGTCCGGCCGCCGTGGATGAAACACTTGCCGTTCTCCATCGCGATATGCCGGCACGGCTCGCGGTCGCTCTTCCGAGCGGCATTGCATTTCGGAAGGTTGAACCGCTTGGCGTTCCACTCGCGGATGGCCGCCGATCCGATCATCCGCCATTGCGCGGATGTTTGCCACGCCGTTGGCGCGTGTTGCGGCCGCTTTCTCTTCATGGCTGGATTTCTGCGAAGAGTGCATGAGGTATTCCGAAAACCGATCGCCTACCGTACGGGGGTCGGGCTTGTCGGTCCGACAACCCCCTACGTAGTAGCGACAAGCAAAAACAAGAAACAAGCGTTGAAATCATTGGGTTTTTCGACGTCTTGTTTCTTGTTTCCAGAAAACAAGCACCGACAAGCTGGCGACATACAGCGTAAGTGCCTGTTTCCGCTGCTTGTTTTGCTTGTCGCCGATAAGCTGGCGATAAGGACCGACAAGCATCTTCATAACGCACCAGCCTCGACCGGCTCACGGCGAACAAACCACGGCGCCGTATCGCCATCCTTCTTTTTGAACACGCGAAGTCGGACATCTTGTCCACCGCGCTGGATTACGCGTCCGGCTCCCGTAATGATTGCGGTCACGTACCCCGTAACAGCCGGCCGCTGTTTGGCCTTGATTAGGCCCTCCCGCCGAAGATGTTCGCCCAACGTCGCCCAGATGCCGGACAGATTGCACTCGTCGAAACCGGCCATCACCGAGTCGACTATCCGGGCGACAGTCAGCGCCTCGTCGTCGGAAACGTCGCGTGCGGCTCCAACACGGCTCTTCACGTCGACCAATTCTAGCACCGGGGCGAAGTCGCCCTCGGCTTTCAGCCTTTCGGCGGGATCGTCTTGAAAGAGCGCCGCCGCTGCACCCTGCGGAATATCGGACCCATTGTTCACCGGGACGCTCAGCCGGCGAAACACGGTTGGCTCTGTCGGCTTCCGATTGTGAGACACCTTGGCGTAATCGAGCCGGATCAGCTGATCGGCGGGCGACACGCCCCAGGCCTTCTCATCGTCCTCGCCAGTGACGTTGGTCAGGGTGAAGGCACTGCGTACTTTGCCGACGGCAGCAAAGGCCCCGCGGCCGGCGCCCATATCGCCCCGGTGATCGCGGCTTGCCTTGCTCGTATGGTGCAGGATCTCAATGCAGCAGCCATGCTTGGCGGCTATGTTGGCGATCTCCTGCAGAAGGGCGTTGACGTCGTCATTGCTGTTTTCGGCGCCGCCCGACATCAGACTCACCTGCGGGTCGAGAACGACCAGGAGCGGCTTGTGCTCGACAATTCTCGCCTCCAGCAGATCCGCACCTGGCGCGCGGCACAGCGGCTTACGGGCGTCCGGTCGATGCATGATCGTCAGCGTTTCGGCGTCAACACCAGACCACAGGATAATCGGGTGCTTCATGTCCTCGGGCTTCAGCCGCAGATATTGCTGGCAGGCTGCCAGTCGGCGCTCCATCTCGCTCAGCCGATCTTCGGCATTGTAGACCAAGACGGCGCCGGCCTTGTGCAGTAGTTCGTGGCATTCGCCGTTGGCGCCGCGAAGCACATCGCGCTTCCCTGTCGCTACGATCACCGCGTCACGGATGGCGAAAGTCGATTTGCTGATTCCAGGCTCGCCGACACATTGCGTGACGTCGCCGACTGGCAACCGCGGCTCAATCAAGAAGGTGCGGACCGGCAGCGACTTGGGGTCAACCAACCCTGTTACGACGCTTAGACCGCCGCGAGGGGGCTTTTCAAAGTAGAGCACGGCGAAGTCCGGCACCAGTCGATAGTCCGCGCCCCCGTGCGCCTGGCTGGCAATGTGGGGATAAGCGCCGTCGGTGTAGATGATCGCTTTGTTCCGACCGCCGCCATACTCGGGCTCGATCGGATCCGCACAAGTCTTGCGGTGGAACTCCTCAGGGTCTGCCAAGATCTCCGCGACCGTCACGCGCCGGCCATCATCAAGATTGATCTGGAAGCCGCCCATCAGGTCGGACCGCTCCAATGCAGCCAAGACGATGCGCTCTGCCGTGACGCGCGTCTCGCCAGCCGAAACGTACCGCTCAACCTCGTCGGCGCGATAGCGGCCCGCAATTGCCTTAGCCTCTGATGCGCAAGAACTCTTGATCTCGTCGACCCGCCGAGCAAACTCCGAGTCTTCTTCCGGCGAGAGCGCAGCAAATTTTCGGGTGTCCAAGAAACTGCCGTTGGGATTGATTATGCGGGGCTCGCGAGCTCCCGGCATGTAGGCAAGCCGCACGTCGTCGAGCAGCGCGTCTGCCTCATACCAAAGTCGCTCCGGTCCTTTCGTCGCCACCTTGTCGATGAGCGTGCGGACTGACACGGCGCCATTCCTCGTAATGAACGGGAAGCCAAATCCAGCGAGCACCAGCCGCGCGAAGAGCCTATCGGCAAAGGACGCGATATCAGATCCGTCGGCGACAAAAAGATACCGGTGCTGCCCGCTGTTGGCGCCCGTCGTCAGCCCGTTCTGCGAGTTAACGACCCCGGTCGATGATGAAGGCCGAAGAACCGTGCAGACTGCCCCGAACTCGGGAAACACCGACGCGAGAACGCCGGTAATTTGACTTGGCGTTGCCGCCACACGATCCCTGATCGTGGCGGGCCAGTCCTTCACATCGAAGTCGAGGCCGAGCACGGCCGGACACTCCTGGTGCACGAAGAAGCTCTTGCTTCGCGAGATCGCGTCCGACCCGGCGTCCATCATGGCCGCAGTGACAATCTGTGCGGTTTCCGCTCCCGCCGGCGGCGGAACTAGGACGAGGGCTTCGCGAGGGCCAAGGCTCCTCAACTGCTCCGCAAATGCTGTGGCGATCTCTGGCGCGCTGCCGGCAAGCGATATGCGGCGGGCATGCCCGGTTGCCACGCCGGGGCTCCGCGAACTGACAGGCTTACCCGTCGAGATATCGACGCTGAATGTTTTCGCGAGCGCGCCGCTACTCTCCAGTACCGAGAACGAAATTTCCTTTTGCTCGACGGGATCGGGAGCAGCAGGAAACAACTCTCGAATTTTGTCGTGTTGGCGGTCTGGGATCCGCGTCTTCAGGATATCGCCGAAGACACTCGGTTGCGCGGAAGGTGGCTTTTGAGCTATGTTCACGGCGCTGATACCTTCTTGGCCGGTTCCGTTGGCGCGGGGCCGGCTTTTGCTTTTCTAGGTGTTATCGACGGCCAGGTAGAGACGCGGCCCGCGCACTGGCGGCGTGGCAAGCAAAGCACTGTCAACGAGATCGACGAGGCTGCGAACGCTAACGACGAGCGGGCCGCCTGCCGTCACGCGGCAGCCGCAAAGCCTACCTTCGGCAACGCGGTTTCGAACCCAGTCGGAAGATCGGGCAACGATCTCGCCCGCCTCCGGGATTGAAACAAACGCGCGGTCGCGCCAAGGCACGTATTCGGATTTCTGGATCTGCATGATGGTCGCCTTCCTTGTTGAGGGCGATCAATTTGCCGGCGATAGTTGCGCCGAAAAAGACGCATGGCGGGTAGTCTTTTTGGCGCGAGCTCCAGCGGCTCGCTCGGCCGCCATCTTGGCGTCCAACCTCTCGAGGTCGAGGATCACGTCAAGCAGGAGTTGGGCGGGTCGCTCAACCCCGATCGCGCGCGAAAGCCCGACATGCTCATACACCCGGGCAAAGATTCGCCTGAACTTCTGGTCGCGCTTTTCGACCTTGTCTTTTGTCGCGGGCTCACCCAACCACTTCGCGGCGACTGCGGCGGGGTTTCTGATCGTGCCCCTGAAGCGGTACAGCGCCGCTGTGTAGATGATGGTTTCGAAAAGGTCTGTGCGCGGTCGCCCCTGGCTGGCTGGTTCGGAGGACTTCTGCCACTCTCTCAGCCACGGTTCGACGTCGACTTTGGCCGCATATCCGATTAGCCGCTCGACAGTTTCGGGGTCGCTCTCGAGCGCACATCCCGTGGCTTTTAACGCGGCGATGGTGATCTCTCGCACCCTGGCCGGTCCGAACAACTCGACGATGTCATCGGGGCCGCGGGGCATTTCGACTAGGGCGCGCCGCAAGAGGCTCATTGGGTGGCCCCAAGCCAAGCGCGGGCATCAGCAACGCGATAACGAGGCCGACCCTCGATGACCGTGACGTTGGGACCGCGCCGGAGGCGTGCCCATTTTTTGAAGGCTTGCTCGGTGAAGCCTGACAGTGCCGACATCTGCTTTCGGGTAAGCAGGGCATCCGCCGGCAGGGCGGCGAGATTGGGGGCATTTTGCGGCATCGATGGCATAGGGCGGTCCAGTTGATCGTTTGTTGATTGATCAAGCGTAGCCGAGAGGAACCCCCGGTAGCAGGGACAGAAACCGCCGCAAATTATGTCCCCTCCGGCGGCCGCTCCATGTAAAGCAACTGAAGGGTGGCGATCGAGCCCCACCGTTTGAATTGGCGCTTGAACCGCCTACGGGCATTGCCTTCGGCAGATGCTTTTTCGTTCTCGCCCCCGTTTACCGCGACCCATTCGCGGATTGCCTGATTAAGGCTCGCGCGGTGTAGGAGACGATATTCGATAACGAAGCGAAACAGGCGCCAGTTCAGATCGTCGTCCGGCTCGCGCCCGGGGCCTTTCTGTGAACCAGGAAGACCCAACACATCACGACATATCTTTGCCAACACATCTGACCCTGAGAGCCGCTCCAAGAGATCGGCGGGCTCAACGTCGTATCGGGCAGCCAGCGCGATCAACATATCGAATCCATCGCTCGGCGCTGGTGCTGGTAATTTCCCCTCCCCAACGATGTCGCCAAACTTCGCCGTCATCCAAAAGCTCCGGGAGAGGCCTTTGCACCTTGTATGACGCGATCGACATGGGTTGACCAGGCTTCGAACGCAGCGCGGACACGCTCCGCGCCGTTGTCCCTGTCGTAGATTTCGATCAGGTTTTCCCGAGCATGGCCCAATGACAATTCTGCCGTCTCCGTGTCGATCCCCAGATGGCTCAGACCGGTGCGGAATGTCCGGCGAAGATCGTGGAAGGTGAAGTCGACGCCGCTATCCTTCACCAGAGCGGCCGTCATCTTATTCCAACCGCTCATCGGCCCACCGGTGCGGGCAGATGGAAACATCAGGTCGGACCGCGAGTCGACTGGGCAGATAGCGAACAGCGCGTCCAACTGCTTCGACACGCCGATGGTGTGGCCGCGCCCTTGCTTCACGAATGTCGCCGGCAGATTGATGACGACCTTCTTTGGGTCCGTCCGGTCGACCATCTTCCGCTCGAGCCCTGCACCCTCGCCGCGGCGACAGCCCGTAATAATGAGGAAGCGAACGAAGCGGCCGAAAACTGTGCCCTTCTTCGCGGCGTTCCATACCCGAACGATCTCATTGTCTGATAGAGCTCGCCCGTGCCGCTGTTTGGTCAGGCGGTCCGACCTGGTGGCGCGCTGCCGGCGGTAGCCGTAGAGCGGATTGCTGTCGATCACCTTCGCCTTGACCTGGCAAAAGGCCAGGAACGCGCGGCAGCGCGAGCGGAATTCATCGGCAGCACCTTGCATGCCGGCTCGCTCCAAGGCCTCGATGATGGCTGCAAAATCGGTGCCCTTAAGCTGGGCAATGTCCTTTTCAGCATGTTTCTTCAGCCGTCTCCGCAGGACGCTCAGGACCATCTTCCAGGCGACGTAGTTGCGCCGCTTCAAGTCGGCCTCGTAGCGATCGAGCAGCTTCGACACCCGCGCCTTGTCGCGACGCTTTTCCTCCGCTCGATCTTTCGATGGATCCCCCCCCGCGGCAACCTTGCCCAAGGTTGCGAACGCAAGCTTCCGCGCGTCCGCCACGGTCCGAATAGTTTCCGGGGTGCCGAGCCTGATGCGCTTGGTGTTGACCGCCCGACCCAGGCCGGCGGGTCTATACGCAACAATGTAGGTGCGGGCGCCGCCACGGAGCCGTAGGCCAAAGCCGGTCACTTCGGTGTCCCAAATCACCGCCTCCGATCTGCCAGGAGGCAGCGCGGCGCGGGCAACAACAGCGTCGGTAAGCTTGGTCTTGGACAGCACGGCAAATCTCGGGGCAGCACGCGGGCAGCACCGATTGCGTGAACCGGCGTACCCCACTATAACCCGGAGAAACCCGTTAAGCTATTGCTTTTCTGCGAAATCGGAGGCTTTGTAAACTCCGCTATCCACCGGTTACCTTCGGAGCACACACTTGCCAAGGTTGGGGTCGAGCGTTCGAATCGCTTCACCCGCTCCAGTTTCCTCAGGGAAATCAAGCGACTAAGAGACGCCCTCCGGGGCATCTCTTGCTTACACGGCAATGCAATGTAAGCACAATGTAAGCAGCAGAGATAGCAGGCGAAGCGTTTGCCGGATGCCCCGTGCCAGACACCGGTTATCTGTATGCGGAGAAATCAATGGCTTATCGCTTTATTCTGCCAAGGTTCGGATCGCGCTACGGGAGGTGCCACGCGGGAATTGCCGGATGACATTAGGATGCGGTGATTGCAGTCGGCCGATATCTCGATGACCACGCCAAAGGCCACCGCAGTTTCGATATCTGAAGCGCTTCGTACAATCGGACGTCGCGTCGCCACATCTCGGGTCGGAGATATGTGGCTGGAGGAGCTAATCATAGGAAACGTCGCAGCCAGGCGGCTTGTCGCCTTGTTGGATAGCCATGACGATTAGCTTGCTCGGAGCAGGCATCCCGCGCCGGCTGACGACGAACGGCCATCGGCATCTTCTTGGGAAGGCGGCACGGTTGCGCCAAGAACCGACATTAGGTGCGAAGTCTCCGCCGGACAGGTGCCAGATTGTACCTAGGACATGGGTGACAACCTCGCGCCGAACGGGTTGTCGATGGTCTGCAATATCCTCTGTTCCAGATAGATATAGCCCAGATCATAATGCATGAAGCTTACGAGCCAAATGCCGTCGTCGATCTTCTTGATGCCGAGCCTTTGACCGGCCATGACGGTTGAGATGTTGATCTTCCTGCGGTGCATGCAGATTCGGCCGCGAAGCCACGCCCATCAGCGGGTCGAGGATCGACGGCCGGAACAGGGCCATCTCCGCCCGGTGGCTAACGAGAGGAAGCGGTGGCAGTCCTGCGCGTGGCCGGGGCTGAGCAGGCGGTGCAACCTTCGTCGAGGCAACTGAAAGCAGTTTACTCGGCGGCGATCTTTGCCACGTCGTTGACCTGGATCAGCCGTTCAAGCAGCTTCAGTTCTTCCGCCGTCAGGTCGGTCAGTGGCGGGCGAACCGGGCCCGGTTGCTGGCCAAGCGCTCTCAGTCCAGCCTTGATGATCGAGACGGCATAGCCCTTCTTTCGATTGCGTAGCGCAACGAATGGGAAGAAGAAATCCTTCAGGATCTGATCGACCACTGGCTGGTTCCCGGTTCGAAGCGCCTGATAGAAACGCTGGGCCAGTTCCGGCACGAAGTTGAACACCGCCGAGGAATAGGTCGTCACACCGGCTGCAAAATAGGCCTGTGCGTAGACTTCGTGCGTCGGCATGCCGCCGACATAGACCAGCCGGTCGCCGATCCGCGCGGTGATCTCGATGACCTTGTCGACATCGCCGACGCCATCCTTGAAGCCGATCAGGTTCGGGCATTCATCGCAGAGCCTGGCGATGCTGTCCGCCGTGAGAACGGCGTTGTCCCTATTATAGACGATCACGCCGATGCCGACGGACTGACACACGGCCTTGACGTGGGCGACAAGTCCAGCCTGTTCAGCAAACATCAGATAAGGCGGCAAAAGGAGCAGGCCGTCGGCGTCGGCCTTCTCGGCCGCTGTTGCAATCTCGATAGCCAGTGCCGTGCCGTAACCGGTACCCGATACGATCGGCGTCGTTCCGGCGGACGCTTTGGCGGCACGGATGACATCGGGGATTTCTGACGGCGTGAGCGAGAAGAATTCGCCGGTGCCTCCGGCGGCGAACAGTACGGACGCGTCGTAGCCGGCCAGCCATTCGACATGCTTGCGATACGCGGGCTCGTTGAATTTCAGGTCTGCAGTAAAATGCGTGATGGGAAAGGAAAGCAGTCCGTTGCCGACGGCTTTTTTGAGTTCAATCGGGTCCATGTGATATCCTTGTCTTCTTGAACCAGCGGGTGGAGAGATCGCATTTTCAGGTCGGCGACGTTTCGAGCGCCTCTAGTAGCGCGGCGATGTAGCCGTAACAAAAGGCGAAGGCGACGCCGTCCGGGTCGCGGCCGCTGATCGCAGGCACATGGTCGGGCATCACCATGTACCGGTAGCCGACCTCCTTGTAGACCTTCATCGAGCGGACCATGTCCATGTCGCCTTCATCAGGGAAGGTTTCCATGAAGGAGAGCTTGCCGCCTCGGATATTGCGGTAGTGGACATTGAAGAGCTTGCCGCGCGTCCCGAACCAGCGAATGATATCGTCGATTTCCTCGCTCGGATTGTCGAGCATCTCCCCGACGGATCCCTGACAGAAGTTCAGGCCGTGATAGGGGCTTTCCCGCATCATGACGAACTTCTTCAGGCCCTCGACGGTGCCGAGCACCCGCGTCACGCCGCGATAGCCAGGCGGCGTATAGGGATCGTGTGGATGGCAGGCGAGGCGCACGCGGTTGCTGGTCGCAACCGGCACAACGCGTTCCAGAAAATAGTCGATCCGCTCCCAGTTCTCGTCTTCGGAAAGCACGCCAGCCAGACCGGGCACTGCGTGCTGATCGGCTTTGTCCCAACGAAAGCTGGCGTTCAGGGAGCCGCCACGGCCCGGCTCGTGCGGGGTGCGCGGAATACCGATCAGATTGAGATTGTATTTCGCCGCGGGAATGCCGGCTTTCGCACAGTTCTCGATCATCCGGCAGACGGCATCAATCTGCCGGTCCCGATCCGGTCCCGCCAGCAGGATATCCGGGTAGGATGCCTTTTCTATCGGTTGAGAAGGAAGCGGAAGCTGGATCATATCGAGTATCAGGCCGAAACTTTCGACTTTGTCGCGATGGCGGTCCAGATCCTGCAACGACCAGTTCCCGGGATTGCCGGGCGGATCGGCTGAAATGTGCTTTACGCCGAGTTGGGCAAAGACTCTGTAGTCGTCATCGTCCCGTGCACCGACCTGTGTTCCCAGATACACAGCGATCTCCTTAAACAAAACTCATATCGTATGACGTAATATGAATTCTGGGACCTGTCGAGAGTATTTAATGGGTTTCTGCCAAAATCCTGTATCGCTTCTGGCTGGCCATCATGTGGGCGCGCATCGCCCGACGAGCCCGATCCGGGTCCTGATCGGCGATTGCCGACAGGATTTCCACATGCTCGGCATGGACCTTTGCGAGGTAGTCCGGATCGTTGGCGTCCGGCAGTGTCGGGAACTGCCCCCTGGGGATAGCGCGGGGCCCGAAATGGCGCAATACGTCAACATAGAACCTGTTGTTCGTGGCTGCCGCAATCGCCATATGGAAATCGAAATCAGCCTCCACCGTCGGCTTGCCCTGTTCGATCAATGTCGCCATTCTACGGTTAGCGGCGCGGATAGCTGCTTCCTGTTCGGCTGTCCGGCGGTAGGCGGCAATGGCTGCGGCCTCTCCCTCCGTGGACATTCTAAACTCGAGCAATTCAAGGGTTTCCGGGATGGTGCTGATTTCAATGGCGGTGAGCGCGAAACTCCGATGGCCCCTGGGGTCGCTGACGAACACTCCTTTTCCCTGGACCGGCTTCACATACCCTGCGGAACGCAAATCCGCGATCGCCTCCCGCACGACGGTACGGCTCACGCCAAAGCTCGCTGCCAGCTGCGGTTCGGTCGGCAGTTGATCGCCTTCCTTCAGCTTGCCCGTCTCGATCTGACCGCGCAGCTGGTCGATCAGCTGCTGCGCCAGTCGTTGCCGTTCCCGTGGTGGTGCCTGCCCGATTTCGTTTGCCATTACCCGCCTGTCTCACGTCCCGGCAAGGAGCCCTTGCCAATTCAATACAACACCTATAATCATAATACGACATACGAACGACATAGTATGTTCGGCATGATAGCGTAGGGAGGAGATTATATGAAGCATTTTTGCAAAGGGCTTTTCATCGGCGTTGCGATGGGCGTTCTGGCACTTGGCTCGCCTGCCGCCCGCGCGGAAACTCCCGAAAACCAATTGGTTATTGCAACATCGCTTGCGCAAGTCTTGTCGCTGGATCCGCAGCAGGCGACTGAGGCCAAGGCCGTCGAAATCATGGCCAATCTGTATGACCGGCTCGTTGCCACGGACCCGAGCGGCGCGGACAGGCTCGTGCCTCAGCTTGCCGAAAGCTGGGCGGTCGACGACAAGGGCGTCACCTTCAAGCTGCGCGACGCGAAATTCGCCTCCGGCAATCCTGTCACGGCAAACGATGTGGTCTATTCCCTCACGCGTCTGTTGAAGCTGGATCAGGCGGCAGCGGCAAATTTCAAGCGTATCGGCTACACTGGGGACAACATCGAAAAACTGGTCCGCGCGGAGGACGACAAGACGGTCCGCATCGATCTATCCGGCAAGGTTACCGCCGATCTGCTGCTTTTCCGTCTTGCGATGGTGGTTGCCAGCGTCGTCGACAGTGTCGAAGTGCAGGGCCATGTCGTCGACAACGATTTCGGCAATGGCTGGCTGCGCACCAAATCGGCCGGGTCGGGGCCGTTCACGCTCAGCCGCTGGACGCCGAACGAACTGGTCATCCTCGAGGCGAACCCTGATTACGCGACCGGTGCGCCGAAGATGCGCCGGGTCATCATGCGCCATGTGCCGGAAAGCCAGGTCGAGCGCCTCATGCTCGATCGTGGCGACGTCGATCTCGCTAATGCGCTGACCGCGCCGGATATTGCCACATTCAAGGACAAGAAGGGTTTTGAAATCCAGCGCATCCCTACCGGCGGCTTTTACGTCCTGTCGATGAATGCGGGCAACAAATACCTGTCCAATCCAAAGGTTCGCGAAGCCATTGCCTACGGCATTGATTACAAGGGGATGGAAACGGCGATCATGGGGCCTTATGGCAAGGTCAGGACCGTTCCGGTTCCTGAGACCTTCGAGTATGCCATTCCCAGCCCTGACTGGCAGCTGAATGTCGACAAGGCAAAGGGGCTGCTGGCAGAGGCCGGCTACAAGGACGGCTTCTCCCTCAATCTGAAGACCATCGCCCAGACGCCGCGCATCGATCTGGCGACCGCGATCCAGGCGACACTTGGGCAAATCGGCATCACCGTGAATATCCAGCAGGGCAACGGCGCGGAGATCATCGCCGCCCACCGGGCCCGCGATTTCGATCTGCTCATCCCGCAGACCGGCGCCTACATGCCGAACGTGCTCGGATCGATGGAACAGTTTTCCAGCAATCCGGACAATTCCCTGGAGGCCAACAATGCCGGCAACTTCGTCTGGCGCTCGGCCTGGGACATTCCCGAGCTGACGGATTTGACGGCCAAGGCATCGATGGAGCGGGACCCGAAAAAGCGCGGTGAACTCTATGTCGAGATGCAAAAGATGTTCGTCGATCAGAAACCGGCCGTGTTGCCCCTGTTCGAGCGGTTCGAACCGATCGTTCTCAGCACCCGTGTGAAGGGTTATGTCGGTCACCCAAGCCAGGCGACGCGCCTTGAAGGCGTGACCAAGGCAGCATCCGAATAACCTGCCAGGCATCCGATCATGAAGGAACTATCCGCAAGCGAGCTGGGACGGCGTCTTCTTCACCTGTTGCTCAGCCTGTTCATCCTGTTGTGCGTCACCTTCGTGATCGGCCGGGTTCTCCCCGCCGACCCGGTGGGCGCCATTGTCGGCGAACTTGCCGATCCTGCCGCCTACGAGGCGATGCGGACCCGCCTCGGCCTCGACCTGCCGCTGTATCAGCAGTTCTTCATCTACCTGAATAACCTGCTTCACGGCGATTTCGGAACGGCGATCCTTACCGGCAATCCGGTCTCGCAGGATCTGTCCCGGGCCTTTCCGGCCACCTTGGAGCTCGCCACCCTCGCTGTGCTGATCTCGACGTTTGTCGGCGTGCCCCTCGGGCTCGCCGCTGCGCTTTTCCGTGATACTTTCATCGACAAGATCGCCCGCGTGGTATCGCTCGTCGGTCACTCCATTCCTGTCTTCTGGTTCGGCATCGTCGGTCTTGTGGTCTTCTACGCCACGCTGAACTGGGTCGGCGGACCGGGCAGGGTGGATGTCTACTATGAGGGGATCGTCACACCAGCCACGGGCCTGTTGCTGGTCGACAGCCTGCTCGAAGGCGAGACGGAAATCTTCTGGAACGCGCTGTCGCACATCATCCTGCCGGCCATCATTCTTGCCTATGCGGCGATGGCCTACATCACACGCATGACCCGCAGCTTCACGCTGGAACAGCTCGGACAGGACTATGTGATTGCCGCGCGTGCGAAGGGCGTCGGCCCGGCGCGCACGGTCGTCAGCCACGTCCTGCCGAACATAGCCGTTCAACTGATCACGGTTCTCGCCATTTCCTACGGCAACCTGCTGGAGGGCGCTGTAGTCACGGAGATCGTCTTCTCCTGGCCCGGGATCGGCCAGTACATGACCAATGCGCTGATGATAGGCGACATGAACGCGATCCTTGCCGCCACGATCGTCGTCGGACTCGTCTTCATGCTTTTGAATTTCATCGCGGACATCGCCTCCGCGATTCTTGATCCGCGCACTCGGGAGGCCACCCGATGAGTCAGGTTCTTCACAATGACGCCATCGTCAAGCCGCCGGGCATTCTCGCTCGTCTGCAGGCATCGGCGGGCCGCACGATCCGCAAGCTTGCCGAAGAACCGCTCGGAATGGCCGGGTTCCTCATTCTGGCTATGCTGGTCGTCGTTGCGGTTTTCGCGCCGTTGATCTCGCCCTACGGCCCGAATGTCCAGATGCTCAGCGATGCGCTGAAGCCGCCGAGCCTTGCTCATCTTGCAGGGACCGACGAGTTCGGCCGTGACATCGTCAGCCGGCTGGTCTGGGGTACGCGCATCACCATCCAGACCGTGCTGTCCGTCTCTGTCATCGTCGGCCCCGTCGGCCTGATCATCGGCGTTGTCGCCGGGTTCTTCGGCGGGCGTACCGATGCGATCTTGATGCGGGCAACCGATATCGTGCTGTCCTTCCCGTCGCTGATCCTGGCCCTGGCTTTCGCCGCCGCTCTCGGCGCCGGTCTCAACACCGCCATAATCGCGATCTCACTCACCGCCTGGCCGCCGATCGCCCGTCTGGCTCGAGCTGAGTCGCTTGTCGTGCGCAATGCGGACTATGTTGCCGCCGCGCGGCTTTACGGCGCCTCGCCTGTACGCATTCTGCTTCTCTACATCGCGCCTATGTGCATTCCGTCCGTCATCGTGCGCCTGACATTGAACATGGCCGGTATCATTCTAACGGCCGCTTCCCTCGGCTTCCTCGGTCTCGGTGCCCAGCCTCCGTCGCCCGAATGGGGCGCGATGATTTCGAGCGGGCGCAAGTTCATGCTTGACTACTGGTGGGTCGCGGTCATGCCCGGCATTGCCATTCTCCTGACGAGCCTTGCCTTCAACATCGTCGGCGACACGCTGCGCGACCTTCTGGATCCCCGCCATGCCCGATCGTAATCCATCTACCATCCTGTCGGTATGTGACCTGAATGTGCGCTTTGGCAAGAATTCCATTGCCGCCGTTTCGAACGTCAGCTTCGATCTCGGCCGCGAGCGGATCGGCATCGTCGGCGAGTCCGGCTCCGGGAAATCCACCACCGGGCGCGCCATCATGCGGCTGCTTGCGCCCAGCGCCCACATCTCGGCCGAGCGCCTGGATCTGGACGGAAGTCCGCTGCTGGAAAAGACCGAACGGCAGATGGGCGCTTTACGCGGCAAGGACATGGCACTGATCATGCAAGATCCGCGCTATTCTCTGAACCCGGTTCTCAACATCGGCAGGCAGGTTGCCGAAGCAGCACGATTGCATCTCGGGTCCAGCAAGAAGCAGGCGCTCGATGCGGCCCGCGCCATGCTGCAGCGCGTCCGGATCAACGACGCGGATCGCGTCATGAAACTGTATCCACACCAGATCTCTGGCGGCATGGGTCAGCGCGTAATGACCGCCATGATGCTTCTGGCCAAGCCAAAGCTGGTCATCGCCGACGAACCCACATCGGCCCTCGATGTCAGCGTGCGAAAGGACGTGCTGATCCTGCTGGACGAATTGGTTCGCGAAAACAATTCGGGCCTGATCCTGATCAGCCACGATATCCGCATGGTCGCCGCCTTCTGCGAACGCATTCTGGTGATGTATGCCGGCCGCGTGGTCGAGACGCTGACCAGACTGGACGAGGCCGAACATGCCTATACACGCGGCTTGATCGCCGCCTTGCCCGATCCGCGAAACCCTGTCCGGCGCCTGCAGGTCCTCGACCGGCGCACGCTTGAAACGACACCGGAAGCAACGGAATGATCAAGGTCGACAAACTGGACGTAGTCTATGGTACCGGCAAGGCGCGCAACCATGCCGTCCGCGGCGTCAGCTTCTCGGTTGCCAAGGGCGAGACCCTCGGTATCGTCGGCGAATCCGGTTGCGGCAAATCCACCGTGCTGCGCTCGCTGGCAGGCATCGAGCAGGGCTGGACGGGCTCGGTCGAGTTCAATGGAAAGCCGATCGGAAAGCTGCGCTCGCGCGACGAATTGAAGCTATCGCAGATGGTATTTCAGGATCCCTACGGATCGCTTCATCCGCGCCATCGGATCGGCACGGCCTTGGCTGAACCGATCCGCTCCATGGGGCTTGGCGACGGCTGGTCGAAGGTGCCGCAAGCCCTGAAGCAGGTCGGATTGCCGGAGGATTTCGCCAATCGTTTCCCGCACGAACTATCCGGTGGTCAACGACAGCGCGTCGCCATCGCCCGCGCGCTGATCCTGTCGCCACCCATTCTCCTTCTCGATGAGCCAACCTCCGCGCTCGATGTTTCGATCCAGGCGGAAATTCTCAACCTGCTCGACGACCAGCGCGACGAACGCGGCCTGACCTTTGTCCTCGTCAGCCATGATCTGTCGGTCATCGCCCATATGTGCGACCGTGTTCTGGTGATGCAAAATGGGGTTTTTCTCGATGAGATGACGAAAGCGGATCTGCGTGCGGGAACAACCCATGCCGCCTATTCGCAAGAGTTGTTCGAAGCCAATTTTCTGTGATCGGTCGGGGCCTAAACATGGGCGGATTTGTTGACGGGGCTAACTGTCGAATTGGCCGTAGCTTCTGTCCGTCAGAGCACGCTCCTTCAAGCAACTGCCGCTGTGAGAACCGCACGGTCAGCCGCAGCAGCGGAGCCTGAACTGATGATTCGATGACGCTTTACATGCATGTCTTCGGCAAGGGCGACCCCGTCGCGCTCGCCACGGCGATACATGCCGGGTTGGCGCTGAGCAAGACACCGATGGTGAACGCCACATCTAGTGCCACACAGCCGCCAATCGCCGAGGACCAGCGTATCCGACGGCAAGCATGAGGACTTCTTAGAGCCTCTATCGTTTCGTGCCGCCGGATGCAGCGTGGATTTTCCCCAATTCCAGGCATCAAATCGACCTGAGGGCCGCGCCAGCTGAGAGGCCCGGGCTGCGCTTCCGCTGAGCGGCTACATTTCGCCACGCCGGTGTCGGTCTGGAACAGCGTCTTCACGCCTGGCGTGTCGCAAGGGTGGACGCACGTGCCATCGCAAGACCGGACTTCCGGGTTGAGCTGGAAGTCACGGAGTGACGCACGAACTGCTGGCGTGCGCCTGGCCTTCGGCGTATAAATACCCTCGAATTTCGGGAGGAAAGAGCCATGGACGCAGTGCCTCAATGGCGCCTCGCGGGCGATTGGTTCGACATCTGCAGTTGCGACATCCCTTGCCCGTGCGAGTTCGCCCAGCGGCCAACCGGCAATCACTGCCAGGGCGTGCTCGCCTGGCATGTGCGCGAGGGTCAGTATGGCGACGTGAAGCTCGACGGCCTGACTCTGGTGGCGCTCGGCGAGTTCGAAGGCAATCTATGGGCCGGCGAGGCAAAGGCCGTGATGGGCATGTACCTCGACGAGAAGGCGAACGAGTCGCAGCGCGAAGCCCTGCAGGCGATCTTCGGCGGCCACGCCGGCGGCTGGCCGGCGGGCTTTGCCGCCAATATCGGCGAGATGCGTGGCATGGAGTTTGTGCCAATCACGTTCGAGGTGGCGGGCGACCTCGCCACCTGGCGAGTCGAAATTCCCGGCCTCGTCGTCGGCCGCGCGGAAGCGCTTTCCGGTCCTACAACACCGCCCGGCAAGCGGGTGCAGACAATCAACCCGCCGGGCTCGGAGGTCGGCCCGGGCCAGGTTGCCACCTGGGGGCGTTCTGTCGAGGTGAGCACCAAGGGCTTCGGGCTGGACTGGACGGGCACGGCCCGCTCGAGCAAGCACATTCCATTCGACTGGACCGGCCCGAACTAGGGCGTGCCGATGCCCAACGCATTCCCCGGGAAAACGTGGCGGCTCGGGAATTTGCGTGGCATGCCGCTCGGCCTTCTCGCATCGCTCATCGTGCTGACAGCGGCGGCATGGGCGCTCACCCTCTACCAGACATTCAGCATGGATATGCCCATGGGCATTGCGGTGCGCGGCGGGATGGAGGGAATGGAAGGCATGGCCGGCATGGCGATGGCCGGAATTGCGGCCGACGGCTGGTCACTCGCCGGCGTCGCCGCCTTTCTCGCCGTATGGACTGTGATGATGGCCGCTATGATGCTGCCGGCCGCGGCGCCCATGATCTTTATGTTCGCGGCGGCGCAGGCCAGGCGCGGACGGCGGGTGGCCGTTCCAACCTGGATTTTCGTCGCGGGCTACATGCTCGTCTGGGCGGCGGCGGGCCTTCTCGTATATGTCCTGGTCCAGTTCGGCAGCGAGTTTGCGACGAGCCTCGATCCGCCTCGACGTTCGAAATGGGCGCCGCTCGCGCTCGGTGTCACGCTTGGCGTCGCCGGACTCTACCAATTCACGGCCCTCAAGCACATTTGCCTCAGCCATTGCCGTTCGCCGCTCGCCTTCGTTGCCCAGCACTGGCGCGACGGGCGGGTTGGCGCGCTCGGGATGGGGCTGCGCCACGGGCTGTATTGCTTCGGTTGCTGCTGGGCGCTGTTCGCCGTGCTGGTCGCGGCGGGCGTCATGAGCCTCGCCTGGATGCTGCTTTTGACACTGATCGTCTTCGTCGAGAAGCTGATGCGGCGTGGGCGACGCTTCGAAATTGCTTTGGGCATTGCGCTAATTGCCCTCGGGGTCGTCGTATCGCTCGGGGCGATCGAGATGCCTTGGACAAGCGGCTAGAGCCGGATGGCTTCAGGTCGATTCGACCTGAAATTTGAATCCGCCACTAAATCAAAGAGCTTCAGCATGGCCCCTAATAGGAAGCTGTGTCCCGTGACCGTTCAAGGGGCGTAGACTTGCAAAAAGCCGATGGGCTATACACGGCAAATGCCGACGTTTCCTGCCGACCAGGTCTATGTGCGTGTTTGCCACGTCAAGCAGGGCTATGAGGACCGCGAACAGCATATTGCAAGGCAGATCGGCCGCCATGGTATCCCGGCCACCTGGTATCTTCACTGGGATGTTGCAGATATTACCGATGAAGAGGTCGAAAGGCTTACCGTGCCAGGCGCTCTCAAACTGGCGGAACTGTCCTGCTCCTTAAAACACATCGGGATCTGGCGTGATTTCCTGAAGACCGATAAGCCCTATTGTCTGGTGCTTGAGGACGACGTCTTCCTGGCCGCCAATTTCAATACAAAATTCAACGCGGCTCTGGCGGAACTCGGCGATCCAAACCGCAAAGCCGCCATCTATATCGGCAATGCCGGCACCTATTACATTTCGGCGTTCAAGTTGAAGCGCGGACAGCATCTCTATCCAGCCCCTCACGGCAGATCCACCGATTCCTATATCATTACCCGCTCCGTGGCAGCCGAGAGGTGCGCCTGGTTTGATGCACGCAAGATGTCCGCGCCGATCGGCCATGAGATCGACCGTGCGGATGCGGCGCTCGGGGTGGAGGTGCTTTGGTTCGAGAGACCCTTTGTTGAGCAGGGCACGCACAACGGGGCCTTCTTGACGTCGATAAATCCCGACAGTCAAAGGCCGCTTTGGTATAAGCGCATGGAATGGCGGTATAAGAAATATCGCCGACAGCTGGTTGGCCATATGTAGCGATCGCTGCGACCGCGGCCGAACCCGGCTTTGGGTCGACAACGCTGACCCGGCTGGTGGGGGTACTTGCCCGAAATCCCCTGATCCATCCTCCAGATGTCACATAAGGTTACAGCGGGGAACGCTTCCCGCTGGGCCTCGTTAGCCCTCCATCAACCCAACGATGGAGAAAACCAATGCAGGACATTTCCGGCAAGCGCGTCGCTATCCTTGCGACAAACGGTTTCGAGCAGTCCGAACTTGAGGTGCCGCTCAAGAAATTGCGCGAGTCAGGCGCTGAAGTCGATGTCGTGTCGCTCGCAAGCGGCAAGATCAAAGGCTGGGACCACAAGGATTGGGGCCGCGAGGTTCCCGTCGATAGGATTTTGGCTGAGACGCGGGCGGATGACTACGACGCGATCGTGCTGCCCGGCGGCGTTATCAACCCCGATCTGCTGCGGATCGAGCCGAAAGTCCTCAACTTCATCAAATCGTTCTGGTCGGCCAACAAGGTTGTGGGCGCGATCTGCCATGCGCCCTGGCTTCTCGTCGAGACCGGAATTGTGAAGGGCCGCCGGGTCACATCCTACAAATCGATCAAGACCGACGTGATCAATGCCGGTGGTGTCTGGGAAGACAGCGCGGTGGTCACCGACCAGGGACTTGTCACCAGCCGCAACCCAGGCGATCTCGACGCGTTCTGCGACAAGCTCGCCGAGGAAATCAGGGAAGGGCGGCACGACAGGCGGGCTGCGGCTTAGCCGGTCCTTGCGCGACTTTCGCTTTCAGGCGCTCTTCGTACCGTCCGCTTTCCGCAGCGATGCCTGATGCACCAGCGAGGCCAGCTGCTGGTCGAGGCGAGGTGGCAGTAGAGCAGGCCGAACGCGCCTGATTTGCGCAGGTCGAGAAACGCCTCGTCGCTGAGCTTGTTGAAGGCCGGCTCGTCGATCACTTGGAAATCGATGAGGTTGAGCTCTTCGCCGCCTTCCAGCGTCACCTTGCTCTGGCGCGGCGAAAACAGGCCGCGCACGTCGATCCTTTCGATCATCGCGCGGGTGGCGCTGAAGTCGATCTGGAACCGATTGCGGAAGGCGAGTGCCTGCCTGGTCGCCTCGGTGCCGATTCCTATTCCCGTGAACGACGTCGACCGCACGGCCGGATCGCTTAGGTTGCGACTGGTGCTGCGCCACCTGGTTTGGCAACCGTATGGGACCGGCGCGAGCGACCATTCCAGCGGCGTTGGCGCAGAGCAGCTAAATCAGATAGAACTAAATCAGGCAGAACCATTTTGTAATTTCAGGAGACGACATGTCTGACGAGCATGTTGAGCGTCGGCTGGCGGCGATCCTGGCCGCGGATGTGGTCGGCTATAGCCGTCTTATGGAGGTCGACGAAGAGCACACGCTCAATCTCCTTCGGCAGCATCGGCGGGAGTTCTTCGATCCGACCGTCACCAAGCACGGTGGGCGCATCTTTAAGGTGATGGGTGACGGCTTCCTGGTGGAGTTCGGCAGCGTAATCAGTGCGGCTCGCTGCGCGGTCGAGATCCAACGCGGCATGTCCGAGCGGAATGCCGGCATCCCCGAGGACCGGCATTTCAAGTTTCGCATGGGCATCAACCTTGGCGACATCATCGTCGACGGTGATGATTTCCATGGCGATGGCGTCAATCTTGCGGTGCGGCTGCAGGGCCTCGCGATACCCGGCGGCATCGCCTGCTCGGAGGCGGTGCGCCATGAGGTCGGCAACAAGCTGGGCGTCGACTTCGCCGATCAGGGCGCCAGGACCGTCAAGAACATTGCTCAGCCGGTGCACGTCTATTTCGCCAACTGGCAGGGCGTCCCGCATGTCGAGACGCATATTGCGGCCAGGAGCGTCCAGACGCTGGTGCGGTCCGACAAGCCGTCGGTGGCGATCCTACCCTTCGCCAATCTGAGCAATGATCCCGACCAGCAGTATTTCAGCGACGGCATCACTGAAGATATCATAACCGACCTCTCGAACGTCTCCGGCCTGTTCGTACTCAGCCGCAATACGGTCTTCGCCTTCAAGGGCAGGACCGACAAGATGGAACGCATCGCCAGGGAGCTTGGCGTCGGCTACATTGTCGAGGGTAGCGTCCGCAAGGCGGGAAACCGGGTCAGGATCAATGCCGAGCTGATCGAGGGGGCCACGGACGGACACGTCTGGGCTGCCCGCTATGACCGCGACCTCACCGACATCTTCGCCGTGCAGGACGAAATCGCCAAGGCGGTCGTGGCGCAGCTCAGGGTCAGGCTCCTGCCCGAGGAGAAGAAGGCTATTGAGCAGGCGCCGACGGACAATGTGGAAGCCTATACGCATTATCTTCGAGGGCGCGATTACAGTCACATCGCGACCAGGGCGAACCACCTGATGGCCAGACAAAGTTATATCAGGGCCATCGAGCTTGATCCGGGATATGCCCGCGCATATGCAGGCTTGGCGGTCTGCGACGTACGCCTTCAGTCGAGCTACGGCTCGCCGATCCAGGTGGACGACATTCTCGCGACCGCCGACAAGGCCCTGGCGCTGGACCCGAATTTGGCCGAGGCGCATTCAGCCAGGGGCTTCGCCCTGTCCCTCGCCGACCGCCGTTCCGAGGCCGCGGCGGCGTTCGAACAGGCTCTCGCGCTCGACCCGAATTGCCACGAGGCCAACCGCTACTATGCCGAGTTCTGCGTAACCGGCGGCCAGTTCGAGCTCGCCGCGACGTACTTCATGCGCGCGATGGAGATCAAACCGACCGACTACGGCGCACCGGTCATGCTGGTGAACGTCTTCCGCACTCTCGGCCAGCAGAACGACGCCGAGCTTTATGCGCGGATCGCATTGGAGAGAGCTGAAGAGGAACTCCGTCTGCATCCGGAGAACGCCAATTGTGCCTGCCTTGGGGCTATCGTACTGGCCTTCCTTGGTGAACGCGATAGGGCGGCGAAGTGGCTTGACCGGTCTCTGGCGATCGACCCTAGCGATATCAACGTCCAGTACAACGCCGCTTGTACCTATGCGTTGCTGGGGGAGTTCGAACGCTCGATCGACCTCTTGGAAGCGTGGTTGCCGCAGGCTGGCGCCGAGATGAGACTCTGGTTCAAGAACGATTCCGATTTCGCCTCTGTTCGCAGTCATCCTCGCTACCAGAAGTTGCTCCAGCTCCTGCGATAGCGATACGCATTGTTCTTGAGGCAATTTTATTGCCGATAATCAAGAACCGGCCTTCAGGAAGATTACCTGACAAACCAACGCTCTCGCCATCCCACAGGCATTATGTTACGTTACTAATGTAACCGAGAGGTGGGGAATGGGTACCCGGTTCAGGCTGTTCGTTCAGCCTCCGTTCGAAGACCCTGCGTCAAGCCCTGAAATCATTACGGTTTCTTCCCCGCGAGGCAGCCTCGGACCCGGCCCGTCCGACGATCGTATGTATGTCGTCGAGCCGGTCGACAAGACGCGGCCCTATGGCGTCGACCACGGCCCGTTGGGCACGCCCTTCATCTCCCTGCCGCCCTGGACGCGAGCGATCCTCGACCCGGCAGTTCCCGACGAGGAAGGCAATTTCGATCACTATCAGCCCTCGACGCCCGGCTTCGAAGCAGCGCACGCGTTCGGTTGCGTGCGCTTCACGCTCGACGTTTGGGAGCGTTACATCGGCCAACCGCTCATCTGGCACTTCCGCGATCACTACGACCGTCTGGAAATCTCGATCCTGCCGGGTTGGGATAACGCCCAATACGGCTATGGCTTCCTCGAGCTCGGCGGCCAATTCGTGAAAGACGGACGCGCGCTCCCCTTCAGCCTCGACTTCGATATTATCGCGCACGAGGTTGGCCATGCGTTCGTCTACGGCGTCCTCGGCATACCGGACCCGGGAGCCGAGCTCCCCGAATATCTGGGCTTTCAGGAGGCCTTTTCCGACTGCGTTTCGTTGATCGCGGCCATGCATTTTCCCTCCGTGATCGAAAATGTCCTGACGGTGACGCGCGGGAATCTCTACATCGCCAACCAACTCTCTCGCTTCTCGGAATTTTCGCCGCACCGCCAGATACGCGAGGCCAGCAACAAACTGACGATGGCCGATTTCGCGGACGGCTGGACCGACGAGCATGCACTGTCGCAACCTCTCACGGGTGCCGTCTTCGACATTCTGGTCGATGTCTTTCACGAGAGCCTGGTGGCTCGAGGACTGATCTCGCCGGGGGCCGAAAATCTTGCCGACCTCGCCGAGATCGACCCAGCAGCCGAGCTGCCGGTCCAGGAAGTCTTTGACCGCGATTTCGCTCGCAATCCGGAAGGTTTCGTCGACGCGCTGCTCGACGCGCGGGATATCGTGGGTACCTATCTCGCCGAGACGCTGTGGGCTCTCGCCCCGGATTTCCTGGACTATGGTGACGTGGCGAGAACGATGCTCGCGGTCGACGACAGTGTGACCGGAGGAGAACTATCAAGGATCATCTTCCGGGATTTCGACCGAAGAGGGGTTTTTCGCTACCGTGCCGGGCCCCGCCTGACGAAGCCAACCCGAAAGAGCCATTTTCATGAGGGTCGAATCGCTCTTCCCCTGGACCAGGCGCGTCTGCCGGACATGAGCTATTTCGAGAAATATTGGATGTCCAGAAGGGGCGCCGATCTTTGATCGACATGCAGGAGATGGGGTGATCCATGATAACTGAAACCATTCTAAATACCTCGGCCATACATTTGTTCGGTAGGGTTCTTGAAGATTTGAAACTCAAGAAGAGGATCGACGGGGGACGGCCCCCAAGGCCTGGCAACAACAGATTCCTGCAGAACCAGATCGACGCCTCCGGTAGCCTGCTGGCAAGGATCTATGCGTTCACCTTCGAGGCGCAGTTCTACGAACTCGCCCGACCGACCATACTTCTTGTCCATGGGCCTGGCACTGCCGTTGATTATCCGGCCCCGGCGGACACCGATCTCAAGGTCATGAGCCGCGGTCCAAGCGACCCTGCCTATACCGGACTGTCATCGCAGATAGGCTCGTTCGCGCGCGGAATGCTTGTCTGGGTGTACGACAAGAGTGACCTGACAATGCGGCTGGAACTCGACACCGGAACGCTCGAGGATGTCCTGTTGGGTGCCGAGTTGGACCCGCGTTCGTTTGGTCGGTCGGGTGGAGCAATGGGCAGATCCGGTGGTGCGATGGGGCGATCCGGCGGCGCCATGGGCAGGTCTGGCGGTGCGATGGGACGGTCCGGTGGCGCCATGAACCGCAACGGGCGCGGCGATCTCGACTAGCGTTTCCGATCGTTGATTGAGAATGCCAAAGGGAGATGGATCATGGCAAAAGTAGATATAGTGCGTGTCGATACACCTGAAGGGAACGCTGTAAGGGCCGGAGAGCCGGTTACGGTCAGTGTGACGGTGGCTCCAGATCGCGGTTGGTTTAACGACACACAATACTTAGTAATTGACTTCATTTATACCGAGACTTTAGACATCGCCGCAAATCTATCGGTAGTCGACGACGATGTGACCATCGAGGATACGTCAACAATCAACTTTAAGGTTAAGGCAGAATCTGACGCTTCAACTGGGGAATACTACGTCCAGATCACGAATAATTACTTCGAGCAAACCATCGTAAGTGGCCCTGAGGACGGAACTATCACTGTGTCCTCAAGCTAATCACTTGCGCTTTGTCACGGCCAGCCTCATGCGGGCCAGCGAGAAATCGGCCCGCCGGCTGCCCCGCCGCCCGCAGCGATGCCTGATGCACCAGCGAGGTCCAGCTGTTGGTCGAGGCGAGGTGGCAGTAGAGCAGGCCGAGCGCGCCTGATTTGCGCAGGTCGAGCCTCGTCGCTGAGCTTGTTGAAGGCCGGCTCGTCGATGACCTGGAAATCGGTGAGGTTGAGCACCTCGCCGCCTTCGAGCGTCAGCGGCGGACACCAGCGGTCAACAGAATCGACCGCATCAAAGGCCGAATACATGACCGCTCCAGACTTGCGCCGTATCTGCCAATTGCCTCTTGCTCTAAGAGGGCCGTCCATACATGACGAAGTGAAAAGCGTCTTCGCCAGTCTTCAAGGCATGCGGCGCATCAATACAAGCGAGGAACTCGCTTGATTGTCCATACCCGGAATGCTCCGTTACCACTTTGGACGTCCGGAGAAGATTGATGGCAGGCTTTGTCGACCGCCAGCGCGCGGCGCAACTGATGGACCGCGCCGGCATCGAGGCGCTGGTGCTATGCGCGCCCGAGGCCTTCCACTATGCGACCGGCGCCTCGATCGGCCCGGCGGGGCTGTTCCGGCGCGCCGGCGCCGGCTTCGTCGTCATTCCCGCTGGCCACGACCTGCCGATCGGCGTGGTGGTGGCGGATTTCAATGCGGCGCAGCTGCAACGGGTCCTGCCGGACGCTGTCGTCCGCAGCCATCCGATCTGGATCGAATCGGCCACGCTTGACGCATCGATGTCAGGGCAAGGGCTGGCGCAACGCATAGAGGCCGGCCTTGGAGGGTCCGGCCGGGCGCCTGGTTTTTCACGACCGGCAACATTCGACCTGACCAATTCCGTCGGCGAGCTGAAGCAGATCCTTGCCGGCTTCGGTCTCGAGCGCGCAACGATCGGCGTCGATCTCGATTTTGTCGCCGCCGCCGATTTCTCGTCCATGCAGGCATTGCTGCCGGCCTGCATCATGGTCGATGGCTCGGCCGTCCTCGATCGGTTGCGGGCCATCAAGTCGCAACGCGAGATCGACTTTCTCCAGCAAGGCATCATCCTATCGGAAGCCGGCCTGGACCGGCTGCAGGTGGATGCCATGGCAGGCATGCGCCAGGCCGATCTCATTGCCCTCTACCGGCAAGGCGTCGCCACGGCGGCATCCGGCCTGTCCCATCCGGTCGCCATGGCAGAATATGTGACGCTGGGCGCCAGGGCCAAAGGCGCCGATGCGAAAGCCATGCCCGGCGATCCGCTGAAGTGCGACATGGTCTGCACGGTCGGCGGCTACGCCTCCGATATGTCGCGCAACTTCACCTTCGGGCCGCCATCCGCCGAGCAGGCCGAGCTGCATGCCATCGCCGAACAGGCCTTCGAGGACGGACTGGCATCCCTTGTTCCCGGCAACACCCTCGCCCATGTGCATCAGGTGGCCACCGGCAGTCTGGCGCGGCAGGGGCTGCGCTCCTACCGCCGCGGCCATTTCGGCCATGGCGTCGGCCAGTCGGTGTTTTCCGAACAATGGCCGTTCATCGCGGCCGACAGCGATGTCGTGATCGAAGCCGGCATGGTGCTGGCTTTCGAGATCCCGCTATACATCGACGGCCTCGCCAGCTTCAATCTCGAGGACCAGTTCCTGATCACGCCGGGCGGGCCAGTTGCCATGAACCGACTGCCGAGGCGGCTGGAGAGGATTGGATAGCGAGGGCCTTTGGAACGCTTTGCGGTCGGCCTGCTTCTGGGTGTCATATTGCGTCGTGGTCGTCATCCAGAATGGCCCACGTGGAGCCACAGCGTGCGAACATGCTAAGACATCAGCCTCGCAACTCAGGGAAAGACCGGAACCTCATGACCGAAGCTGGCAGCCAGGACGAGCCTGATTCAGGCCACGATATGGCGGGGCGCGAGCCTGTACGCCGCATCCCCGACATCATCTCGCTGATCAAGGATTCCTACGGGGAATTGCGGCCGGCCGAGCGCCGTGTCGCCGATGTCGTGCTCGACGATGTCAAATACGCCGTCGACGCCTCAAACCCCGCCCTTGCCCAGCGCGCCGGGGTCAGCGAACCGACGGTGACCCGGTTCTGCCGCGCCATAGGCTGCGAGGGCGTGCGCGACTTCAAGCTGAAGCTGGCGCAGAGCCTCGTCGTCGGTGCGCTCTATCTGGCCAAGTCACCTTCCGTCAGCAACGACAATGGCATGCCGTTCTGGAACGCCGTGTTCGGCGAGGCGCGCCGGGCGCTCCAGGAGGCCGAGCGGCAGCTCGATCCGGCGCAGTTGCAGAAGGCGGCCGAGCTGATCGCCAAGGCGCGCCAGGTCACGGTCTTCGGCCTCGGCGGCAGCTCCTCGGCGCTGGCGCAGGAAACCCAGTACCGGCTGTTCCGCTATGGTATATCGATCAGCGCCCAGTGTGACCCCTATCTGATGCGCATGACCGCCTCGACGCTCAAGCCTGGCGACCTGGTGATCGCCATTTCGGCGACGGGACGCACCCGCGAAGTGATCGAGGCCGTCGAGCTCGCCAAGCATTACCGCGCCAATGCGATCGCCGTGACCGCGCCCGACACCGAGCTCGCGCGCGCCTGCGACGTCAGGCTGACGGTGGCGGTATCAGAATATCCCGACACGCTGAAGCCGACGGCGTCGCGCTTCGCCTTCCTGGCGGCGATCGACCTTTTGGCGGTGGCCTCCGCCTACAAGCTCGACGGCTCGGCCCGCGAGACCGTCCGCCGCATCAAGTACAACGCCCAGATCCACCGCACCGGCAAGGAAATGGAACCGCTCGGGGATTAGTTCTTTCCTTCTCCCCGTTCACGGGGAGAAGGTGGATTGGCGCGCAGCGCCAAGACGGATGAGGGGCAGCGCCGGGTCCGACAGTTACCGTTCCAACACCGATTGGACGCACGCAGCAAGAGGAAAGAAATGCTCGAAATAGCACCGACGAAACAGGCCGCCGCATGGCTCGAATCCCTGGCGCGCGCGCTCGAAGCTGGCGACGCCGCGGCGGCGAGCAACCTGTTTGTCGATGACTGCTACTGGCGCGATCTCCTGACCTTCACCTGGAACATCACCACCATGGAAGACCGCGAGGCGATCGCCGCCATGCTCAAGTCAACGCTGGCGACGACCAGGCCGACGGCCTGGCAGCTTACCGGCGAGGCGACCTCGGACGAGAGCACCGTCGAGGCCTGGTTCAGCTTCGAAACCGCTGTCGCTTCGGGAGAGGGCGTCATGCGGCTGCGCGACGGACGCTGCCGGACGCTGTTCACGGCGATGACCGACCTCAAAGGGTTCGAGGAGCGCAAGGGGGCGGAACGGCCGCTGGGCGTGCGCCACAAGGCCGATCCCAGGCGCGAGACCTGGTCGGAAGCGCGGGCGCGCGAGACGCGCGAGCTTGGCACTGACGAACAGCCCTACTGCCTGGTCATCGGCGGCGGCCAGGGCGGCATCATGCTGGGCGCGCGGCTGCGCCAGCTCGGCGTGCCCACCATCGTCATCGAGAAGAATGCACGACCCGGCGATTCCTGGCGCAACCGCTACCGCACGCTCGTTCTGCACGACCCGGTCTGGTACGACCATCTGCCCTACATTCCCTTCCCGGAGAACTGGCCGGTGTTCACGCCCAAGGACAAGATGGGCGACTGGCTGGAAATGTACACGCGCGTCATGGAGCTCAACTATTGGGTCGCCACCAAGTGCCTCAGCGCCTCCTATGACGAGGCCGAGAAAGTCTGGACCGTGGTGGTCGACCGCGTCGGCCGGCACATCACGCTGAAGCCGAAGCACATCGTCTTCGCCACCGGCGCCTATGGCCCGCCACGGCGGATCGATCTGCCGGGCGCCGACCAGTTCAAGGGCGAGTTGCTGCACTCCAGCCAATATGCCAGCGGCGAGAAATTCCGCGGCAGACGCGTCGCCGTCATCGGCGCGGCAAGCTCCGGTCACGATGTCTGCGTCGACCTCTGGGAAAGCGGCGCCGAGGTGACCATGATCCAGCGTTCGCCGACCACCGTGGTCAAGTCGGACACGCTGATGGAGGTCGGTTTCGAGATCTTCTCGGAGAAGGCATTGGCGCGCGGCATCACCACCGAGAAGGCCGACATGATCGTCGCCTCGACGCCGTTCGCGCTGGTGCCCAAGGGCCAGCGAGCGCTCTACGAGGTGATCAAGGCGCGCGACGCGGCCTTCTACGACCGCCTGCGCGCCGCCGGCTTCGCCATCGATTTCGGCGACGACGAGACCGGCCTTTTGATGAAGGCCTACCGCACCGGCTCCGGCTACTACATCGATGTCGGCGCCTCCGACCTGATCATCGACGGCGAGATCGGCCTCCGCGGCGGCGTCGCCATCAGATCGCTGACGCCGAGCGGCATCCTGTTCGAGGACGGCTCCGAACTCGCCGCGGACGCAATCATCGCCTGCACCGGCTATCAGTCGATGAACGAGACGGTGGCGGCGATCGTCTCTCGCGAGGTCGCCGACAAGGTAGGCCCCTGCTGGGGCCTCGGCTCGGGCGTGAAGGGCGACCCCGGCCCATGGCAAGGCGAGCTGCGCAACATGTGGAAACCGACCGCGCAGGAAGCGCTGTGGTTCCACGGCGGCAACCTCGCGCTGTCGCGCTTCTACTCGAAATTCGTGGCGCTGCAGATCAAGGCACGGATGGAGGGAATAGCGACGCCGGTTTATGGGGCGGTGAGCAATTCGAGGCGGTAATCTCCCCCCTCGAGGGGGAGATGGCCGGCAGGCCAGAGGGGGTCGGTTCGACTGGATGCGACCTCCTTGCAACAAGAGGAGGTTGGCGCTCCATGCGCGGCGACCCCCTCTGTCGCCTTCGGCGACATCTCCCCCTCAAGGGGGGAGATCAGCTAATCATGCCGACGCCCCGAAATGCCTCGCCGCAACCTCGACATGCGTATGCGACGCATGCGCCCCGAAACGCTCGGTCTCGCTGACATCGTTGACCGTCTCGTTCGGCCACCAGGTGCCGCCGATGGCGATGCCCTCGCAGACCAGCCGCTGATCGGCGACCAAAGACGCGCCGGCCGCGTCGACGAAGGTGAAGCGGCCCGGCCGTTGCCGCAGCACCGCGACGTCGCCGACGGTGCCGACCGCCAGCGTGCCCAGATCGGGCCTTGCGATCGCCCGTGCCGGCGCTTGTGTCGCGGCGCGCAAGACCTCGACCAGCGGCATGCCGAGCGCCAGCAGCTTCGACATGCAGACCAGGATGTCGAAGGCCGGCCCGTCGACGCAGTAGAGATGCACGTCGCTGCTGATCACGTCGGGCGCCAGCCCTTCCTCGAGCATGGCCCGGGCAACGGCGAAATCGAAGGAACCCATGCCGTGGCCGATATCGAAGATGACGCCGCGCTCGCGCGCCAGCCGCATGTCCGGCCGCACCGCGCCGGAGGCGAACACCGGCGCATTGGGAAACGGCCGGAAGCAGTGGGTGAGGATATCGCCCTTGCGCAGGCGCGGCAGCACTTCCGAGCGCCCGGGCGGCGGCTCGTCGATATGCGCCATCAGCGGCAGGCCGGCCTGGTCGGCGGCCTCCAGCGCCAGGTCGACCGGAGCGATGCCGCTGGTGCCGCCGGCGTGCTTGCCGGAGCGAACTTTTACGCCGACCACGACGTCGCGGTGCTCGCGCACCGCGGCCACAACCTCGCGCGGTTCGCAGAGCCTGAGATCGCTGCATTCGCCGACCGAAACCGTCCGCGAGAAGCCGAAAATGCCGGCGAAGGAAATGTTGACATAGGCCAGGATGCGAACCTTCGAGCGCTCCATGACGTGGCGGCGGAAGCCGAGGAAATTGCCGGCGCCCGCACTGCCCGCATCGATGAAGGTGGTGGTGCCGCTCTTGGCGGCCAACCTATCGGCATCGACGCCGAGCGAGGTGCCGCCCCAGTAGACGTGGCTGTGCAGGTCGACGAGGCCCGATGTGACGATGCAGCCTGCGGCATCGACGACCCGCGCAGCGTTGGTCACCGGGATATCGGTATCGATCGCGGCGACCCGGCCATTGGCAATGGCGACATCGCGCGGCGCGTCGATGCCGGCCGCCGGATCGATAAGCCGTCCACCCTTCAGCAGGAGGTCGAATTGCATTGAGGTCACCTCCGGTTCGTTGTTTTGCTTCTCAGAGAGGCCGGTACGCGACTGCCTCGACCTCGATCTTGATGTCGATCATCAGCCGCGATTCGACCGTGCTGCGGGCCGGCGGGTTCTTCGGAAAGTGCCTCGCATAGACGGCGTTGAAGGCGCCGAAATCGCGCGCGTCTTCCAGCCAGACCGTGGTCTTGACCACATCGTCCAGGGTGCAGCCCGCGAGCGCCAGTGCGGCCTTGATATTGGCGAGCACCTGCTCGGTCTGTTCCGTTATGCCGCCCTTGACCACGATGCCGTCGCTGCCGACGGGAACCTGGCCCGAGACATAGACGAGATCACCGGCCCGCACGGCCGGCGACAACGGTACATGCGACGTTCCAAAACATTGCTTGGGCAAGGGAGGGCCTCCTCTGATGGCAGGGCGGGATGCCGTGGCGGCGCCCGCTTCGATCGACATTTACCCCGATCGGGGCGATCCTCATAGAGGCCTTGTTGGAAAGCAACATTCTTCCAAATCCATGTTGCTTTATTACAGAAGCGCTTGCATCGTGCGCGCTGGGGGCCCGCCTTGCGGCCGCAACGCCCAGACGCATTTGCCGGACCGGAGACAGCAGGAATGACTTACGACAAGAACCCGTTTCCATCAGGCGATGCCGACCGCCACGCGCTCTGGGAAATGCTGGTTCGGCGCGACATCGACGCCTTCATCGGCCAAGACTGGCCCATGGTCGAGGGTGATTTCGTCGCTGACAGCTTCTTCGGCATGCACGCGCATTTCCTTAGCAACGCCGATTCATGGCGGCTGCAGTTTCCGAGGCTGGACATCTACCGCGACGAGTGGCTGCGCCAGGCCAAGGAGACGGCGGCCACGAAATTCGCCGAACCGCTGCGCGAGGCGCTGTTTCGCGTCACCAACATGCGCGACATCGATGTCGACGGCGACCGCGCCGTGCTGCACAAGAAGTTCGACGGCTCGGTCGCCAAGGCGGACGGCAGCGTCGACAGGCTGAAATGGCAGACGCTGTATTTCTGCACCAAGGTCGCCGGCAGATGGAAGATTGCTGGCTTTGTCGGCTACATGCCGTATCCGCTGGGCGAACCCGCGACATCCTAGGAACAAGCCCGCGCCGGTGGTGGCCGCGAATTGTTGACGCAAATGTTCGCCAATCTGGTCGAGAACGCGCTGCGCCATTGTCCACCGGGCACGTCCATCAGACTGTCGGTGACGCGCCGGGGCGAGCGCGTTAGGAGCCGATCTCCCCCGCAAGGGGGAGATGGCAGCCACTCAGCGGTCGATGCGCGTCGACAGGATGATCGAAGACAGGGTCCGCTCGACCCCGTCCATGGCGCCGATCTGGTCGAGCAGCAGGTCGAGATCGCGGATCGACGGCGCGTCGACGATGACGATCATGTCGAAATTGCCGCTGACTGAATGCAGGGTCCTGACTGGTGCCAGCGCGCGCAGGCCGCGCACTACCTTGTCGGCGAGTTTGGGTGTCACGGTGAGCAGCACATGCGCCCGTACCAGCCCCTGCTCATAGTCCGGCGCCAGCCGCACGCCATAGCCTATGATGATGCCGCGTTGCTCCAGCCGCTCCAGCCGGCTCTGCACGGTCGTCCGTGACACGCCGAGCCGCCGCGCCAGTTCGGCGGTCGAGGCGCGCGCGTTCTCGCGCAGCAGCGAAAGCAGGGCCTGTTCGGCGTCACTGAGCATTTCAACGATTTCCGTCGGCGGATTGCGTAATCAGAGTTTCGTTTCGAACAATTCCACGCTTCCTTTCGACGGGCAAGCTGCAAAACTCATGCATGTCGCCCAAAAGTGTGCAGCGGTTTTGGGACAACGAGATGCAAAAGACGCGAGGGATCGGTCATGAAGAAAATTGTCGTTGTCGGTGCCGGCAAGATAGGCTCGACCATTGCCGAGATGCTCGCCGCCACCGGGGATTATCAGGTCACGCTCGTCGACCGCTCGGCGGAGCAGCTCGCTGCCGCCGAACTGCCGGCCACGGTTGCGACGCTGGAACTCGACATCGAAGCCGCCGGCACGCTGGAAGCGGCCCTCGCCGGCAAGTTCGCGGTGCTGAGTGCCGCCCCCTTCCACCTGACCACGCGCATCGCCGAGGCGGCGGCAAGTGCCGGCGTGCACTATCTCGATCTCACCGAGGACGTCGTCTCGACCCGCCGGGTCAAGGAACTGGCGCGTTCGGGCAAGAGCGCCTTCATCCCGCAATGCGGCCTGGCGCCGGGCTTCATCTCGATCGTCGCCAACGACGTCGCCAGCCGCTTCGACACGCTGGAAAGCGTGCGCATGCGCGTCGGCGCGCTGCCGCAATACCCGTCCAACGCGCTGAACTACAATCTGACCTGGAGCACCGACGGCGTCATCAACGAATATTGCGAGCCCTGCGAAGCGATCGTCGAGGGCGAGCTGGTCGAAGTGCCGCCGCTGGAGGAGCGCGAGGAATTCTCGCTCGATGGCGTCACCTACGAGGCCTTCAACACCTCCGGCGGCCTCGGCACGCTGGCCGAGACGCTGAAGGGCAAGGTGCGCACGCTGAACTACCGCACCATCCGCTACCCCGGCCACGCCGCGATCATGAAGGCACTGCTCAACGACCTTGGCCTGCGCCACCGCCGCGATGTGCTGAAGGACATCTTTGAAAGCGCCCTGCCGGCGACGCTGCAGGACGTGGTCATCGTCTTCGTCACCGTCTCGGGCCGCAAGAACGGCCGCCTGCTGCAGGAGACCTACGCCAACAAGATCTACTCGAAGCGCATTGGCGACACGGTGCGCAGCGCCATCCAGATCACCACCGCTTCCGGGATCTGTGCCGTGCTCGACATGCTGGCCGACGGCAGCCTGCCGGCGACCGGCTTCATCAAGCAGGAAGACATCGCCCTCGACGCCTTCCTCGCCAACCGCTTCGGCCGCGCCTATGCGCAACATGAGATGGTTAGCCGGCTCGCGAGCTGAACGCGTAAATCTCCCCCCTTGAGGGGGGAGATCACACCCCCTCAAATATGCAGCGCGTGCCCCAGCGCCTTCAGCGCTGCTTCCTGGAAGCCTTCGCCCTGGGTCGGATGGGCATGGATGGTGCCGGCGATGTCCTCCAGCCTTGCGCCCATTTCGAGCGCCAGCCCGAAGGCCGCCGCCAGTTCCGACACACCCTGCCCGACCGCCTGGATGCCGAGCACCAGATGGTTGTCGGCCCGCGCGACGACGCGGACGAAACCGTCCTCGCCGAGCTTCGTCATGGCGCGGCCGTTGGCGGCGAACGGGAACATGCCGATCTTGAGCTCGCCGCCGAGCGCCTTGGCCTCTTCCGGCGACAGGCCTGCCGTCACCAGCTCGGGATCGGTGAAGCAGACGGCGGGAATGGAGCGCTTGTCCCAGTTGCGTTTGTGGCCGGCAACGATCTCGGCGACCATTTCGCCCTGCGCCATCGCCCGGTGCGCCAGCATCGGCTCGCCGGTGACGTCGCCGATGGCAAAAATGCCGCGCATCGAGGTGCGGCACTGGTCGTCGATGCGGATGAATGTGCCCGTCCTATCGAGGTCGATCTGCTCGAGCCCCCAGCCTTCGGTCACCGGCTTGCGGCCGACCGTCACCAGGATCTTGTCGGCGGCGACCTTGGCGCTCTTGCCGTCCGACGTCTCGACCAGCAGCGCGTCGCCCTTGGCCCCTTTGGCCTTGGCACCGGTCATCATTTCGACGCCGAGCGCGTTGAGCCGCTTGACCACCGGTCGGGTAAGCTCTGCATCATACAGCGCCAGCACGCGCGGCAAGGCCTCGACCACGGTCACCTCGGCGCCCATTTTCGCGAAGGCAATGCCGAGTTCCAGCCCGATATAGCCGCCACCGACCACCGCGAGCTTTTTTGGAACCTCGCTTAGCGCCAGCGCCTCGGTGGACGAAATCACCGGCCCGCCGAAGGGCAGGAACGGCAGTTCGACCGGCGCCGAGCCGGTGGCGATGACGATCGCCTCGGCGCGGATCACTTGGCTACCCGTCTCGGTCTCGACCGCGACCGTCTTGCCGTCACGAAAGGTCGCCCAGCCATGCACGGTCTTCACGCCGGCCTTCTTGAGCAGTCCGGCGACGCCGCTGTTGAGCCGGCTGACGATGCCGTCCTTCCAGGCGACTGTTTTGGCAAGATCGAGCCTCGGCGTTGTGACCGAGATGCCGAGCGGGCTCTTGCCGCCGGCCATATGCGAGACCTTCACGAACTCTTCCGCCGCATGGATCAGCGCCTTGGACGGGATGCAGCCGACATTGAGGCAGGTGCCGCCCGGTTTGCCGGCTTCCACGATCACCGTATCGACGCCGAGCTGCCCGGCACGGATGGCGCAGATATAGCCGCCGGGACCGGCGCCGATGACGAGCAGCTTGCAGGAGATTTCTTTCATGACGGCTGCTTCCTTTCGGCGAAGGTCGCCGCGCGCCTTTCCCTTCTCCCCTTGTGGGAGAAGGTGGATCGGCGCGTTAGCGCCGAGACGGATGAGGGGTGTTCCAGCGGAGTGAGGCGTTGGCGTTCCCTGGAACACCCCTCATCCGTCGCCTTCGGCGACACCTTCTCCCACAAGGGGAGAAGGGGGAGCCCACATTCCAACGCCGGCAACTTCCGACGATCCGTCTTAAGCATCGCCATCAACACCATCCCCCTCAATCCACGAAAATCAGCGCCGGCGTTTCCAGCAGCGTCTTGATGCGCTGGATGAACACCGCCGCGTCCCAGCCGTCGATGACGCGATGGTCGAAGCTGGACGACAGGTTCATCATCTTGCGCGGGATGAACTGGGTGCCGTCCCACACCGGCCGCACCATCATCTTGTTGACGCCGATGATCGCCACTTCCGGATGGTTGATGACCGGTGTCGTCGCCACGCCGCCCATGGCGCCGAGCGAGGTGATGGTGATGGTCGAGCCGGACAGCTCATCGCGCGTCGCCGTGCCGGACTTGGCCGCCTCGGCCAGCCTGACGACCTCAGTGCCGCATTCCCAGATGTCGCGCGCCTCGGCGTGCTTGACCACCGGCACCACAAGCCCCGACGGCGTCTGGGCCGCGATGCCGATATGGATGCCGCCATGCTGGTGGATGACGCCGGCCTCGTCGTCGAACAGCGAATTGAGATTGGGCTGGTCCGATATCGCCTTGACCATCGCCCGCATCAGGAACGGCAGCAGCGTCAGCTTCGGCCTCTCCACGCCCGGGCGCTTCTCCTTGTTGAGCGCGGCGCGCAAATCTTCCAGCGCGGTGACGTCGATCTCCTCGACATAGGTGATGTGAGGGATGCGCGACTTGGACAGCGTCATCTTCTCGGCGATCTTGCGCCTCAAGCCCACCACCTTGATGTCCTCGACGGCATCGTTGCGAGCGAGGCCCGGTGCCCCGGCAACCCGCGGTCCGCGTGCCAGGAAAGCCTCGATGTCCTCATGACCGATGCGACCGGCCGGGCCGCTTCCCGCAACCTGCCTCAGATCGACGCCGGCCTCCTTCGCCCGCAGGCGAACAGCCGGCGAGGCCAGCGGCTTTTCGCCTTCGGGACGCGGCGCGCCGACAGCCCCGACAACTGCGGATGTCGGCGCAGTACCCCCACCCCTAGCCCCTCCCCACAAGGGGGAGGGGGACTCGGTCTCTGCCACCCGTATACCGGTATCTGATTCCCTGGCGCCCGTGGTTCTTGGCGCATTCTTGGATGTGGCTGACTTGGCGTCGGCCTTCGTGGTTGAAACGCGTCCCCCTCCCCCTTGTGGGGAGGGGTTAGGGGTGGGGGTGCTCTTGGCGCCCGCTTCAGCTTCTTGCGGCCCCGCACCCTCCGCATTGCCCTCGCCCGCCACCTTCAGCCGCACGATCGGCGAGCCGATCGCCACCGTGTCGCCGATCTCGGCGCCCAGCCACAGGATTTCGCCATCGACGGGGGACGGGATTTCGACCGTAGCCTTGTCGGTCATGACGGCGGCAAGCACGCTGTCCTCGCGCACGATGTCGCCGACCTTGACGTGCCATTCGACGAGCTCGGCCTCGGCGACACCCTCGCCGACATCGGGCAGCTTGATGATGTGCTCGCCCATGTCAGGCCTCCATGGTTTCGATGAGGGCGCGGCCGACACGGGCGGGACCGGGGAAATAGTCCCATTCCTGCGCATGCGGATAGGGCGTGTCCCAGCCGGCGACCCGCGCCACCGGCGCCTCCAGATGGTAGAAGCAGTTTTCCTGCACCAGAGCCGACAGCTCGGCGCCGAAGCCGGAGGTCAGCGTCGCCTCGTGCACGATGACGCAGCGTCCGGTTTTTTTCACTGAAGCCACGATGGTGTCGAGGTCGAGCGGCAGCAGGGTCCGGAGGTCGATGATCTCGGCATCGATACCGGTTTCCTCGACCGCGGCCTGCGCGACATAGACCATGGTACCGTAGGCCAGCACGGTGATCGCCGAGCCCGCCCGCCGGATCGCCGCCTTGCCGAGCGGCACCGTGTAGTGGCCGTCGGCGACCTCGCCGAGCTCGTGCTTCGACCATGGCGTCACCGGCCGGTCGTGATGGCCGTCGAACGGACCGTTGTAGAGCCGCTTCGGCTCCAGGAAGATCACCGGGTCCGGATCCTCGATCGCCGCGATCAAAAGCCCCTTGGCGTCATGCGGGTTGGACGGCACCACCGTCTTCAGTCCGGACACATGGGTGAACAGCGCTTCCGGGCTCTGGCTGTGCGTCTGGCCGCCGAAAATGCCGCCGCCGGTCGGCATGCGCACCACGATCGGGCAGGTGAAATCGCCGTTGGAGCGGTAGCGCAGCCGCGCCGCTTCCTGGGTCAGCTGGTCGTAGGCCGGATACATGTAGTCGGCAAACTGAATCTCCACGCACGGCCTCAAGCCATAGGCCGCCATGCCGATGGCCGAGCCGACAATGCCGGATTCGCTGATCGGCGTATCGAAGCAGCGGCTCTTGCCGTATTTGGCCTGCAGGCCTTGCGTGCAGCGGAAGACGCCGCCGAAAAAGCCGACATCCTCGCCGTACACGACGACGCGGTCGTCGCGCGCCATCGACACGTCCATGGCGTCCCGAATGGCCTCGATCATGGTCCGTCTCGGCATGGCTCAGACTCCCGCCTGCTGGCGCTGGCGCCGCAGATGCGGCGGCATTTCGGCGTAGAGCCCTTCGAACATGTCGCGCGTCGACGGCTTGCCGCCGGCATGCAGCGTGCCGTGGCTTTCCGCTTCCTTCTGCGCCGCGATCACCGTGTCGAGGATCTCCGCCTCGGCCTGCGCGTGCCGCTCCTCCGACCAGACGCCGAGCGCGATGAGATGGTTCTTCAGCCTCACGATCGGATCGCCAAGCGGCCAGGCGTCGGATTCGGTCTTCGGCCGGTAGGCGGACGGGTCGTCCGAGCTCGAATGCGCGCCGGCGCGGTAGGTGACATATTCGACCAGCGTCGGCCCGAGATTGCTGCGCGCCCGCTCCGCCGCCCATTTGGCCACCGCATGGACGGCGAGATAGTCGTTACCGTCGACACGCAAGGACGGGATGCCGAAGCCAAGGCCTCTGGCGGCGAACGTGCCCGAGCCGCCGCGCGCGATGCCCTGGAAGGTCGAGATCGCCCACTGGTTGTTGACGACGTTGAGCACGACGGGCGCCTTGTAGGTGGAGGCGAACACCAGCGCCGAATGGAAGTCGGACTCGGCCGTCGAGCCGTCGCCGATCCAGGCGGCGGCGATCTTCGAATCGTTCGAGATCGCCGAGGCCATCGCCCAGCCAACCGCCTGGATGTACTGCGTCGCCAGATTGCCGGAGATCGAGAAGAAGCCGTGCTCCTTCGACGAATACATGATCGGCAATTGCCGGCCCTTCAGCGGGTCGGCCTCGTTGGAATAGATCTGGTTCATCATCGTGACCATCGGATAGCCGTCGGCGATGAGCAGGCCGGCCTGCCGGTAGGTCGGGAAATTCATGTCGCCGGGTTCGAGCGCCTTGCGGAAGGCACAAGCCACGGCCTCTTCGCCCAGATGCTGCATGTAGAACGAGGTCTTGCCCTGGCGCTGCGCCATCTGCATGCGGGCGTCGAAGGTTCGCAGCGTCATCATGTGGCGCAGGCCCGCCAAAAGCTCGTCGCTGGAAAGCAGGCCGGCCCAAGGGCCGACGGCTTCGCCGGCGCGGTTCAGCACGCGGATGATCGAGAAGGCATGATCGCGGATCGCGCGCGGATCGACAGAGATTTCGGGGCGCGGCACCGAGCCGGCCTTCGGGATCGGCACATTGGAAAAGTCAGGCGTTCCGCCCGGCCGCACTTCCGGCTCCGGAACGTGAAACCGCAACATCCCAGCATCGGCCATGACCTTTGTCCTCCAATGTTGCCTGGCGCGGATAGTTGCATATCTGCACGGCCAGACCAGTGCGAATTCGTCGGGCAAGCCTGCGCAAGTCGGTCCCGGACGCGCCGGCCGATCTAGCCTCCCGCGCACCAGGATGAAGATATGTCGCCGAAATTTCTTGTCGATGTTGGGCGGTGAAGCGCAATTAAGGGGAAGGTTGGGCTGGGTTTGTCGCCAGATAAGGCGATTTAGGGGGCAGAGCCTAGCAGCCTTCCTTCTCCCCTTGTGGGAGAAGGAAAAGTGCGGTCAGTGCCAATCGTCGTTCACCCCGCCCCCGCATCATGCTAACCAACCCGCCATGGCACAGAAGAAAGCTTACGAGGTCGATGGGTGGCTGGCGCGGCCGGACCAGCGCATCTCCATTGTCCTGCTTTATGGTCCCGATCGCGGCCTCGTCTCGGAGCGGGCGAAGGCTTTTGCCGGCAAGACCGGCCTGCCGCTCGATGATCCCTTCTCGGTGGTCCGGCTCGAGGGCTCGGAGGTCGACCGCGACGAGGGCCGCCTGCTCGACGAAGCCCGCACCGTGCCGATGTTTTCAGACCGGCGGCTGCTCTGGGTGCGCAATGCCAGCGGCCAGAAGGCGCTGGCCGACGACGTCAAGGCGCTGACGGCGGAGCCCGCGCGGGACGCGATCATTCTCATTGAGGCCGGCGACCTCAAGAAGGGCGTCGGGCTGCGCGCCATCGTCGAGGCGGCGGACAACGCCATGGCGCTGCCATGCTACGCCGATGAAGCCCGCGACATCGACGCCGTCATCGACGACGAACTGCGCAAGGCCGGCATGTCGATGACCATGGAGGCGAGACAGGCGCTGCGCCGCAATCTTGGCGGCGACCGGCTGGCCTCGCGCGGCGAGATCGAAAAGCTCATTCTTTACGCCCACGGCCAGCAGGAAATCGGACTGGAAGAGGTCAAGGCGATGTCGGGCGACGTGTCCGGCGCCTCTTTCGACGACGCGGTCGACGCGCTGCTCGAAGGCAAGATCGGCGACTTCGATACCGCCTTCACCCGCCATTGCCAGTCCGGTGGGCAGCCCTTCCTGGTGCTGTCCTCGGCGATGCGGCAGCTGCAGCAAATCCAGGTCATGCGCGGCCAGATGGATTCGGGCGGCCGCAATGCAGCGTCCGTCGTTGCCGCCGCCCGGCCGCCGGTCTTCTTCTCGCGCCGCAAGCTGGTGGAGAAGGCGCTGGAGCGCTGGAACACCGACGCGCTCGGCCGTGCGCTGACCCGGCTGCAGACGGCGGTCCTGCAGACACGACGGCGGCCCGATCTTGCCGTGGCGCTGGCAAGACAGGCGCTGCTTGGTATCGCCGTGGAAAGCAGCCGGCTGGCGCAGAGGTAGTTCGTTGAGGCAGGCCGCTGACTATCGATGTCAGCGCCGCCCCTCATTGCCCTGCCGGGCATTTCTCCCCGTATAGTGACGGGGAGAAAGACGCTGGCCGCAACGCCGACGCCCTTCTTGCAAGGCGGACGATTGGGCGAAGTCGCCGATGACAGCGTCCCTCGCCCCGTTTACGGGGAGAGGATGCCGGCAGGCAGGTGAGGGGCAGCGCAAACGCTCCAAATGCAAGGGATGAGAGGAGTCCGTGCGCGGGAGCGCCTACTCTCGGGAGTCCAACAGTTGCCAATAATGCGCCGGCTAATTACCGCTCCTGCTTCAGCCGTCTGCACAGTTCGTCAAGCTGCTCAAGCGACCGATATGCTATGCGCAGCACGCCGCCCTTGCCCTTGTGATCGACCGACACGATCATGCCGATCGTATCGGTCAACAGCTTCTCCAGCGCCAGCGTGTCGGCGTCTTTCTGCTCCGGACTCGGCGCCGGCTTGGCCTCCTTCGCGCCGCCGGCCGGCATCTGCGCCAGTGCTTCGGCCTGGCGTACCGAAAGTCCCTCTTCGACGATGCGCTTGGCAAGGCCGGCCGGATCTTCCGCCGTCACCAGCGTGCGGGCGTGCCCCGCCGACAGCGCGCCGTCGACGAGCATGTCGCGGATCACGTCCGGCAGCTTGAGCAGCCGCAGCGTGTTGGCGACATGGCTGCGGCTCTTGCCGATCACCTGGCCGAGATCGGCCTGGGTGTAGCCGTGCTCGTCGATGAGCTGCTGATAACCAAGCGCCTCCTCGACCGCGTTGAGGTCGGTGCGCTGCACGTTCTCGATGATCGCCAGTTCCAGCGCCGTGCGGTCGTTGACCTCGCGGATGATGACCGGGATCTCGGACAGCCCGGCGCGCTGCGCCGCGCGCCACCGGCGCTCGCCGGCGATGATCTCGTAGCGGCCGGCCTGTGTCGGCGACGGCCGCGCCACCACCGGCTGGACGACACCATGCTCTCGGATCGACTGGGCAAGGTCCGTCAGCTCGGCGTCGCCGAAATGGCGGCGTGGATTTTTCGGATTGGGGGTCAGGAACTCGATCGGGACCTTGCCGTCGGCGCTCATGCCAGGCTTTTCCGGTGCTTCCGGACGGTCGATCTCGCCGATCAGTGCTGCCAGCCCGCGGCCCAGTCTCTTTCTCGAAAGGTCGTCGCTCATCTTTGTTCCAAAGCCCCGTCTATTCCAGAAGCGATCGTTTCGGTATCGAATTGGTTTTTAGCCATGCATCCGATCCAATCAAGCGGCGCGCAATTTACGCTCGCGGCGGATCACTTCCGACGCCAGCTGCAGATAGGCCTGGCTGCCCGAGCATTTCAGATCGTAGAGGATAGCCGGCTTGCCGTAGGACGGCGCCTCGGACACACGCACATTGCGCGGAATGACGGTCTCATAGACCTTGTCACCCATATGCGCGCGAACATCCTGCACCACCTGGTTGGCGAGATTGTTGCGGCCGTCATACATGGTCAGCACGATGCCCTGGATAATAAGGTCCGGATTGATCGAGCGACGCACCTGTTCGACCGTCTCCAGCAATTGGCTGAGGCCCTCCAGCGCGAAGAACTCGCACTGCAGCGGCACAAGGACAGAATCGGCGGCTGCCATTGAATTCAACGTCAGAAGGTTGAGCGAAGGCGGGCAATCGATCAGCACATAGCCGAAGGGCGCCCCGCGCTCGGTCGCGGCGCGCAGCGCATTGCGCAGCTTGAGCACCCGGTCCGGCGCCGAGGCTATTTCCATTTCGATGCCGAGCAGGTCGAGCGTCGACGGCACGATCGACAGGCCAGGCACCGCCGTCGGGATGGCTGCGGCTTCCAGTTCCAGCTCCCCCGTCAGCACATCATAGGACGAGACCGTCCGATCCTTGCGGTCGATGCCGAGGCCGGTGCTGGCATTGCCTTGCGGATCGAGATCGACGATCAGCACCTGTTCGCCGATCGCGGCCAGCGCGGTCGCCAGGTTGATGGCGGTGGTCGTCTTGCCGACGCCGCCCTTCTGGTTGGCTACGGTGATGATTCGGGGGCCATTCTTCATCATGGGTCTATGCCAGAAATTCATTTTTGAGTCGTCGCCTGGAGCAGATCAGACAGGTCGCAAGTTCGACAATTCGAGGATGACGCCGCTGGCGTCGGTCACACTTGGATGTTCTACCAGATCGAAGGACCATCGGTGAACGCTTTCTTCCACTTCGGCGCGGTAATCCCGGCCTTTGTGGAACAGGCCGCGCGCGCCTGACGTCAGCCAGGGCGCCGACAGGTCCAGCAACGTCGAAAGCGAGGCCAACGCCCGCGCCGTGACGATTTGCGGTGTCGAAACAAGCGCATGGCTGTCATCGATGCGGCGCGCCACGACCCGCGCCGGCAGGCTGAACTGCCCGACGACAGCCTGCAGGAAGGATGCTTTTTTACGATTGCTTTCAACCAGATCGATGCTGGCGCCGTCGCGCTCAACAAGCAGGAAAGCCATGACAAGGCCTGGGAATCCGCCGCCCGAACCGAGATCGACCCAGCGCGTCGCCCGAGGCTCGATTCGCGCCAACTGCGCGCTGTCCAGGATATGGCGCCGCCAGACATCGCCAGCCGTCGATTGCGCAACGAGATTGATGCTGCGATTCCATTTCTGGAACAACTGCTCGAACGCCACCAGCCGATCGAATGTTTCACGTGAAACCGGGCCTGCCGCGTCTTGCAGGCTCTCTAGGGAAAAAGAACTCACGCAACATCCTTTTGCAGGCGCTGGGCGCTCTCCGCGTGGCGCACATGCGCGACAATGATCGCCAGCGCCGCCGGCGTCATGCCTTCCATGCGCTGGGCATCGGCGATGGAGCGCGGCCGTCGCGCCTGCATCTTCTGCTTCAACTCGTTGGACAGGCCTGGCACACCGGCGAAATCGACTGTTTCAGGGATCAACCGGCTCTCCTCATGCCGGATCTGCGCCACATCGGTCTTCTGGCGATCCAGATAGACGGAATATTTCGCTTCCGTTTCAAGGCGTTCCGCCGTCCTGGCGTCAATTTCCGCAAAACGTGGATCGACACGAACCAGCCAGGCCACATCGACGTCGGGATAGGACAGCAACTCGTAGCCAGAGCGGCGCACGCCGTCCCGGTTGATCTCCAACCCATGCCGCGCCGCTTCATTGGGGGTCAGGGTGAGCGACTTCACCAGCTCTCGCGCCTCATCGAGGCGCCGCATGACACTCTCGTAGCGCTGCATCCGCTGCGTCGAGGCAATGCCCAGTTTCGCGGCCAAGGGCGTCAGCCGCTCGTCCGCATTGTCGGCGCGCAGCGACAGCCGGAACTCGGCCCGCGAGGTGAACATCCGGTAGGGTTCGCTGATGCCGCGGCTGGTCAGGTCGTCGACCATCACGCCGATATAGGCTTCGGTGCGGCTGAGCACGATCTGCTCGCTGCCTGACGCGCGCCGTGCCGCATTGAGGCCGGCGAGCAGGCCTTGCCCGGCCGCCTCTTCATAGCCGGTCGTGCCGTTGATCTGCCCGGCGAGGAAAAGACCACCGATGCGCTTCGTCTCCAGCGTCTGATGCAGTTCGCGCGGATCGACATGGTCATATTCGATGGCATAGCCGGGCTGCAGCATGACTGATCCCTCCAGCCCCGGAATGGTCTTGAGGATATCGAGTTGCACATCCTCAGGCAGCGAGGTCGAAATCCCGTTGGGATAGACCGTATCGTCGTCGAGCCCTTCCGGCTCGAGAAAGATCTGATGGCCGTCCCTGTCGCCGAACTTGACGATCTTGTCCTCGATCGACGGACAATAGCGCGGACCCACGCCTTCGATCGAGCCGGAATACATGGCGGAGCGACCGAGATTGGCGCGGATCAGTTCATGCGTGGCCGTCGTCGTGCGCGTGATGCCGCAATCGATCTGCGGTGTCTCGATGCGGTCGGTCATCAGCGAAAACGGCACCGGATCCACGTCCGCGGCCTGCTTTTCCAGCGATGCCCAATCGATGGTCCGACCATCGAGCCGTGGCGGCGTGCCGGTCTTCAGCCGGCCGAGCTTGAAGCCCGCGCGACCCATCGTCGCCGACAGTCCGATGCTCGCCTGCTCGTTCATTCGGCCGGCGACAATCTTCTTCTCGCCAATATGGATAAGCCCGCGCAGAAACGTTCCGGTCGTCAGAACGACCGCCCCACAAGCGAGCCGTCGGCCGTCGGCCAGGAGAACGGCCGCTATCTGGCCATCGGCGATGTCGAAGTCCAAAACTTCGCCTTCGACCACGTCGAGGTCGTTCTGCTGCCGAATCGCTTCCTGCATGGCAAGGCGATAGAGCTTTCTGTCGGCCTGGGTGCGCGGTCCGCGCACCGCGGGACCCTTGCGGCGATTGAGCAGGCGGAACTGGATTCCGGCAGCATCCGCCACCCGACCCATCAGGCCGTCCATGGCATCGATTTCGCGAACCAGATGGCCCTTGCCGAGCCCGCCGATCGCCGGATTGCAGGACATCACCCCGATCGTGTCGAAGCGCAGCGTTACAAGCGCGGTCTTCGCACCCGCGCGCGCGGCCGCGCTCGCCGCCTCGCACCCCGCGTGGCCGCCGCCCACCACAACCACATCATAGTGATCGGTCATTTCCAAACGTCCCTGACTCAAATGAATGAGGGACACATGTCCCCGTAGGGCGATGCTGTCAAGAAAACTCCGCGATGCGTTTCACGTGAAACAGCCTTGAACCTGCTGTCGCGCGCGTTTCACGTGAGTCATCGCGCGACCGAGACACCCCTGGTCAGCGCTGCCCCTCACCTGCCTGCCGGCATCCTCTCCCCGTATAGTGACGGGGAGAGGGACGATGTCTTCGCCGCTTTCGCCAATCTCCAGCGTTGCAGGAAAGCGCCGGCGATGCCGCCAGCTCCTTTCTCCCCGTCACTATACGGGGAGAAATGCCCGGCAGGGCAATGAGGGGCAGCGCCGACGCCCGTCGATATGTTTCACGTGAGTCACAGGCAATGTTGGCATCGTACTCGACCCGCTATTCACGTGAGTCATTTCCCAATGCAGAACTGCGAGAAAATCACGTCCAGCATATCCTCGACGTCGATGGCGCCAACGATTCGGCCGAGGCGGTCGGCGGCGAGCCGCAGTTCCTCGGCGCGCAATTCCTGTCCGACAGCCCGACCGTCGGTGGCGCGAAGCAGATGGCGGTTGGTCTCGCCAAGCAATTCCACGTGGCGCAGGCGCGACGGAAGGATATCGCCGGCGTTGCCGGCCGCCTCCGCGGCACGCCGACCGATTTCGGCCAGCAATGCCTCCACGCCGGTCCCGTTCTTCACCGAGATGACAAGATCATAGCTCCCGGCCGCATCGCTTGCCGCGCGACTCTCCGGGAGATCGATCTTGGTGCCGACGCGCAAGCTCGGGGCCCCGGTCGGCAGCGAACCGATGGGCCTCGGATCCGCGACGTCCTGAAGCAGCAGCAAGAGATCGGCGCCATGTGCCTTCGCCCTGGCCTTCTCGATGCCGATCGCCTCGACCTTGCCAGGGGCTTCGCGCAGCCCGGCCGTATCCGTAAGCCTGACGCGCAGCCCCTGAAGATCAAGTGTCACTTCAAGCAGATCCCGCGTCGTGCCAGGTTCATCCGTTACTATAGCGGCATCCCGCCGCGCCAGGGCGTTGAACAGACTCGACTTACCGGCATTTGGCGCACCAAGGATAACGACCTCAAAGCCGTCGCGAATGATCTCGGCAGCGCGAAACCCGGCGATGTGCCGATCGATTTCACCGATCATCGTCCGGACATCGGACCAGACCGTATCCGAAACGGAACCGGGGACGTCGTCCTCGTCGGCGAAATCGATCTCGGCCTCTATCATGGCGCGGGCGTGGATCAGCCTGCGCCGCCAGCCGAGATAGAGTTCGCTCTGGACACCCTCGGCGCTTTGCACCGCGAAGCGCCGCTGCGCCTCGGTCTCGGCATTGACGAGATCAGCCAATGCCTCGGTCTCGACCAGGTCGACCTTGCCATTGAGGAAGGCGCGGCGCGTGAATTCGCCGGATTCGGCGTGCCTGACGCCGTCGAAACAGGTGATCACCTCCAGCATCCTGGCCACCACGGCGCGCCCGCCATGGACGTGGAATTCCGCGACATCCTCGCCGGTAAAGCTGCCCGGCCCCGGAAAGAAGACAACTAAGCCCGTATCCAGCGCTGTCCCATCGGGTGCCCGCAACCTGCGCAAAACCGCCGCGCGGTCCTTAACCATAGCGCCGGCGATTGTTTCGACTACGAATCGAGTCTGCGGGCCTGAAATACGTATGACGGCGACGCCGGCCGGCAGCCGACCGCTTGATAACGCAACGATGGAATCGACTGAAATCATTTGCCCGCTCTGCCGAACCGCCCTAGCTCTACGTCCATATGACAACTCCCAACCGAGTTTGCCCATCGTGACGCTACCCGCCCAAAACCTGCTTGCCGAAGAAGCCAGCCCCTATCTGCAGCAGCACAGCGGCAATCCGGTGCACTGGCGGGCCTGGTCGCCGGCTTCGCTCGAAGAGGCAAAGGCACTGGACAGGCCGATCCTGCTCTCGGTCGGCTATGCCGCCTGCCATTGGTGCCATGTCATGGCGCACGAAAGCTTCGAGAACGACGGCGTCGCCGCCGTCATGAACCGTCTGTTCGTCAATATCAAGGTCGACCGCGAGGAGCGGCCGGACATCGACCAGATCTACATGGCCGCACTCTCCTCGATGGGCGAGCAAGGCGGCTGGCCGCTGACCATGTTCCTGACCCCGGACGGCAAGCCATTCTGGGGCGGTACCTATTTCCCGCGCGAGCCGCGCTATGGCCGCTCCGGTTTCATCCAGGTGATGGAGGCTGTGGACAAGGCGTGGCGGGAGAAGAGGGCAAGCCTGAACCAGAGCGCCGACGGCCTGACGTCCCATGTCGAGGCGCGCCTCGCCGGTTCGCATGCGAGAACAGCGCTCGACCGCGCGACGCTGGCGGAGCTTGCAAAGGGCATAGACGGCATGGTCGACCAAGATCTCGGCGGCCTTCGCGGCGCGCCGAAGTTTCCCAATGCGCCCTTCATGCAAACCCTCTGGCTGTCCTGGCTGCGCGACGGCAACGCCGGCCATCGCGACGACGTCCTGCTCAGCCTCGAACGGATGCTGAGCGGCGGCATCTACGATCATATCGGCGGCGGGCTCAGCCGCTATTCGACCGATGCCGAATGGCTGGTGCCGCATTTCGAAAAAATGCTCTACGACAACGCCCAGCTGATCCGCCTCTGCAATTGGGCCTACGCGGCGAGCGGTAATGAATTGTTCCGGCCGCGAATCGAAGAGACGGTTGACTGGCTGTTGCGCGAAATGCGCGTTGCGGGCGGCGCCTTTGCCGCCAGTCTCGACGCCGACAGCGATGGCGAGGAAGGGCTGTTCTACACCTGGAGCAGGGACGAGGTAGAAGCCGCTCTCGGTGGCGATTCCGCCTTGTTTTTCAAACACTTCACCCTGTCGAGCCCGCACGGATGGGAAGGCAAGCCAATCGTCCACCAAACCCGCCCCCAGCAGACGCAAAGTGTGATAGATCGGGAAGACCTCAGCCCGCTCAAGGCGAAACTTCTCGCCGTCCGGGAAGAGCGGGTCAGGCCCGGCCTCGACGCAAAGACGCTCACCGACTGGAACGGCCTGATGATTGCAGCGCTTGCCGAGGCCGGCCGGTCGCTGGCGCGGCCTGACTGGATCGACGCGGCGGCAAAAGCCTTTGCCCATATCAGCGCCGCCGCCCGCGAGGACCGCTTGCAGCATTCGATGCTCGGCGCTAGGAAATTGTTCCCTGCTCTGTCGAGCGACTACGCCGCCATGACCAACGCAGCGATCTCGCTGTTCGAAGCATCCGGCGATTGGAGCTATGTCGACCAAGCCAGCCAGTTCATCGGGCAGCTCGATCGTTGGCACGCCGACACCGAGAGGACAGGCTACTACCTGACCGCCTCGGACAGCGCCGACGTGCCGATCCGCATCAGGGGCGATGTCGACGAGGCCATTCCTTCAGCGACGGGCCAGATCATCGAAGCGCTGGTACGCCTCGCCTCCGCCACCGGCGATCTTGCGCTGCAAGAAAGAGCTTGGGAAGTCGCCGAACACGCGGCCGGCCGCGCGGCACAGCAGGCTTATGGCCAGGCCGGTATCGTCAACGCCTGCGCGCTGGCCATTGAGCCGATCAAGCTGGTCATCGTGGATGAACCGGACGATCCGAAGCTCGTTCCGGTCGCGAATCGAAACCCGGACCTGCGTCGCGTCGACATTGTCGTGCCGATCGGTACGGCAGCGAATCGATCCTTGCTGCCCGGCGGAATCCTGCCGCCGTCCGACAGAGCGGGTGCGTGGTTGTGTACGGGGCAGGTTTGCCTGCCGGTGGTTGCGGATGCTGGAGAGCTCGAGCAGTTGTTGCGACGGCGATAGGCGAGGCGCCACATACGGGCGACTGCCTCAGGTCTACTTCGCCATATGTTTCAAGCGCCGGTGCCGCCCCTCACCTGCCTGCCGGCATCCTCTCCCCGTATAGGGACGGGGAGAGGGACGCTGTGATCGACGGTTTCGCAAATAGCCTGCGTGGCAAGGAAAGTGCCGGCGTCGCGGCCAGCTTCTTTCTCCCCGTCACTATACGGGGAGAAATGCCCGGCAGGGCAATGAGGGGCGGCACCGACGTTTGCGATAAGTCGCGAAGGCAGTGCAGAGGTTGACGAGGGCAGGTCCGCCCTCGAATCCACCGCTTACGTGTTCATCGAATCGAAGAAATCCGCGTTGGTCTTGGTCTGCTTGAGCTTGTCGATCAGGAACTCGATCGCATCGGTGGTTCCCATCGGCGCCAGGATGCGGCGCAGCACGAAGATCTTCTGCAGATCCTGCTTGGAAACCAGCAGGTCTTCCTTGCGGGTGCCCGACTTCAATATGTCCATGGCCGGGTAGATGCGCTTGTCGGCCACCTTGCGGTCGAGCTGGATTTCGCAGTTGCCGGTGCCCTTGAACTCTTCGAAGATGACTTCGTCCATGCGGCTGCCGGTATCGATCAGCGCGGTGGCGATGATGGTCAGCGAACCGCCTTCCTCGATGTTTCTGGCGGCACCGAAGAAGCGCTTCGGCCGCTGCAGCGCGTTGGCGTCGACACCGCCGGTCAGCACCTTGCCGGATGACGGCACCACGGTGTTGTAGGCGCGGCCGAGGCGGGTGATGGAATCGAGCAGGATGACGACGTCGCGGCCATGTTCGACAAGGCGCTTGGCCTTCTCGATGACCATTTCGGCGACCTGCACGTGGCGAACGGCCGGCTCGTCGAAAGTCGAGGAGATCACCTCGCCCTTCACCGAGCGCTGCATGTCGGTCACTTCTTCCGGCCGCTCGTCGATCAGAAGCACGATCAGATAGCATTCCGGATGGTTGGCGGTGATCGAGTGGGCGATGTTCTGCATCAGAACCGTCTTGCCGGTGCGCGGCTGCGCGTTGATCAGCGCGCGCTGGCCCTTGCCGATCGGCGCGACCAGGTCGATCACGCGCGCCGAGATATCCTTGGTGGTCGGATTGTCGATCTCCATCTTCAGCCGCTTGGTCGGATAGAGCGGCGTCAGATTATCGAAGTGGATCTTGTGACGGATCTTCTCGGGATCGTCGAAATTGATGGTGTTGACCTTGAGCAGGGCGAAATAGCGCTCGCCCTCTTTCGGACTGCGGATCGGCCCTTCGACCGTATCGCCGGTCTTCAGCGAAAAGCGCCGGATCTGCGACGGCGAAATGTAGATGTCGTCGGGACCTGGCAGATAATTGGCGTTGGCTGAGCGCAGGAAGCCAAAACCGTCCTGCAGCACCTCGACCACGCCATCGCCGATGATCTCGATCTCCTGGGCGGCCAGTTTCTTCAGGATCGCGAACATCAGCTCCTGCTTGCGCATGACGCTGGCGTTCTCGACCTCGAGCGATTCGGCATAAGCGATCAGCTCTGGCGGTTTCTTGTTCTTGAACTCGGCGAGTTTCATTTCTTGCATAGACGGACCTTGAATAGATGGAGTCTGGGTAAGCTTTGGGAAAATATCGGCGGGATGCGACAAATGCCGGGCGCGGCCGAAATATTGAAGGGCGGCGCATGACGGGAAGGAAGACCCGTCTTTTATCGTCGGTCTGGTGAAAGAGCAAGCTGAGTTTTGCGAGCTAGAAAGCCTTAGAACGGCTTGACGACAACCAGGATGACGATTGCGATCATCAGCAATGTGGGGATCTCGTTGACGATTCGCCAGTGCTTGGCGGGCTTCTCGTTGCGGTCCTCGGCGAATTCGCGCACCGCGCCGGCCAGATAGCCATGGACGGCGGACAATAAAAGCACCGCCCCGATCTTGGCGTGCAGCCAGCCGCCCTGGAAACCAAAGCCTTTCCAGGCGAGCCACAGGCCGAACACCCAGGTGACGATCATCGCCGGATTGATGATGCCGCGCAGCAGGCGCCGCTCCATCACCTTGAAGGTCTCCGACTGCACCGAGCCCTTCTCGGCATCGGCGTGGTAGACCAGCAGCCGCGGCAGATAGAGCATGCCGGCCATCCACGAGATGACGGCGAGGATATGGATCGCCTTGGCCCACGGATAAAAACTATCGGGTGCCGCGAAATACAAAAGCGCGGTGAGCAGGGCCAGCACGGCGATACCTGACATCATGCGCATCATCGCCTGACCGGTGCTGTTCGCGTTTTTCATCTCGGCCATCAGCGTGTCGCGCTCCGCACTTGTCTCACCATTGCTTCGACATGGGCGATCGGCGTCTCCGGCGTGATGCCGTGACCGAGATTGAAAATCAACGGCCCCTCTCCCAGCGCTTTCAGGATCGCTTCGACGCCGTCGGACAGCGCCTTGCCGCCAGCCACGAGGCGCAAGGGATCGAGGTTCCCCTGAACCGCGCCTAAGCGCTGCAAATCCCTCGCCGCCTCCAAGGGCACCGTCCAGTCGATCCCCAGACCCGTTACGCCGGTCCTCTGGCGATAGGTCTGGTAGCGGGCGCCGGCGCCCTTGGGAAAACCGATGATCGGAACATCGGGATGAACAGCTCGAACCTGCCTGACGATCTCCGCCACCGGCTGCACACAGAACAGGTCGAAGGACGCGTCATCGAGCACGCCGGACCAGGAATCGAAAATCTGCACCACATCCGCACCCGCCTCGATCTGGCGGATGAGATAGGCGGCCGAATGATCGGCAAGCACTTTCAGCAAGTGCTGGAATACCGCCGGTTCACGATAGGCGAACAACCGCGCCGGCGCCTGGTCGGGCGTGCCATGGCCAGCGATCATATAGGTCGCCACCGTCCACGGCGCACCGCAGAAGCCGATCAGGGTCGTCTCGTCGGGCAGTTTGGCCCGCAGCCGGCGAACCGTCTCGTAGACCGGTTCGAGATTCACGTGAAACACCTTGCTTTCCAGAGCCGCAATCTCCGGCGCCGTGATCGGCGTCAGCAGCGGCCCTCGCCCCTCTTCGAAGCGGACGTCGCGGCCAAGCGCGTGCGGAACGACGAGGATGTCCGAGAACAGGATCGATGCATCGAAACCAAAACGCTCGATCGGCTGCAAGGTCACCTCGACGGCAAGGTCGGGATCATAGCAGAGATCGAGAAACGATCCGGCGCGTCTGCGTGTCTCCCGATACTCAGGCAGATAGCGCCCGGCCTGACGCATCATCCAGAGCGGAGGCGGAAAGTGAGCCTTGCCCTTCAGCACGTCCAGCATGATCCGGTTCTGGGGCATCGAGCGCTCGCTTCTCCCAGCCTCTTCTATAATCAAAGATTCTTATATCTAAGATTCTTCTGATTCTAAGAGTCTGTTGGTTCTGGTGGTTGTCACCTGTCCCGCTTTGCTCCGGAAAAAACCAGCGAACATATTGTCGCGCGCTTCTTTTGCCTGAATGTAGGGTTCTGGGGACGAACAGGAATCCGCCACTGGAGTCAAAGCATTACGAGACGCGGGGCAAAGCCCGCCCTGTGGACGGGCGAGAAGCAAGAGAAGCCGTCCCCAGACTTGTCCCCAGCCGCCCGACGAAGCTGACAGGGCAACGAATTGTGGACAAACCACCTTCTGATACAGTCACCTCCCATCGGCCCGTCTTTTCATCCCGCTTTATCCACAGAAGCCCACAGCCTCAGGTGACCCCCTGTGAACAAACCCCAAAGCTTCTTCCATCTGCACCTGATTTCCGACGCGACCGGCGAAACGCTGCTCGCCGCCGGCCGGGCGGCTTCGGCGCAATACAAGGATGCGCGCGCCATCGAGCACATCTACCCGCTCATCCGCACCGAAAAGCAGGTGGCAAAAGTGTTCGAGGACATCGAGGAGGAGCCAGGCATCATCCTCTACACGGTCGTCGACCAGAAGCTGGCGCGCGGCATCGACGAGCGCTGCGCGACGATGGGTCTGCCCTGTGTGTCGGTGCTGGAGCCGGTGCTGACCGTGTTCCAGTCCTATCTCGGCACGCCGGCCGGCCGCCGCGTCGGCGCCCAGCATGTTCTCGACGCCGAATATTTCCGCCGCATCGACGCACTCAATTTCACCATGGACCATGATGACGGTCAGCTGCCGATCAACATGGACGATGCCGATGTCGTGCTGATCGGCATCTCGCGCACCTCGAAGACGCCGACCAGCATCTATCTCGCCAACCGCGGCATCAAGACCGCCAACATTCCGATCGTGCTCGGCGTGCCGGTGCCGGAAAGCCTGGTCAACGCCAGCAAGCCGCTCATCGTCGGGCTGATCGCCACCGCCGAGCGCATCTCGCATGTCAGGCAAAACCGCCTCCTCGGCAACAGCAGTTCTTATGAGGCATCGGACTATGTCGACCGCGCCGCCATCAGCGAAGAGCTCGCTTATGCCCGCAAGATCTGCACGCGCCACGGCTGGCCGATGATCGACGTCAGCCGCCGCTCGATCGAGGAAACGGCGGCTGCCATCGTTGCCCTGAGAGGGAAGTCGCGCTAGGGCAGGTAAGATAAGTGAGCACCAACACCCCTCATCCGACCTCGCTTCGCGAGGCCACCTTCTCCCACAAGGGGAGAAGGAAGGACGTGGCGCCGTCGTCTCCGCAAGATACCGCCAGTTGGCGATCTGCAGCAGCGTACGCGCGGGACTTCCCTTCTCCCCTTGTGGGAGAAGGTGGCCGAGCGAAGCTCGGTCGGATGAGGGGTGCGTGACGGAACGCCAACCTGGGTGAATCAGCATGACCGAGAAAATCATCCTCGCTTCCGGCAGCCCGTTCCGCAAGGCGATGCTCGTCGATGCCGGCGTCGATGTCGAGGCGGTTCCGGCCGATGTCGACGAGCGGGCGCTCGAGGCGCCCTTGCAGGACAGCGGTGTCTCGCCCGAGGATGTCGCCCTGGTGCTGGCCGAGGCCAAGGCCACCGAAGTCAGCGAGCGCAGGCCGGGCGCCCTGGTGCTCGGCTGCGACCAGACGCTGTCGCTCGGCGACGAGGTGTTCCACAAGCCGGCCGATAGGGAAGGCGCGCGCCGTCATCTGCTGGCGCTGTCGGGCAAGACCCATCAACTCAACAGCGCTGCCGTGCTGGTCCGCGACGGCGCGGTGCTGTGGCGGCATGTCGGCATCGCTTCGATGACCATGCGCAAGCTCGACCCGGCCTTCATCGGCCGCCATCTCGCCCGCGTCGGTGCCAAGGCGCTCGGAAGCGTCGGCGCCTACCAGATCGAAGGCGAAGGCGTTCAGCTCTTCGACAAAATCGAGGGCGACCATTTCACCATTGTCGGCCTGCCGCTGCTGCCGCTGCTGGCCGAACTGCGCACGCTCGGAGCGATCGATGGCTGAGGCGTCGAAAAAGGCCTTCGTCACCGGCCACCCGGTCAAGCATTCGCGCTCGCCGAAGATCCACGGCTATTGGCTGGCCAGGCATGGCATCGACGGCAGCTACCAGGCCATCGATATCGCGCCGGAAAACTTTGCCGAGTTCGTGAAGACGCTGCAGGCGAACGGCTATAGCGGCGGCAACGTCACCATCCCGCACAAGGAGGCGGCCTTCGCGATGGCCGAACGCCGCGACCAGGCGGCGCAAGAGATCGGCGCCGTCAACACGCTGTGGTTCGAGGACGGCGCCTTGTGGGGCGGCAACACCGACGCGCACGGCTTCGCCGCCAATCTCGACGATCATGCGCCGGGCTGGGCGAGCAACGGCCCGGCGGTCGTGCTCGGCGCCGGCGGCGCATCGCGCGCCGTCGTCCATGCGCTGAAGGAGTGCGGCGTCGCCGACATCCGCATCGTCAACCGGACACTCGCCCGGGCTATGGAATTGCGCGATCGTTTCGGCGCCGGCGTCTCGGCGCATGGCATGGCGGCGACCGGCGAATTGCTTGGCGATGCCGGCCTGCTGATAAACACCACGGCGCTCGGCATGCACGGCAATGAAGGCCTGCCGGCCGATCCCGCTATGTTGCCGGACCACGCCATCGTCACCGATATCGTCTACGTGCCGCTGGAGACGCCGCTGCTTGCGGCGGCCCGCGCGAGAAACCTGAAGACGGTCGACGGCCTCGGCATGCTGCTGCATCAGGCGGTGCCCGGCTTCGAGCGCTGGTTCGGCGTCAGGCCGCAAGTCACGGCTGAACTGCGCGCGATCGTCGTTGCCGATCTGGTGCCGAAGCCATGATCGTCCTCGGCCTCACCGGCTCGATCGGCATGGGCAAGTCGACCACGGCGAAGATGTTCGCCGAGGCCGGCGTGCCGGTTCACGATTCCGACGAGACGGTGCATCGCCTCTATGCCGGCAAGGCCGCGCCCCTGGTCGAGGCGGCCTTTCCCGGCACAACATCCGCCGGCGTGGTCGACCGTGCAAAACTTGGCCAGCGCGTGCTCGGCGACGCCGCCGCGCTGAAGCGGCTGGAAGCGATCATTCATCCGCTGGTGCGCGCCGATGCCGATGCCTTCCTGGCGCTTCATCGTGCCGCCGGCGCGCCGATCGCCGTCCTCGACATTCCGCTGCTGTTCGAAACCGGCGGCCGCGACCGCGTCGACAAGGTCGTCGTCGTCACCGCGCCGGCCGAAATCCAGCGCGAACGCGTGCTGGCGCGGCCCGGCATGACGGAGGAGAAACTGGCGTCGATCCTGGCCAAGCAGGTGCCGGATGCGGAAAAGCGCCGTCAGGCCGATTTCATCGTCGATACCGGCCAGGGATTCGACGCCGCGCGAGCTGAGGTGAATGCGATCATCAGGCAACTGACAGGGGTCGGCCAGACAGGCCACTGAAACTTGCTGATGTCGGCGCCGCCCCTCATCTGCCTGCCGGCATCTTCTCCCCGTATAGTGACGGGGAGAAGGACGCCTTCGCGAAGGATTTCGCCAATCTCCAACGTTGCGGAAAAGGTGCCAAGGTTGCGGCCAGCCCACTTCCCCCCGTCACTATACGGGGAGAAGTGCCCGGCAGGGCGATGAGGGGCGGCACAAACCTGAAGTGATTATTGTGACCAGCGCGGTTTCCCATTGCCATTTTGTTCCGGTCTCACGATTCTGCTCCCCAGGAGCAACTGATTCGATGCGTGAGATCATCTTCGACACGGAAACCACCGGCCTCGATTCGCGCGACGACCGCGTGATCGAGCTGGGCGCCGTCGAGCTGGTCAACCGCTTTCCGACCGGAAAGACCTTCCACCACTACATCAATCCTCAAGGACGCGCGATCCACGCCGAGGCGCAGGCCGTGCACGGCATCAGCGCGGCGGACCTCGCGGGCAAGCCGACCTTCGCCGAAATTGCGCGGGAATGGCTGGACTTCACCGAGGGCGCCAAGCTGGTCGCCCACAACGCCACCTTCGACGTCGGCTTCCTCAATGTCGAATTCGGTCGTCTCGGTCATCCCCTCATCGACAACGGTCTTGTCGTCGACACGCTGGCACTGGCGCGCCGCAAGCACCCGATGGGTCCCAATTCGCTCGACGCGCTCTGCCGGCGCTACGGCATCGACAACACAAGGCGCACCAAGCACGGCGCCCTGCTCGATTCCGAATTGCTGGCCGAGGTCTATATCGAGCTGATCGGCGGCAAGCAGGCAGCCCTCATCCTCGACAGCGCCACCGCGCCGGCGCAAGGCGGCGAGAATGTCCGCCAGATCGAGATTGTGGTAAGCCAGCGCCCGGCATCCTTGCCGCTCCGCCTGACCGAAGCCGAGCGCGCGGCGCACGCCGGCATGGTCGCGACGTTGGGCGAGAAGGCGTTGTGGTTGAAGGTTCTGGGGAATTAGCGACGGTTGGAGGTTGGTTGCAACGAGGTGCCAGCGCCAACCTCGGAGATTGGCCGAAGCCCTCCTCGTCTTCGTCATCCTAGGGCGGAGCAAGGAGCGAAGCGACGCGCGCAGACCCTAGGATCCATGCCGTGACGCAAGCGGCGGATCAAAACGGCCCAAGATCGAGCGCTACCACCCCGTCCCGCGAAACAGCTCGAACCATTCCGGATTGGCCTTTTCGATCAGGTCGATCTTCCATTGACGTGGCCAGCGCTTCAGCGACTTCTCGCGCTGGATGGCATCGGTGATATCGAAAAATTCTTCGTACCAGACCAGCCGCTGCACGCCGTAGCGGCCGGTGAAATGAGAGCCTTGGCCCGACTTGTGCTCCGGCATGCGGCGACCAAGATCGTTGGTAACACCGATATAGATGGTGCCACCCTTCTGGCTCGCAGTCATGTAGACATAGCCGGTCATGGTTTTAGCGTAGCGAGCATAGGCGCGGGGACAAGCGCCATTCTGATCCGTTGCATTCTAAGGCAAACGTCACGGCATGGATCCTAGGGTCTGCGTCGCTTCGCTCCTTGCTCCGCCCTAGGATGACGAAGACGCGAGGACTTCGGCTAACCTCGAAGATTCGCTATCCCACCCCCCTTCAACAAAAAACCCGGCGCGAGGCCGGGCTTTTCACAATCCGTCGCAGGCAGGCCTCAGCTCACCTTGACCTTGGACGCCGCCTGGTCCTCGGCCAGCTTCTGCTGGAACATCTGCGCGAAGTCGATCGGGTCGAGCATCAGCGGCGGGAAGCCGCCATTGCGGGTTGCCTCGGCGATGATCTGGCGGGCGAACGGGAACAAAAGGCGCGGGCATTCGATGAACAGGATCGGCAGCATGTGTTCCTGCGGGAAGCCCGCGACGGCGAACACGCCGCCATAGACCAGCTCGACGTTGAACAGCACTTCCTGGTCGAAGGACGCCTTGGCGTTCAGCGTCAGATTGACGTCGAACTGCTTGTCGGAGAGCGGGTTGGCGTTGACGTTGACGTTGATGGCGATGCCGGGCGCCTTATCGCGGCCGCGCAGCGAATTCGGCGCGCCGGGGCTCTCGAAGGAAAGGTCCTTAACATATTGCGCCAGAACGTTGAGCGACGGCTGCGCCGCGTTTCCGTTTCCATTGGCTGCGCCGACCGGCGCGTCATCTTTGCTGGCCATAAGCCTTGTCCTCTTGCCTGGGCAGCGTCGCTGACCGAATTGAAATCGGGCGTTCGCTACCATGGCGGGGATGACAAGACAAGGTTTGCCGCCTTCTTCTCCGTCCCGGGATGGCGCTAGGCGGCGGCCTCAATCGTCCTTGAGGCGGCGCCAGGGCGAGTTGTGGTCCGGTCCGCGCTTGAAGTCGTCTTCGCGCGAATAATCGCCATCGTCGAGGTCAATAGTCTTGTCGCGCCGCCGGCCGCGGAAGCCACCGGTCGAAAAATTCGTGGCCAGCACGACGCGGCCCTTCAAGGCCCGCCAGGCGAGGTCGCGGACCGGCGGCAGGAACAGCAGCAGGCCGATAATGTCCGTGATGAAACCGGGGATGATCAAAAGGATCGCCGCCAGCACGATCATGGCGCCATGCGCAAGCTGCCCGCTCGGATCGCGGCCGGCGTCCATTTCGGCGCGGATACGCGTCATGACGCCGAAACCCTGATGCCTGAGCAGCAGCGCGCCGGCGATACCAGACGCCAGCACCAGGCCGACCGTCGCCAAAGCGCCGACCTGGCGACCGACGACCACGAAGCCGGCGATTTCCAGCAGCGGAAGTGCCAGGACAAAAAGCGGAAGGAACGAAATGCGCAAGTCTTGGCAACCTTTCGGATCGTTGTGATCGTTTCGATTGTTTCGGCGGCGAGCAATCGCCGCTGGCACTGAGGCCGTCAGATAGGTATGCCTGCCTTTGATTTGAATGATTGCGCCTTGCGTTCTATATGCTTTGAATGTTGAACGCTATGCGACCGCGGCCATTGGGCCCGACGGTCCGGCCACAGGGCAGGGATTGATTGGCGGAAGATATGGGTTTCTTCGACTTCGGCACGATTTTCTTCCTGATTGCGGCGGTGGTCATCTTTTTCCAGCTGCGCAATGTGCTGGGCCGTCGCACCGGCAGCGAACGGCCGCCCTTCGATCCCTATACGGCGGCCCGCGGCGGCGACAAGGATGCCGCCCAGAAATCCGAGAACGTCGTCTCGCTGCCGCGCAAGCGTCTGCCGGGCGAGCCCGCGGCCGACACCTATGCGGCGATCGACGCCTTCGCCAAGCCCGACACCGACCTCAACAAGGGGCTGCGCGCGATCAAGGACAACGACCCTTCCTTCGAGCCGAAGAGTTTCGTCGACGGCGCCAAGATGGCCTATGAGATGATCGTCATGGCCTATGCCGACGGCGACCGCAAAACGCTGAAGAACCTGTTGTCGCGCGAGGTCTTTGACGGCTTTGTCGCGGCAATAGGCGAGCGCGAGGCCAAGGCGGAGAAGATCCAGTCGTCTTTCGTCGGCATCGACAAGGCCGACATCGTCTCGGCCGAGATGAAGGGCGGCGAGGCGCATGTCACGCTTCGCATCATCAGCGAGCTGATTTCGGCGACCCGCGACAAGGCCGGCGCGGTGATCGATGGCGACCCGGAAACCGTGGCCGAGGTCAAGGACGTCTGGACCTTCGCCCGCGACACACGCTCGCGCGATCCCAACTGGAAGCTCGTCGCCACCGAGGAAGAAGACTAGGGAACACGCGGCGAGGCTCCGGTGTCGCTATCGCCCCTCTTTGTCGGAAAATCTTTTGCCGACCTTCCCGGCTGGAACGATGACGATCATCTGGCGGCCTTCGCCGCCTTTCGCCGCTCGGCCTTTCACGTCCTGACCAAACCGTATCGCAGCGGTGCGCTCGGCATCGATTTTGGTGCCTTCGCCGATATCTACGCCGAGGCTCGCACCGTTTCGCCGGCGAATCGGTCGCCATTTCTGGATCGAAAGGAAGCCCGGGCTTTCTTCGAGCGCCATTTCTCGCCCGTGCATATCCCCGCCGAGAACGGCGGCGTCGGCCTCGTCACCGGTTTTTATGAGCCCGTCGTCGAAGCGTCGCCGGTGCGAACCGAGCGCTTTTCGGTGCCGCTGCTGTCGCGCCCGGCCGATCTCGTCGATATCGACGACGGCAACCGGCCGCCCGGCCTGGACCCTTACCTCGCCTTCGCTCGCCAGACCGGGGACCGGCTGGTCGAATATCCCGACCGTGGCGAGATCGAGCGCGGGGCGCTGACCGGCAAAGGCCTGGAAATCGCCTGGCTGGCCGACAAGGTCGATGCCTTTTTCATTCACGTGCAGGGTGCCGCACGACTGAACATGACCGACGGCCGGCTTTCCCGCGTCACCTATGCCGCCAAATCCGGCCAGCGCTTCACCGGGCCCGGCAAGGTGTTGAGCGAACTGGGAGAAATCCCGTTGGCGCAGGTGACGATGCAGTCAATCCGCGCCTGGTTCAAGGCGAATCCGGACCGCGTCGATGAGATCCTGCGGCGGAACCGCTCCTACATCTTCTTCCGCGAGGCCGATGTCGAGGACAGGTCGCTCGGTCCGATCGCCGCCGCCAAGGTGCCGCTGACGCCGGGCCGCTCCATCGCCGTCGACCGCCTGCTGCACACATTCGGCACGCCGTTCTATATCGATGCGCCGACGCTCACCGCCTTCGACGCCAAACCGTTCCGGCGCCTGATGATCGCGCAGGACACCGGCTCGGCCATCACCGGGCCGGCGCGGGGAGATCTCTTCGCCGGTTCGGGCGACGCCGCCGGCGCGATCGCCGGCGTGGTGCGCAACGCCGCTGATTTTTATGCGCTGGTGCCGCGCGCGCTCGTTTCGGGGTCGAATCGATGACCCGGCGCCCAAACAGACTCAGCGAAGCGAAGCTGAGCGAAGACGACCGGGTGCTGTGGAACCTAGTGGCGCGCACGGCCAAGCCGCTCAAGGGCAGGATCGCCGTCGACATTCCCGAAATTGCCACCGAGGCCAGGCCGACACCGCCGCAAGCGGCGCCGGCCGCCGCCAATCCGCCCGGCGCGGCAAAGCCGAAGACGCAGCATGTCGCGCATGCGCTCGACGAGCCGACGCTGGACAAGCTGTCGAAGGGCCGGCTGCCGATCGAAGGCCGGGTCGATCTGCACGGCCTGACCCAGGACGAGGCCTATTCGCTGCTGTTCTCGTTCCTGCACCGAGCGCATGCCGGCGGCATCCGCTATGTGCTGGTCATAACCGGCAAGGGATCGTCCTCAGGCGGCGATGGCGTCTTGCGACGCGCCGTACCGGCCTGGCTGTCGACGCCTGCTTTCCGCCCGCTGGTCTCCAGCCACGACCACGCCGCCCGCAACCATGGCGGTTCGGGCGCGCTTTATATCCGGCTGCGGCGGCTTCGATCGTGAGGAGTTCGCTCATGAAGGTGGGTACATGACCCCGTTCGGCGAGAAGCTGCGGGCGCTGCGAGGCGAACGCGGCGTCAGCCAGAAGGACATGGCGGCGGCGATCGGCGTCAGCGCCGCCTATCTGTCGGCGCTCGAGCATGGCAGGCGCGGCGCGCCGACCTGGACGCTGATCCAGAAGATCATCGGTTATTTCAACATCATCTGGGACGACGCCGAGGATCTGGCGCGGCTGGCCGAAGCCTCGCATCCCCGCGTCAAGCTCGACACGTCGGGTCTAAGCCCCGCCGCTACCGAGCTGGCCAATCTGCTGGCCGAGAACATCGAGAAACTCGACGAGGCGGAGCTTCGCCGCATCACCGCGTCGATCCGCGCGGCGCTCGGCCGGCGACCGTAGCTTCGCGATCCGCGCCGGAGGCGCGCCTTGGCGATTTTCTCGCGAAGGCGTTTCGCTTTACGTGAAGAGATGCCCGCCGGCGATCCGCCAGCAGGCATCTGTGGTGAGATCATTTCTTGCCGGCCGTGCCGCCATTGTTTCCCCGGCCGCCCTTGTCGTTATGGTCGTGGCCATTGTTTCCACCGCCCAGGCAGTTCGACTCGCCGACGCTGCAACAGCGGCCGCTCCACAAATCGTTGGTCGAGGTGTTGGCGCAGCTTGGGATGGTCTGGTTGGCCAAGGCGGGTCCGGCCAGTGCCGATAACGCGATGGCGGCGAGGAATGCATTTCGCAAAAGTAAAGTCATCTGAAGTCTCCATGATTGGTTTCCGTCTACGGCCATGTGTCGTCGGCCGGGAGGAAATGGTTCACGGAGAGATGTGAAATTCTGTCGGAGGTGGTGTCGCGAGCAGCGACAGGGATCCAGTTGGCAACGTCGCGCTGCCCCTCATCCGCCTGCCGGCACCTTCTCCCCGTATAGTGACGGGGAGAAGGGAACTGGTCGCGACCTCGTCGCTCTTCTTGCAACGTTGATGATTGGCGAAACTGTTGGTGACGGCGTCTTTCTCCCCGTCACTATACGGGGAGAAATGCCCGGCAGGGCAATGAGGGGCGGCGCCGACCTTGGCATTGTAAAACAACGGAGAAACGCATCCCATGGGAGGCGCGAGCGCCGTCACGCTTTGAAGCGGCTGCGTCCAGCCGCTACTACTGAACCGCGCCGACCAGGACCTGCTGGCCGCCGCGGATCGAGACCCAGCGGCCGGTGTTGTCGATCGCCTGCCGCTTGAGGAAGCGGTAGCCGGTCGCGTCCCACGCCCTGACCTTGTCGGTCAGATTGTCGAGCACGTAGTCGCCCTTGTCGGTGCGCACCGTCAGTACGGCGTGGCCCTCGCCGTCAGGCTTGCGCACGACGGTGATCAGCAAATCGGCAAGCGAGATGCTCATGCGCGAAAGCTGGCGCCGCTTCTCCAGCACGTAGTCCTCGCAATCGCCGACGTCCTTGTCAGGATAGGCCCAGACCTCGTCCTTGCCATAAATGTCCATGTCGCTCATCGGCTTGACGGCGGCGTTGACCCTGGCGGTGACGTTGAGAAGCTTGCGCATCAGCCCGTCGGTCATTGGGGCCGGCGCGAGATTGGATGGGCGGATCGAGCATTCGCTGGGATGCAGCTTGCAGAAATCATAGTGGCCGATCGGCTGCGAGGTGAGGCCCCCGGTCGCCATCGCTCCGGCCGCCAAAGCCGGTGCTATCCAGCCTCCCGTTACCGCCAGCCAAGCCGCCGCGCATGCGCGCAGCCTTCGCGCCACTGATGAGGAAATCATTGTCCCCGCTCACCCTTTGTTATTAACGAAAGGTTAAGGGGGATTTACAGTCCATGTCAATTACGACGACGGCCGGATTGTCGGCATGGTTACCCGAGGGGCTGGACAGCGGCACTTGTGCAACAGGATCGCCGGCGGTTTTGCCGACCGAATCGCCCGAATTGTCGCCTCCAGGCCTTGTTTTATGCATGTCGTGCCCCGAAGCCACTGCGACCTCGGGTCACGCCCGTGAATTATCTTTTGGCTGTACGGACCAGCTTCGGCTTCACCGCGACACGGTTCTGGCGGCCATAGCTGGTGATGAAGTCGACGATGCGCGGCACGATTTCGGAGCGGAAGCGCGAGCCGTTGAACACGCCGTAATGGCCGACCGCCGGCTGCATGTAGTGGGCATGCCGCTCAGTGGGGATGTTGGGGCACAAATCGTGCGCCGCCTTGGTCTGGCCAAGGCCGGAAATATCGTCGTTCTCGCCTTCGACCGTGAACAGCGCGACGTTGCGGATATCAGACGGATCGATCCTGGTGCCGCGATGCGTCATCTCGCCCTTGGGCAAGGCCTGGCGCACGAAGACGGTATCGACGGTCTGCAGGTAGAACTCCGCCGTCAGGTCCATGACAGCCAGATATTCGTCGTAGAAATCGCGGTGCTTCACGGCATTGTCGCCGTCATGCTTCACAAGGTGCATGAAGAAGTCCTTGTGGGCGATGATGTGGCGGTCGAGGTTCATGCTCATGAAGCCGGACAGCTGCAGGAAGCCCGGATAGACCTCGCGGCCGAAGCCCGGCACCGGCCACGGCGCGCTCATGATGACATTGTCGCGGAACCAGTCGATGCCCTTTTCCTGCGCCAGCAGATTGACCGCGGTCGGGTTGCGGCGAGTGTCGATCGGTCCGCCCATCAGGGTCATCGTCGAGGGCACGAAGGGATCGCCCTTGGTTTCCATCAGCGCCACGGCGGCCAGCACCGGCACCGAAGGCTGGCACACCGCCATCACATGCGTGTCGGGACCCAGCGCATGCAGCATGTCGATGATGTAGTCGATATAATCGTCGAGATCGAAGCTGCCGTCGGCCAGCGGAACCATGCGGGCATCGACCCAGTCGGTGATGTGCACGTCGGCATGGGGCAGCATGGCTTCCACCGTGCCGCGCAGCAGCGTCGCATAGTGGCCCGACATCGGCGCCACGATCAAAAGCTTTGGGTCGGGCTTGCGCCCGGCGGGAACGGAGCGTTCGAAGCGGACGAGATTGCAGAACGGCCGCGACCAGACGGTCTTCTCGGCGACCTCGACGCTCTTCCAGTCGACCACCGTCTTGTCGAGGCCGAAGGTCGGCTTGCCGTAGCGGCGCGTCGTGCGCTCGAACAATTCGGCGGTCGCCGCGATCGAACGGCCGAAGGACGTGTGCGAAAACGGATTGAGCGGATTTCTGTAGAACAGCCGCACCGCATCGGCATAGAGGCGCGCCGGCTGCAAGGCCGCGTGGTTCATTTCGTAGAGCTGGTAGAACATCGAGAACCCCGCTGCTGCTGCGACCGAAGGGACGACGAGCAGCGCCGAGCCTTAAATGTCTCGCGGCGAAGTTAACAACTAATTGCTGCGATGCAATACGTCACGCGGCGTGACCAATGCTTCTTTGGTTCAAGGCACTGGGAATCGGCCCTGAATGGCGCCAGCCGGCTCAGTGTGCGGCTGCGAAATGTGTAAGTAATGTGTCCGGCCCCTCTTGCCGGAAACAGGAAGCTCAGACGCGCGCCATGCACACGGAAGTGTGGCCGGAACCAATGAAGCCGAGCTGGCCGGCCGCACCCTTCGACAGGTCGAGCACGCGACCCCTGATGAACGGGCCGCGATCGTTGATGCGCACGACGACGCTGCGGCCGTTGTTCTTGTTGGTTACCCTGAGCTTGGTGCCGAAAGGCAAAGTGCGGTGGGCGGCGGTCATTGCCGACGGGTTCATGCGCTCGCCCGATGCGGTCTTCGAGTGCAGGGCATACCACGAGGCGCGGCCGCACTGGCTGGCGGCGGTTGCCGAAGATGCGCCGACCATTAGGCCAGCAACGATCGTTACCGCGACAAGCGCGGTCTGTTTTGAGTTCTTCATATTTGAGGGATGGCTCCGTTTTCGACAGACCCCAGCCGTTAGGAGCCAAATAAGGCAGGAAATGCGGCAATCATCTGTCGGTTCCGTGGCGATGGCACACGTTTGGAGTCACTGGGTAACAGTCTGTCAGGGATTTTCCAGCGCGCGCTGATCAATTGATCATGATCTTCGACACGATATCCGGGATTTGTTTGACAAGATCGAGCGTTGATATCCAAGTAGAAGTGCGCGCGATCGGGTCCCTTCCTTTGGCTCTTTCATCGTGGCCGCAACCCCGCAACCGATCGACTTCAAAAGGGAGATCCGACAATGAGGCTAGCCAAAAATCTGCTGGCATTGATTGTGCTTGCCATTGGTGCGCTGTGGTCGCTGCAGGGCGTTGGCGTGATCGGCGGCAGCTTCATGACCGGCCAGTCGCAATGGCTCTATATCGGCCTCGTCACCATGCTGGTCGGCCTGATTGGGCTGGTGTGGGCGAACCGGTCAGGAGGGTAAGCTGCGATGGGAAGCGCTGGCGATCCGTCGCCTCGGCATCGCGAAGGATCGTGCGGAGCCGCCGGTTGCAATTGGCAAAAACGCCCATCCCTTCGTCATCCACGGGCGGAGCAAGGAGCGCAGCGACGCAGCGCAGACCCGAGGATCCATGCCGCGACTCAAACGCGTCGCCACGGTGGAGAATTCTGCTCTGCTGCATACTTCGGCCAAGGTCACGGCATGGATCCTCGGGTCTTCGCGTCCGCTTCGCTTCCGCTCCGCCCGTGGATGACGAAGTCGGGGAGGCCTCGGCCAAATCCCGAACGTTGAACTGCTTCTGCCCCGACAGCCTTACCCGAACAACCGATCCAGAATCTTGCCCTCAAGCCGCGCAAGCTCGACGGAACCGCGCCGGCGTGGCCGCTCCACGGGCACATCCAGATCGAGCGCGATCCGGCCTTCGCTGATCACCACGACCCGATCGGCGAGCGCGACCGCCTCGGCGACATCATGCGTGACCAGCACGGCGGTGAACCTCTGAGTCAGCCAGATGCGCTCCAGAAGCCGCTGCATCTCGATGCGGGTCAGCGCGTCGAGTGCGCCGAGCGGCTCATCGAGCGCCAGGATCTGCGGGTGGCCGACCAGAGCACGGGCCAGCGCCACGCGCTGCTTCTGGCCGCCGGACAGCACCGAGGGCCATTCGTCGGCACGATCGGCAAGCCCGACCGCGCCGAGAATGTCGAGCGCGCGTTGGCGCGCCTCCGCGCCGGAAGCTATCCCGGTCAGCCCGACCTGCACGTTTTTCACCACGCTGGCCCAGGGCAACAGCCGAGGTTCCTGGAACATGAAGCGGGTGCGGCCGTGGCCTTCCTCTTCCACTCCGAATGTCAGCGATCCTGACGTCGGCCGGTCGAGCCCGGCCAGCAGCCTGAGCAGCGTGCTCTTGCCGCAGCCGCTCTTGCCGATGACGGCCAGGAACTGCCCGGCCGGCACATCCAGATCGATGCCGTCGAGCACGATCTTGTCGCCGAAGCGCTTGCCGACATGCCTGAAGGCAAAGGCCCGCTGTCCTTCGACCGAGCCTATCGGCCGCGCCGGTGTGGCAACGAACGAGCGGGCGGCTGTCAGGCTGGTGGCTGTCATGGGCAATATCTCATTCGTTTTGGAAGGCCGGATGCCAGCCGAGCGACAGCCGCTCAAGCAGGCGGGCGAGGCTGTCGGCGAGCTTGCCGAGCAGCGCATAGATCAGGATCGACAGCACGACGACATCGATCAGCAGGAATTCTCGCGCCTGCATGGCCATGTAGCCGAGGCCGGAGCTGGCCGAGATGGTTTCGGCGACGATCAGCGTCAGCCACATGATGCCCAAGGCATAGCGCAGGCCGACGAAGATCGCCGGCAGCGCGCCAGGCAGGATCACGCGGAAGAACAGGGCGCGCCGATCCATGCCGTAGACGCGGCCCATCTCGACCAGCTGCGGATCGACGCTCTGGATGCCGAGCAGCGTGTTGACGTAGATCGGAAAGAACACGCCGAGCGCCACCAGGAACAGCTTTGCTTCCTCGTCGATGCCGAACCACAGGATGACCAGCGGGATCAGCGCCAGGTGCGGAATGTTGCGGATCATCTGCAGCGTCGTGTCGGTCAGGCCGCGGCTCAGCGTCGACAATCCGTTGGCGAGCCCAAGCGCAAAGCCGATCGAGCCGCCGACGGCGAAGCCGGCAAGCGCGCGTGCGGTGCTGATGCCGATGTTGCGGATCAGTTCGCCCGACAGCGTCAGCCGCCAGAAGGCCTCGGCGACGGCGCTTGGCGCCGGCAGCACGTTGGCCGGCATGACGCCCGCCCGTGATGCAATCTCCCAGCCGGCGATCACCAGCGCCGGCAGCAGCCAGCCGATGCCATTGCCGCGGAGGCCTGCGCCAAAGCTCATGACGAGGCCTGCAGGCGGTTGGCGCCATGGAAGCCGACCGAGAATTCGTTGGCGATGTTCTCATGCGCCCGCTGCCGCCTGGTGCCGAGCCCGAGTTTTGGGAATAGCAGCTCGGCGACGCGGTAGGCTTCCTCGAGATGCGGATAGCCGGAGCCGATGATGGTATCGATGCCGATCGCCTGATATTCGCGGATGCGCTCGGTGATCTGCTCCGGCGTGCCGACCAGAGCCGTGCCGGCGCCGCCGCGCACCAGCCCGACGCCGGCCCACAGATTGGGCGACACCACCAGCCTGTCGCGACGGCCGCCATGCAGTTCGGCCATGCGACGCTGGCCGACCGAGTCCATCTGGGTGAGGAAACGCGCCTGCGCGTTTTCGATCTGGGCGTCGGTGACGTGGCTGATCAGCCGGTCGGCGGCGCGCCAGGCTTCCTCCTCGGTCTCGCGCACGATGAAATGCAGCCGGATGCCGAAGCGCAGTTTTCTGCCGCGCAGCCCCGCTTTCCTGCGTGCCGCAGCAAGCTTCTCGGCCACCTGCGCCGGCGGCTCGCCCCAGGTCAGATACATGTCGACCAGATCGGCGGCGAGATCCTGCCCGGCATCCGACGACCCGCCGAAATAAAGCGGCGGCCGCTCTTGGCGCGGCAAAAGGTCGAGGCGGCCATTCTCGACGCGGTAATATTTGCCGTCGAAATTGACGCGCTCGCCCGACACCAGTCCGCGCCAGATGGTCAGGAATTCATGCGCCTGGGCATAGCGCTCGTCATGCGGCAGGAAGACGCCGTCGCCGGCGAGCTCGGTCGGATTGCCGCCGACCACGACATTGAGCAGAAGCCGGCCATTGCTCAGCCGGTCGAGGGCCGCCGTCTGGCGCGCGGCAAAGGTTGGCAGCGTCACGCCCGGCCGCAGCGCGACGAGGAATTTCAGTTTTTCGGTGAGCGTCGCAAGGCCCGTCGCGGTGATCCAGGAATCCTCGCAGTTTTGTCCGGTCGGCAACAGCACGCCGGGAAAGCCAAGCCTGTCGACCGCCTGCGCGATCTCCTTGAAGTAACCGAACTCCGGCGGCCGCTGCTGCTCCTCGGAACCGAGATAGGAGCCGTCGCCATGCGTCGGGATGAACCAGAAGAAAGCGAGCGGTGCGGTGCTGGCTGGCGCGGTCATGTCTGGCCTCTTGGAAGGTGCAAACGTCGAACGGTGCCGGGCGTTCTCGCCCGGCACCGTCGGAGAAAAAATCAATTGCCTGGCGCGGTCCACACCGCGTCGGAAATGCGGACCGCCTTCGGGATCAGCCCGAGCTTGAAGAAGCGGTCGGCGGTCGCCTGCTGGCCCGCGACGATCTCGTCGGTGATCGGAATGATGCCGAATTTGGTGCGGTTGGCGGCGATCGTCTGCGCGTCGAGCGGCACACCGGTCACCTCGTGCAGCGCCTCGGCCACCTTGTCGCGGTTCTGGTCGGCCCATTTCGCCGCCTCGCCGAGGGCCGCGATCGTCGTCGTGACGATCTCGGGGTGCGCCTTGGCGAAATCCTTGTTGGCGAGGAAATAGGTGTTGACCCTGAGCACCTCGCTGGAGCGGGCCAGCACACGCGGCTGGTAGCGGGTTTCGGCGATGGCGAAGAACGGATCCCAGACGGCCCAGGCGTCGATCTGGTCGCTGGCGAAGGCGGCGGCCGCATCCGCGGGGCTCAGATAGACCGGCGTGATCTGGTCGAACGGGATGCCGGCCTTTTCCAGCGCGGCGACGAGCAGATTGTGCGCACTGGTGCCCTTGCCGACGCCGACGCGTTTGCCTTTCAGGTCGGCGACCGACTGGATGGACGAGGCCGGCTTGACGAAGATCGCCTCGCCCTCGCCATTCGACGGCAGTGCCGCCGCATAGACGATATTGGCGCCGGCCGACTGGCCGAAGATCGGCGGCGCATCGCCGGTCCATCCGGCATCGATGGCGCCGACATTGAGGGCCTCGACCAGCGGCGGCCCGGCGGTGAACTCGACCCATTTGACGGTGACGCCCTTGTCTTCAAGCGCCTTTTCGATCACCTGCTGCTGCTTGGCGATCACCGGCAGGCCGGTCTTCTGATAGCCGATGCTGAACTGCTTCAGCTCCTGCGCGGCGGCGCCGAACGACACGGCAGCGCTTGCCGCCAGCAGCCCTATACCGAAAACTCGTCTGGTCAGATTGAAGTGCTTGGTAATATTGAACATGATCCCTCTCCTTCGATGCGGACCGGCGCCGGGAAAATGGCCTCGCCGGTTGGAAGATGGGATCAGGCTAGGTAGTTCTATAAACTTAGTAGAGGAATGATTTTGCGAGATGGGTTTGAAGAGCGGATTTGTTTTCTGCGGCAGCCCATCGCTTCGTCATCCTAGGGCGAAGCAAGGAGCGCAGCGACGCGGCGCAGACCCTAGGATCCATGCCGTGACATTTGCCTTAGAATGCAACGGATCAGAATGGCGCTTGTACACGCACCAACGCGGGCTACCCTTCAACCATGACCGGCTATGTCTACATGTCCGCAAGCCAGAAGGGCGGCACCATTTACATCGGCGTCACCAACGATCTCGGCCGCCGCATGCCGGAGCACAAATCCGGTGAAGGCTCGGGCTTCACCAGCCGCTACGGCGTTCAGCGGCTGGTCTGGTACGAAGAATATTTCGATATCACCGCTGCTATCCAGCGCGAGAAGTCGCTGAAACGTTGGCCGCGCCAATGGAAGATCGAATTGATCGAAAAGGCCAATCCGGAATGGTTCGAGCTGTTTCGCGGGACGGGGTGGTAGGCGTCCGGTTTCTTGCACCGCCGGAGCACTGCATCGCTGTCGCGGCATGGATCCTAGGGTCTGCGCCGCGTCGCTTCGCTCCTTGCTTCGCCCTAGGATGACGAAGGGAAGGGTTGTTTCGGCCAGCCTCGAGGCGTCCAATTGGGCTAAATGGCGATCAACTCGCCAAGCACCCGCCGCCCCCTCACTGCGACCAATATTGCCAGGCCCAGTAGAAACTCTCGTCGCGCGGCGGCAGCCGGTCGCGCTCGGCGTCCCAGTGCACCGGCGCCGGCGATTTCGGTTGCTGTTCAAGCGACTGTTTGTCCCTGGTCCGGGCGAGAAGCCAGTTGCCGACCTGGGCGAACAGCACGGCGGTGGAATGGGTCATCGTCATCCTCTCCTGCTCTTCCGGTTCCAGTCACTCCCGTCCCGCCCACGGGACAAGCACGCGTTCGATCCTGCGGATGGTGAATTCGAGCACGAAGGCGATGGCCGCGATCACCAATATGCCCATCACCACCACGTCGGTGACGAGGAACTGGGCGGCCGACTGGATCATGAAGCCGAGCCCGCGCGTCGCCGCGACCAGTTCGGCGGCGACCAGCGTCGACCAGCCGGCGCCGAGCGCGATGCGCAGGCCGGTCAGGATCGCGGGCAGCGCGCTGGGCAGGATGACGTGGCGGACTACCTGTCCTCGTGTCGCGCCAAGCGAGCGCGCCGCGTTGATGCGCTCCTGCGAGACGCCGCGAACGCCGGACGCGGTCGACAATGCCACCGGCGCCAGCATCGCGATCGCGATGACCAGGATCTTCGACGGCTCGCCGATGCCGAACCAGATGATGACCAGCGGCAGATAGGCGAGCGGCGGGATCGGCCGCAGGAATTCCAGCAGCGGATCGAAGATGCCGCGTCCTACCGTGCTGATGCCGATGGCCAGACCAACCGGCACGCCGACGAGGATGGCGGCGACCAGCGCGGCAAAGACTCGGCCCAGGCTGGCGACGACATGCTGCAGCAGCGTCGCATCGACGAAGCCGTCGCGAGCGACGACGATAAATTTGGTCCACACCGCGAGCGGCGAGGGCAGGAACACCGGCGACACCAATTGCAGGCGGGCCGACAGCGCCCACAGGGCCAGCACCATCAGGATGGTGACCGCGCTGACCGCCCGCGCCGAAATGCCTTTGCGTTTCGGGCTGGGCCGCGACCACGGCACCGACAGGCCGTCCGCTTCGTCGATCTTGTGTCCTGGCCGTTCCGTGTAGGAGGTAACGGTCATGCCGCCTCTCCTTCGAAGATCGCATCGGTCAGTTCGCCTCGAGCCGTGGCAAAAGCCGGATCGGCCTTGATGGTGCGAATGGCTTCGCCGGACGCGTAGCGCCTGGAGAAACCGGGCTCGAAGCTCCGCACCACGCGGCCCGGGCCGGGCGCCAGCACGACGATGCGGGTCGCGAGCACCAGCGCCTCCTCGATGCCGTGCGTCACCATCAGCACGCCGACATCGCTTGCCGTCCACAGATCGAGCAGCGTCGTCTGCATCCGCTCGCGCGTCAGCGCGTCGAGGGCGCCAAGCGGCTCGTCGAGCAGCAGGAATTCGGGTTCGGCGGCCAGGGCGCGAGCCAGGCCGACGCGCTGGCGCATGCCGCCGGAAAGCTCCCAGATGCGCTTGTCGCCGGCATCGTTGAGTTTCACCAGCGCCAAAAGTTCATCGGCGCGGCGCGCCCGCTCGGCCGGTCTGACACCGCGCAGCCGCAGCGCGAAGGCAACGTTTTCGCGCGCGGTCAGCCACGGAAACAGCGCATCGTTCTGGAACACCACCGCCCGGTCCGAGCCAGGTGCTGTGATCGGCCTGCCGTTGATGGAGGCACGCCCACGCGCCGGCGCGACAAGGCCGGCGGCGACATTGAGCAGCGAGGTCTTGCCGCAACCGGAACGGCCGACCAGCACGACGAAGTCGCCCCTGGCGATATCGATCGAAACCCGTTCGACGGCCGGTGCTGCCTGGCCGTCATATTGGATCGAGACCTTGTCCAGTACGAGATGCGGCATGGGTGCCTCGCCGATTTGGAAGGAAGATCCGACTGCCCCGGAACAGCTCCTCGTCAGCGGTTCCGGGGCGGGCAGCACGCGGCGTCAGGGAAGAAGATCCGCGCGTGTCCAGTGTGAGTCAGGCGCTCAGTTCGAGGCCAGCGCCTGGGTGACGTATTTCGACGACACGTATTTCGAATAGTCCGGCAGCACGGCGTCGATCTTGCCTTGCTCCTTGAGGAAGGCGGACGCTCGCTTCGATCGCCTTGACCGTGCTGCCGCCGAGGAATTTGTCCGAAGCCTGCTCTTCCAGCGTCGGGAAGACATAGCCCTTGAGCAGCTGCGGCACCTCTTCCAGCTTGGCGCCGGTGAGCTTGGCGATCGCGGCCGCCTGTGGCGACGAAACCGACCACGCATCAGGCTTGGCGAGGAATTCGGAATAGGCCGCACCCGTTACCTTGACGAAGTCGCGCACGGCCTCGGGGTTCTTTTCGGCAAAGTCGGTGCGCACGATCCAGGCGTCGAAGGTCGGCGCGCCCCAGGCCGCGACCTGCGAGGAATCCAGCACAACCTTGCCTGTCGTCTTGATCTGCCCGAGTGCCGGATCCCAGACATAGGCCGCGTCGATATCGCCGCGCGAGAAGGCCGCCGCGATCTCCGGTGGCCGCAGGTTGAGGATCTCGACCGACTTCGGATCGACGCCCTCATGCTTCAACGCGGCGAGCAGGCTGTAATGCGTCGTCGAGACGAAAGGCACAGCGACTTTCTTGCCGGCGAGGTCGGTGACTTTCTCGATACCGGCGCCGTTGCGCGCCACCAGCGCCTCGGATTGCCCGATCAGGCCGACGACGAAGATGGTCTGGATCGGCAGCTCGCGGCTTGCCGCCGCCGCCAGCGGGCTCGAGCCGACATAGCCTATGTCGACCGAGCCGGATGCGACCGCGGCGATGACATCGGCGCCGGAATCGAATTTGCGCCAATCGATCGCCGCCTTCGTCGCCTTTTCATAGGCGCCGTCGGCCTGCGGCACCTTCGAGGGTTCGACCACCGTCTGGTAGCCGATGGTGATGTTGAGGTCGTCGGCAAGGGCCGGGCCGAGGAAGGCGGCACCGGCAAGTGCCGCCGACGAGAGCAGAACAATGCGTCGCGAAATGGTGGACATGAAGGGCTCCTGAGAAGAGAAAAATCGGAATGCCCCATGATAGTCAGCTAATTCTATCGCTCTTGTAGAGTTAAATCCTTCCAACGAAGGCGGGCTTGTTAGAAAAAAGTCGTCGGTGGTGAGGTGGCGAGGCGGATAGGGCAGCTACGGCGGGCAAACATCAGGCGTCGCGCAGGGCGAACCTTTTAATGCCGGCGGGACAGCACGCCCCTCTGTCCTGCCGGACATCTCCCCCGCAAGGAGGGAGATCGGCTGTCATCCCGGCTTTCGCCAATCTCCACCGTTGCAAGAAGAGCGGAGCGCCGAAGCTGCCAATCTCCCCCCTTGCGGGGGAGATGCCCGGCAGGGCAGAGGGGGGTGCTGTCCCGCCAGCCTCTCAATTCTGCGCCGCCGATCACGAACCTAAATTCCTCCATCGATCCAAATCAGGCAAATCCATGCCTCGAACAGCCCTCGATTCGAAAACATCTTCCACGTGTTCGGGGGTAAGTATAGTATTCTTATCGACATGAGGTAGTTGGAGTCGACGATGAGCGGCCACCACATCACCATGATCGCTAGCGGCATGGATCGGCTTTCGCCGTCGCGTCAGTCGATGCCAGCCACATCCAGCCCTGGAGGACCATTTGCCATCCCGCTGCCGTCGAAGCGCAGTTTTGTGCTCTTAAGGGCACAAAGGCTGGTCAAAATGGCCGCAGCGGCTTGAAAACGAAGCAAAATCAACATTCCTCGGCTTGTACATCATGTCACTAGAATTTATGTGTCATGGCAGTCTGGACGCGGCGGGGACGCCCACCAGGCGTTGGGCAACCGATGGTTCCATGCCGTCGCATGACAGAGAAATTTTGATTTCATGCTCACGAAAAAGGGTAAGTACGGCCTCAAGGCGCTCGTCCACCTCGCGCGATTGCCGGCCGGACAGCTCGCCTTCGTCAACGACATCGCCATCGGCAACAACATCCCGAAGAAGTTTCTCGACGCCATCCTGGGCGAGCTGCGCAATGCCGGCTTCGTCCAGAGCCGCAAGGGCAAGGATGGCGGCTACCGCCTGGCGCGCCCCGCCGACGAGATCAAGGTCGGCCATGTCGTGCGCGTCCTCGATGGGCCGCTGGCGCCGATTCCTTGCGCCAGCCGCACCCAGTACCAGCGCTGTGAAGATTGCAACGAGGCGACATGCCAAGTCCGACATCTGATGCTCGAGGTCCGGCAGGCGATCGCCGAGGTGCTCGATCAGCGCAGCCTCGCCGAGATGCGCGACATCGCCCTCGACGACCTTCCGGTCGCGGGCGATATCGACCTGGCGGTCGACGTGAAGGTCCAGGCCTGACACTGGCGCCGCGCACATTGCGGGCAGGCTTATGACCGGGCGCGCCAACTCGATCATCATCGTCGGCGGCGGCGCCAGTGGCGTCGTGCTGGCCGCGCATCTGCTGAAATCGCCCAATCCCGACCTGCGCGTCACGCTGATCGAAAAGCGCCCGCATTTCGGCCAGGGCATCGCCTATTCGACGCTGCTGTCGGCGCATGTGCTCAATGTCAGTGCCGCCGGCATGAGCGCCTATGCCGACGATCCCGGCAATTTCTGGCGCTGGCTGCTGGAGCGCGGCCTGGCAAGTCAGGACCAGGCGCCGGTCTACGCGCCGCGCAGCATCTACGCCCGTTATCTCGGCGAGTTGCTCGACGAGCTGGAGGCGCGTGAAAAGCAGAGCGGCCGCCTGCGTCTGATCCACGAGGAAAGCCTGTCGATCACGCCCACCGCTTCCGGTGTCGAGGCCGCGCTGGCCAATGGCACCAGCGTCGTTGCGCATCTGGCCGTGCTGGCGACCGGCCATGACGAGGAGCCGGCGCAAGGCCATGCCATCAGGATGGGCTCGGAATCCGACACCGCGCTCCCCCCCGACAGGAGCGTCATGGTGCTGGGCACAGGCCTGAGCATGGTCGATGCCTTCCTGGCGCTGGAACAGCGTGGCCACCGCGGCGACATCATAGCCGTATCGCGGCGCGGCCTGCTGCCCTCGCCGCATCGCAAGGGCAATCCGATCAAGCTCGACGTCGCCGACATTCCGCTCGGCACCCAATTGTCCTATTTCGTCGGCTGGTTCCGCGACCTGATCAAGGAAAACCAGAAGGCCGGCATCGATTGGCGCGACGTCGTCGACGGCCTGCGGCCGTTCAACCAGAAGATCTGGCAGAACTGGCCGGCTTCCGCCAAGCGCCGCTTCGTCGAGCATACCAAGGCCTGGTGGGACATCCATCGCCATCGCATGGCGCCCGAGGTCTATGCGAGGGTGACGGAAGCCGTGCAATCCGGCCGCATCCGCCTGGTCGCCGGCCGCGTCGTGGACATCGCCAAGAATGGCGAATTCACCGTCCAGATCCAGTCGCGCCACACCCAGCGCCTCGAGACATTCGAGGTCGCCCGCATCTATGATTGCTCTGGTATCGTCAGGGACATCTCGACCTCGTCGAACAGCGTCGTGCGCTCGCTGGTCGATCGCGGCCTGGCGCGGCCGGATCCGCTGCGCATCGGCCTCGACGTGTCGGCCAATTGCGAGATCATCGCCGGCGACGGAACCGTTTCGGCCAAGATCCTCGCCGTCGGCCCGCTGACGCGCGGCACCTTCTTCGAGATCGACGCCATCCCGGACATCCGCGTGCAGTGTGCGAGGCTGAGCAAGCGGCTTTTGGGGTAGAGGCAGCGGTCCTATGGTTTCGTCATCCTAGGGCGAAGCAAGGAGCGAAGCGACGCGGCGAAGACCCTAGGATCCATGCCGCGACCTGCCCGCTTCGCAGCGGTGCGGAAGACTCCTGGGCGAGTTGGTGCGATAGTTCCGGATCGCTGCATTCCTCGGTCTCCGTCACGGCATGGATCCTCGGGTCAAGCCCGAGGATGACGAGGTTGAGGAGGAATTTCATTCCGCATCTGGCCGGTTGATTGGCACGATCTATCTTCTTTCCGACAGCAAAGGGCTGGAAAAGAGGATACGCTGCCGCTCTGCCTCGAGGCGGTCGCTTGGTCATGGAGCATCGATATGAGCGAGCACGAGATCGCCGCGGCCGACGCGTTGTCGCGCCTGCGTCCGCCCTATAAGTCGGTTCTCGACCTGATCGGCCAGACGCCGGTGGTCGAGCTGACCAAGTTCGACGCCGGCAAATGCCGGCTGTTCATCAAGCTCGAAAGCCAGAACCCCGGCGGCTCGATCAAGGACCGCATCGCATTGTCGATGATCGCCGCGGCGGAGAGAGAGGGAAAGCTCCGGCGCGGCGGCACCATCGTCGAGGCGACCGCCGGCAATACCGGCCTCGGCCTCGCCCAGGTCGGCATCCCCAAGGGCTACCGCATCGTGCTGGTGGTTCCCGACAAGATGTCGCGCGAGAAGATCCAGCATCTGCGCGCGCTCGGCGCCGAGGTGCGCATGACGCGCTCCGATGTCGGCAAGGGCCATGCGGAATATTACCAGGACATGGCCGAGAAGATCGCGGCGGAAACGCCCGGCGCCTTCTATGCCAACCAGTTCGCCAACCCTGCCAATCCGCTGGCGCATGAAACCACCACCGGTCCGGAAATCTTTTCGCAGCTCGACGGTGACGTCGACGCGGTGGTGGTCGGTGTCGGCTCGGGCGGCACGCTGACCGGGCTCGGCCGCTACTTCGCCAAGGTGTCGCCGAAGACAGAGATGGTGCTGGCCGATCCGGTCGGCTCTGTGCTGGCGCCGCTGATCAAGACCGGCAAGATGGAGGAGGCCGGCAGCTGGACCGTGGAAGGCATCGGCGAGGATTTCGTGCCGCCCAATGCCGATTTGTCGCTGGTCAAAAAGGCGTACTCCATTCCCGACAAGCAGAGCATGCTGGCAGTGCGCGACCTCCTGTCCAAGGAAGGCATCCTGGCCGGCTCGTCGTCGGGCACGCTGCTGTCGGCGGCCCTGCGCTATTGCCGCGAGCAGACCTCCGCGAAGCGTGTCGTCACCTTCGTCTGCGACAGCGGCAACAAATATCTGTCGAAAGTGTTCGACGATTTCTGGCTGGCCGAGCAGGGCCTTGCCGAGCACGAGCAGCATGGCGATCTGCGCGACCTGGTGATGCGCTCGCACCGCACCGGCGACACCGTCTATGTCGGTCCGGACGAAAGCCTGCTCAACGCCTATGGCCGCATGCGCCGCTCCGATGTTTCGCAGCTGCCGGTGCTCGACAATGGCACGCTCGTCGGCATCGTCGACGAAAGCGATATCCTGGCCAAGGTCGACGGCCCTTATGACGGCCGCTGGGAGCGTTTCAACGCCCCGGTGCGCACGGCCATGACCTCCAATTTGCACACGCTGCAGGCCAGCCAGACGCTGGATGCGCTGCTGCCGGTGTTCGACCGCAACGAGGTCGCCATCATCTTCGACGGCGACGAGTTCGTCGGCCTGATTACCCGCATCGACCTGATCAACCATCTGAGGCGCGCACGATGACTTCACCACCCGGCAAGAACCGCCTGGCCTTTTCGACGCGCACCATCCATGGCGGTCAGAGCCACGATCCGCTGACCGGCGCGGTGATGGTGCCGATCTACGCCACCTCGACCTTTGCCCAGCAGTCGCCCGGCGTGCACAAGGGCTTTGAGTATGCCCGCAGCCAGAACCCGACCCGCTTTGCCTTCGAGCGCGCCGTGGCCGACCTCGAAAGCGGCTCAGCCGCCTTCGCCTTCGCGTCCGGCCTGGCCTCGATCGCCACCGTGCTGGAGCTGCTCGATTCCGGCGCGCATATCGTCGCCACCGACGACATCTATGGCGGTTCCTTCCGCTTGATGGAGCGGGTGCGAAAACGCTCGGCCAATCTGCAGGTCAGCTTCGTCGACTTCACCGACCTCGCCGCTGTCGAAGCGGCAATCCGCCCGGAGACGAAATTGCTCTGGGTCGAGACGCCGACCAACCCGCTGCTGCGCATCGTCGACCTCGAAGGCGTCGCGGCCCTCGCCAGGCGCAAGGGGGTTCTCACGGTCGCCGACAACACGTTTTGCAGCCCCTATATTCAGCGGCCGCTGGAGCTCGGCATCGACATCGTCGTGCACTCGACGACCAAATATCTCAACGGCCATTCCGACATGGTCGGCGGCGTGGCTGTTGTCGGCGACAACAAGGACTTGGCCGCCCAGCTGAAATTCCTGCAGAACGCCGTCGGCGCCATTTCAGGCCCGTTCGACAGCTTTCTGGCGCTGCGCGGCCTGAAGACCCTGGCGCTCAGGATGGAGCGTCATTCGTCGAATGGCCTCAAGATCGCGCAGTGGCTGGAAGCGCGCCCCGACGTCCGCCGCGTCATCTATCCCGGCCTCGCCAGCCATCCGCAGCATGAGATCGCGATCAGGCAGATGCACGCCTTCGGCGGCATGATATCAGCCGTGCTGGATCGCGACCTTGCCGGCACCAAAAAGTTCCTTGAGCGCACGCAGCTGTTCACGCTCGCCGAAAGCCTCGGCGGTGTGGAGAGCCTGATCGAGCACCCGGCATTGATGACGCATGGGTCCATCCCGGCCGAGAAGCGCGACGAGATCGGCATATCGGATTCACTGGTAAGGTTGTCGGCAGGGATCGAGGATGGCGATGATCTGATCGCGGATCTGGAGCAGGCGCTGGGGGGTTGAGCGGCAAACCTTTGCAACGTTGGCTATTCGGCAGATTCGCGACGAGGAAAACGCGGCGGCGCAGAACCTTGTTCTGTAGCGATCCTTCACACCCCCCTCTGTCCTACCGGACATCTCCCCCGCAAGGGGGGAGATAGGCTTTCATCGTGGCTTTCGCCAATCTCCACCGTTGCAGGAGCGAGCGGAGCGCTGAAGCTGCCAATCTCCCTCCTTGCGGGGGAGATGGCCGGCAGGCCAGAGGGGGGTGCTGGCCCGCTGACATTTGACAGACCTCTTCGCAGCAGCGACGGTCAACGGCAAACCGCGCTTCGAACATCGCTCGCCAATTGCCGTTGACCCCGACCCGCATCTGCCCGAAGTGTAGCGCCCCATGGCCACGCGCGAACCACCCACGCAAACACCCCTCACCTTCGCGGTGCTGGTCTTCCCCGGGTGGCTTCGCCTCGATGTCGAGCTTTGCCCGGGCTTTTCGCGAGGAGCATGGCCATCCGCCGAAGCTGGCGAGGAGGCATTAGTTTGCGCTCGCTGACGCGATGAGATGTTGGCGGGACAGCACCCCCCTCTGTCCTACCGGACATCTCCCCCGCAAGGGGGGAGATCGGATGTCACCTCGACCTTCGCCAATCTCCAGTGTTGCAGGATGAGCGCCTGCGATCGAAGCTGCCAATCTCCCCACTTGAGGGGGAGATGGCCGGCAGGCCAGAGGGGGTGCTGTCCCTCCAGCGTTCCGCAATGGGTCCCAGCGGCATCCCGCACAACACCTGCGGTTTTCCGCACAATCCATCCGCCCCTCTTGCGCCATGCTCCGACCTCGCAACCCAGCCAAGGCCGTACCCCATGAGCATCGTCGTATTCGATCCCGACAGCACCGAGGACGTGGACTTCAAGGACCGCATGCGCCATCCCGCCGCGGCCGATCCGGCCGGCGGCATGTGGCTGTCGGACACCGAGCCGTCCTTCATCGACGCCGACGCCTTGCGCAAAGGCCGGCTGGCAAAACTGCGCGGCTGGATGCGCGAGGCCGGTTATGGCGGCGTGGTGCTGTTCGACCCCTACAACCAGCGCTACGCCACCGGCTCGCGCAACATGTTCGGCTATTTCCTGCGCAACTCGACCCGCTATTTCTTCATCCCGACCGAAGGGCCGATCGTGCTGTTCGAATACCCGCAGAGCTACCATGTCTCCATGGTGCTCGACACGATCGACGAGGCGCGGCCGTCCAAGCTGGTCTGGTCGTCGGTTTCCGGCCGCGACGACGAGACCGCCGGTCCCTTCGCCGACGAAATCGCCGAACTGTTGAAGCAGCATGGCGGCGGCTCGATGAAGCTCGGTCTCGACCGCTGCAGCCATCTGCAGGCGCTGGCCTTGGAAAAGCGCGGCTGCGACGTCCGTGATTGCCAGGGCGAAATCCTCGCGGTGCGCGCCGTCAAGACGCCGGAGGAAGTGAAGTGCCTGCAGGTGTCGATGGCCGGCGCCGAGGCCGCCGTCTACGCCGTGCGCGAGGCGATCAAGCCCGGCGTCTCCGAAAACGACCTGTTCGCCATCATGTATGGCGAGGTCATCCGCCAGGGCGGCGAGTTCATCGAGACCCGGCTGCTGACCTCAGGCCAGCGCACCAATCCGTGGTTCAACGAGGCCAGCGGCCGCAAGATCCGGCCTGGCGAACTGCTGGCGCTCGATACCGACACGATCGGCTGCTACGGCTATTATTCCGATTTCTCGCGCACCTTCCGCTGCGGGCCGGGCAAGCCGACCCCCTACCAGAAGTCGCTCTACCGCATGGCGCACGACCAGGTTCAGCACAACATCTCGATCGTCAAACCCGGCATGGCCTTCCGCGAGATCGCCGAAAAGGCCTGGAAGATCCCGGACCGTTTCGTCGACCAGCGCTACACCTCGGTCATGCACGGCGTCGGCATGCATGGCGAGACGCCGTTCATCGCGCATGCCATGGACTACGAAACCTATGGCCGCGACGGCCATATCGTGCCAGGCATGGTGGTGAGCGTCGAAAGCTATATCGGCGAGAAGGGCGGCCGCGAGGGCGTCAAGCTGGAGGACGAGATCCTGATCACCGACACCGGCACCGAACTCTTGTCGCGCTTTCCCTATGAGGACGAGTTTCTGGAGAAACAGGTTTGAGAGCGGCTGCTTATCTCAGCGAAGTATCGCGAACCTTCCCGGCTGGCGCAGCCTCCCATCACTTCGTCATCCTAGGGCGGAGCAAGGAGCGTAGCGACGTGGCGCAGACCCTAGGATCCATGCCGCGACTCCGACGCATCGCGACAGTGCGGAATCTGCTCCGTTGCACTCTTCGGCCAACCTCACGGCATGGATCCTCGGGTCTTCGCGTCCGCTTCGCTCCCGCTCCGCCCGTGGATGACGAAGTCGGGGGCGCTTCGGCCAATCACCACGGTTTGCGACAGCTCGATAAAGGAACGGCGTTGGCTTTTGACGAAGCGAGGCCGTCCGACGATGACGGGAAACCATGAAAACCCCCATCGCCATCAAGCGCGGCACGGTGGCCGCGATCTTCATCGACCTGCAGGAAGAGCACCGGCAGGACAAGCGCTATCTTGTCGAGGGCTTCAGCAACATCCTCGCCAACGTCCAGCGCCTGCAGGCGGCGGCGCGGCAAAACGATGTGCCGCTCTATCACTGGGCCTACATCGTCGACCTCGACAGCCAGGACCGGCCGTTCCATCCGGTCGGTGAGGACGGCAAGTCGGCCTTCTCCGACAAGAGCGATCGGCTGACCGAGATCTGCCATGAGGTGGCACCGATCAAGGGCGAGGCCCTGCTGATCAAAGCCGAGGCCAGCGCCTTCCGCACCGGGCCGGCGGCGCGCGACATCAAGTCGGCCGGCATCGAATGGCTGGTCGTATCAGGCGTCTGGACCGAGGCCTGCATCGACGCGTCGGTGAAGGATGCGGTGGCCAAGGGCTTTCGCGTGCTGCTGGTCAAGGATGCCTGCGGCAGCGGCAGTGCGGCCATGCACCAGACCGGCATCCTCAACCTCGCCAACCGGCTCTATGGCGGTGCCGTCACCGACACCGACGGCGCCTGCCGGCTGCTGGCCGGCGAGACCGTCACCGCCTGGCAGGTCGAAGGCTCGGTGCCGCTGCGCTTCACCTTCGACAACGCGGCCCAACTTTACGCCGACCTATGACTGCCGAACGCATGACTCGCGGCAAATACGAACTTCGGCTCGACCCAGATCTCTGGGCCTATATCGACGCGGTCAACGCCTGGTATCCGCCCGAGATCATCGGACTGCCGATCGACAAGCAGCGCGCCGTCTACGACCGGATGAGCCGCGCCTTCCATCAGGGCCGACCGCCCGGCGTCACGGCCAGCGACAGCCTGATCGCCGCCGCCGGCCGCGACATCCCGGTCCGCCGCTATCAGCTCGGCGGCACGGCCGCGAAGGCGCTGGTGGTCTACTATCACGGCGGCGGCTTCATCCTCGGCGGGCTCGAAAGCCATGACGACATCTGCGCCGAGATCTGCGCCGGCACCGGTTTCGACGTGCTGTCGGTCGACTACCGGCTGGCGCCGGAGCATGTGCACCCCGCCGCCTTCGACGATGCCGTCACCGCCTTCGAATGGGTGGCGGCCGCCACCGATCTGCCGCTTGTGCTGTGCGGCGAAAGCGCGGGCGGCAATCTCGCGGCAGCGGTCGCGCAGGCGACGCGCCGGCACGCCCGCGCCGCGATCGGCCAGGTGCTGATCTATCCCGAACTCGGCGGCGACGAGAGCACCGGCTCCTATGTCGAGCACGCCGATGCGCCGCTGCTGTCACTGCACGACGTCGCCTTCTATCGCGACGTCCGCTCCGCCAAGCGGCAATCACTGGACGATCCGACCTTCCAACCTTTGCGCGACACCGATTTCTCCGGCCTGCCGCCAACGGTGATCGTCACCGCCGAATGCGACCCGCTGTCCTCGGATGGCGAGGCCTATCGCGACCGCATCCTGGCCGCTGGCGGCAAGGCCTGGTGGCACGAGGAGCCGAAGCTGGTGCACAGCTTCCTGCGCGCCCGCACCACGGCGCCGGCGGCGGCGGAGGCGTTCGCGCGGTTCGTGGCGGCGGTCGCAGCGATGGGTAAGGGTGAGTGGTCGTATTGACCTTGAGAGGTCGGCGGGACAGCACCCCCCTCTGTCCTGCCGGACATCTCCCCCGCAAGGGGGGAGATCGGATGTCGCCTCGACCTTCGCTAATCTTCAACGTCTCTAAGCTGGCGGAACGCATGAACTGCCAATCTCCCCCCTTGCGGGGGAGATGTCCGGCAGGACAGAGGGGGGTGTGAAGGAACTCAACGGCTAGCCAATGCTGGGGCAGGACGCCACGAACCGGCTCCAACGCATTGCGGAGCACCGCACAATCACTGCGGAAAACCGAACACTCCCCAGCGTCACCCGGCTCTATCATTCCTTCAGGCAATGGCGTCCTGGCGATCGCATCCGCCCCCGAATCCGTCGATCGGCCGGGGCGCCCAACAACAGGGGAACGACGATGAAATTCATGCTGACCGACCGCAAATTGCACCCGCAAGCCAAACCCGTCGCCGACGATTTCAGGACGGGCGGCATCAACCGCCGCGAATATCTGGCCCTGATGGCCGGTCTCGGCGTCAGCGCCGCCGGCGCCCTGGCGCTGGGCGGTCTCGCCCCCACCCCTGCCCGCGCGGCCGAGCCCAAGAAGGGCGGCGTCTTGCGCGTCGCCATGAACGTCAAGGGCTTCAAGGACCCGCGCACCTTCGATGGTGTCGAGATGTCCAACGTCGCCCGCCACTGCAACGAATATCTGGTGCGCTGGAACACCGACTTCTCCTTCGAGCCCTGGCTGCTCGAAAGCTGGGAGGCGAGCGACGACGCCAAGACGCTGACGCTGCATGTGCGCAAGGGCATCTCCTGGTCGAACGGCGATGCCTTCAACGCCGACGATGTCATCCACAACCTCACCCGCTGGTGCGATGCCTCGGTGGCAGGCAATTCGGTCGCCGCGCGCATGGGCGCGCTGGTCAATGCCGACACCAAGAAGGTCGTCGATGGCGGCATCGCCAAGGTCGACGACTTCACCATCAAGCTGAACCTGCCGAAGCCCGACATTTCGCTGATCGCCGGCATGGCCGACTATCCGGCGCTGATCATGCACCGCTCCTATGAGGGTGACGGCGATCCGATGAAGGCGCTTGCAATCACCACCGGCCCCTGCGAGCTGGTCAGCTGGGATGCCGAGACGGGTGCGGAGGTGAAGCGCAAGGACAAGCCGTGGTGGAAGGGCGAGTTCCACCTCGACGGCATCAAATGGGTCGATTACGGCTCCGACCCCAACGCCATGCTGTCGGCCTTCGAATCCGGCGAGATCGACACCGACCACGAAACCGCCTCCGATGCCGTCTCGCAGACCGAGCAGATGGGGCTGATGAATTCCGAGATCGCCACCGGCTCCACCATCGTCGCCCGCTTCAATGTCGGCAACGCGCCCTATGACGACGTCAAGGTGCGCCGCGCCGCCCAGCTCGCCGTCGACAATTCCGCCGTGCTGGCGCTCGGCCTCGGCGGCCGCGGCAAGCCCGCCGACAACCATCATGTCGGCCCCATGCACCCCGAATATGCCGATATCGGCCCGGCCAAGCGCGACGTCGACCAGTCGAAGAAGCTGCTCACCGAAGCCGGCAAGACCGACCATGAGTTCGAGCTCATCTCCGTCGATGTCGAATGGCAAAAGAGCACCGGCGACGCCATCGGCGCGCAGATGCGCGAGGCCGGTCTCAAGATCAAGCGCACCGTGCTGCCGGCCGCCACCTTCTGGAACGACTGGAGCAAATACCCCTTCTCCTGCACCGAATGGCTCGGCCGCCCGCTCGGCGTCCAGGTGCTGGCGCTGGCGTATAAATCGGGCGCCGCCTGGAACGAAAGCGCCTACGCCAACAAGGAGTTCGACGAGCTGCTCGACAAGGCGCTGGCAACCCCGGACGCCAAGGCGCGCAAGGAGATCATGGCCAAGATCGAGCAGAATCTGCGCGACTCAGGCATCATCATCCAACCCTACTGGCGCTCGGTCTACCGGACGTACCGCAAGGGTGTCGAAGGCTGCGAACAGCACCAGGCGCTGGAGCAGCACTTCGAGAAGGTGTGGTTGGAGGGGTGAGAGGCGCTCCGCGTTAGCGGACGGAAAGCCAATTGCTTGGCTTTCCGAGCCTCGAACGCCCTGAGCCAGCGAAGGGCCGGGCGACGGTGAAGCGCGTTACTTCCCTTCTCCCCCTTGTGGGAGAAGGTGGCCTCGCGAAGCGAGGTCGGATGAGGGGTGTTCCAGCTTGGCGCTTCGTCGACAGTCACCGAGGTAGGAAACACCACCGCCTCACTCCGCTGGAACACCCCTCATCCGTCTCGGCGCTGCGCGCCGATCCACCTTCTCCCACAAGGGGAGAAGGCCAGCAGCGTCGGCGCCGCCCTCATTGCCCTGCCGGGCATTTCTCCCCGTATGGTGACTGTATGATGACGGGGAGAAAGTAGCCGGCCGCATCGCTGGCGTTTCGCTTTGCAACGCTGGCGATTGGCGAAAGCGGCGATGACAGCGTCCTTCTCCCCGTTTCACGGGGAGAAGATGGCGGCAGCCTGATGAGGGGCGGCGCCAACATTGGCCTTCCGTTCTCCCACGGCGGAGAAGGCAAGGCTCGGCGATCCGCTCACCGCTCGCCCTTCACCAAAGTCCAGATCCAGCCGACGAAGGTCAGCACCAGGAACGGATAGCCGGCGGTGAGCCGCATCTACAGCGCGCAGGGCTGCGCAAGCGTCGGGGAGTCGAGAGGTCGCCTCACGCCCAGGCGATCGGGCCCAAGCCATACCGCGCCGCTCGGGTGTTGGGAAATGGCCGGCGCGAATGCCGGTGAGGCAGTTGCCTGAGCCCGCGCCGGCCACTGGCGAACTGATTAAGGTCCGCCGCCCGAGTTTTCTACCGCTCCGAATCCGCGCGATCAACCAACTCAGGGTTGGTGTGGATACGCATCGACGCTACCCGTCGCGTCATTTCCCGGTGCGGCATTTTTGGTGGCGGTCCTGGCGTCGACAATCGCCCGCTCGGGCATGCATGAAGGGACAGCGCCTGAAAGCCCGCCCCGCCGAGGCGGGCTTGGTCTCGCGCGATGTCAATGCGCGGGCGGAGCGCGTCCGGGCCCGCTCACCGCTCAGTCTTCACCAAAGTCCAGATCCATCCGGCGAAGGTCATCACCAGGAACGGATAGCCGGCGGCGGGCAGCGGCGACGAGGTCGGCAGCAAGGGCGCGCCCCAGATGATCATGCAAGCCGAGACGACAAACAGCACCGCGGCAACCAGCGCGGTCAGCCGCATCCACACGGCGAAGGTTTTCGGTGCGCTGACCATGACCAGTGCCGCCGCCCAAAGCGAGATGCCGCCGACATAGGAGGGAACGCTGGCCTCCAGCCCCGCCGCATTGCCGGCGAGCAGCAGGCTCTCGCCGGCGAGGAAGGTCAGGAACCCGGCGGCAACGCAATCATTGCCCAGCCGCTGATATTTCATCGTCAGCAGCGCCGTCGCCACCACCAGTGCCACGCCATCGATCGTCCACAGCGTTTCGCGCAGCGGAGCGCTGGCCACGAAGGTGCCGGCGAGGCCAAAAGCGCCGCCGATGGCGAGGCCAATCGCGGCGACGATGTCCGAAGTGGAACGCATTTGATGCCTCCCCAAGCCATCCGCAGGATACTCCCCGGCGGGGCGTTCTTAAAGCCCGGAGGGAAGCGCGAAGCGGAAAACGGGGAGGTGTCCAGAAGCCCTCGGGCGATCCGGCCTTGTCACGCCCTCGCCAGCGACCGGAGAGTGGCCGACGCGAATGCCGGTGAGGCAGTTGCCTGAGCCCGCGTCGGCCACTGGCGAACCGAGGTCCGCCGCCCGATTTTTCTAGCCCGCCATCGCGGCACGAGCAACTGAGCCAAGGCCGTCGGTACGGATTCGTACCAACCTTCGGCGTCACTTTTCTTGCGGGATCTGGGCGTCATCCGCCCGTCTGGCGCGCCGGTCACGGACGCCCGGCATCATCTGAACGGCTGTGTCAAATACGTCAGGGTGGGGTGTTCTTAAAGGGTGGCCGGTGACCAGATCTTTTTGAAGACGGTGAAGGACATCACCGTGGGATGCCCGTTCATTTCATAATGTGCATGGAACGGGCAATGAACTAACAGAGCCGCTGCGGGTTCATTTCACCAGTTCGCCACGGAATCGTTTCTAGAAATTGCGGTCTGGCAGATTTCATCCCGGCTGGTGGAGCAGGGGCGCTGCCGGCTACGGGCATCGTGTCTACAGTTTCCATCCGCAAGAAGCCGTCATTGGACACGTAAATGCAAAAAGACTTTGAACCCGCTAGGTTATGGAATGCTAGTCCTCGGAAGATCCGTTTAAAGGCGTGGCAAGCGAGCCGGACGGCGGGATACCAAGATTCTTGATACCCGGACGGAGACTAATCTCCACCGCACACCTTCAGCGCCGCGCTGCGTGCGGACGCCTGGCCGGCTTCTCAATCCCCCATCTTCAGCGCCTGGATAAACGCCTCCTGCGGGATATCGACCTTGCCGAACTGCCGCATCCGCTTCTTGCCTTCTTTCTGCTTGTCCAGCAGCTTGCGTTTGCGCGAGACGTCGCCGCCGTAGCATTTGGCGGTGACATCCTTGCGCAGCGCCGAGATGGTTTCGCGGGCGATGACCTTGCCGCCGATCGCGGCCTGGATCGGGATCTTGAACAGATGGTTCGGGATCAGCTCCTTCAGCTTCTCGCACATCTGCCTGCCGCGCTTTTCCGCCGCCGTGCGGTGCACCAGCATGGAAAGAGCGTCCACCGGCTCCTCATTGACCAGGATCGACATCTTGACGAGGTCGCCTTCCTTGTAGTCGGTGAGGTGATAGTCGAAGGAGGCGTAACCCTTGGAGATCGACTTCAGCCGGTCGTAGAAATCGAAGACGACCTCGTTGAGCGGCAGATCGTAGATCAGCATGGCGCGCTTGCCGACATAGGACAGGTCGGCCTGAATGCCGCGCCGGTCCTGGCAGAGTTTCAGGATACCGCCGAGATAGTCGTCGGGCGTCAGGATGGTGGCGCGGATCCACGGCTCCTCGATGGCCGAGATCTTCACCACGTCGGGCATGTCGGCCGGGTTGTGCAGCTCCTTCATCGAGCCGTCGGTCAGAGCCAGCCGGTAGACGACGCTGGGCGCCGTGGCGATCAGGTCGAGGTTGAACTCGCGCTCCAGCCGCTCCTGGATGATTTCGAGATGTAAAAGGCCCAGGAAGCCGCAGCGATAGCCGAAGCCGAGCGCGGCACTGGTTTCCATTTCATAGGAGAAACTGGCGTCGTTGAGGCGCAGCTTGCCGACGGCGGCGCGCAGATCCTCGAAATCGGCGGCGTCGACCGGGAACAGGCCGCAGAACACCACTGGCTGCGCCGGCTTGAAGCCGGGCAGCGCCTTGGCGGTGGAACGCTTGTCCTCGGTGATGGTGTCGCCGACGCGGGTGTCGGCCACTTCCTTGATCGAGCCGGTGAAGAAGCCGAACTCGCCGGGGCCGAGCTCGTCGACATTGATGCGGGCCGGCGTGAACACGCCCGTGCGTTCGACCAGGTGCTTGGCGCCGGTGCCCATCATGCGGATGGTCTGGCCCTTCTTCAAAACGCCGTCGATGACGCGCACCAAGACGATGACGCCGAGATAGGCGTCGTACCAGCTGTCGACCAGCATCGCCTTCAGCGGCGCCGAAGCATCACCCTCGCGCGGCGGCGGCAATTGATGGACGATTGCCTCCAGCACATCGGGAATGCCAAGCCCGGTCTTGGCCGAGATCAGCACGGCGTTGGAGGCGTCGATGCCGATCACCTCCTCGACCTGCTCGCGGATGCGCTCGGGCTCGGCGGCCGGCAGGTCGACCTTGTTCAGCACCACGACGATCTCGTGATTGTTGTCGATCGCCTGGTAGACATTGGCCAGCGTCTGCGCCTCGACGCCCTGGCTGGCGTCGACGACCAGCAGCGAGCCCTCGCAGGCGGCGAGCGAACGCGACACTTCATAGGCGAAGTCGACATGGCCGGGCGTGTCGATCAAATTGAGGATATAGTCCTCGCCATTGTTGGCGCGGTATTTCAGCCGCACCGTCTGCGCCTTGATGGTGATGCCGCGCTCGCGCTCGATGTCCATCGAGTCCAGCACCTGCTCCTTCATGTCGCGCAGCTCCAGCCCGCCGGTCAGCTGGATCAGCCGGTCGGCAAGCGTGGATTTGCCATGGTCGATATGGGCGACGATGGAGAAATTGCGGATGTGGTCGAGGGGCGTGCTCATGGCGCGCGTTTAGCAGGGGCGGGTTGTATCGGCAAGCGGCACGGCCACTGCCGGGCAAGCGGCACAGCCACTGCCGGGGCGAGCGGTGCGGCCCCGTTGCGGAGCAAGCGGTACGGCCACTTGTCGCTTATTACGCGCTTTTCGCGAAAATCGATAAATTAACCAAGTCCGTTAGAGCATAATTGGGGACTGCGATGTTAGCCGGTAGCGATATTCTGACATAAGGATCAAGGCATGCGGGGGCTTGCAGGCAGGTTTATCGAGTCGCGGAGCGGCGCGTTCGCACCGATACTCGTTCTCATCATGGTTCCGCTGATCACCGCGGTCGGCTTTTCGGTCGACTACACCTCGGCGGTCCAGACCAGGTCGACCGAGCAGGCGGCACTCGATGCCGCGATCCTGTCGATCACCACGATGGATACCGCCTCGACGAAGGCGCAGCGCCAGGTGGCGATGCAGGCCTCCTACTTGGCCAATGGCGGACAGGGCACCGCGACGCTGAACACCTTCGACGTCAGCGCCAACGGCACCGCCACCGCGCAGGCCTCGGCAAGCTACGCCATGCCGACCGTGTTCATGCAGATCGCCCGGATCACCACGGTGCCGGTTGGCGTCTCATCGGCGGTGAGCAAGACGCCCGCACTGGTGGAAGCCACATTCAACGTCGATCATGTTTCAGGCTACTGGAACAAGACCATGACCTTGTACGGCCTTCCCTACGGTTGGACCTCCACGACCACACCGACGGCCATGATGAAGGCCAACTATAACTACAAAGCGTATAGTTATTCCTATACGAGCGGGGGTAAGACCTATACCGCGGCCGAGCCGAAAGGCTACGGCACGACAACTATTTCCACGGGACCAACCGATACGCTGGTTCAGACCCAAGTGTGCACGACAGTAGGATCAACGACCGATTTCACTCCCACCGCGGGAGTTTACAGAAGCACCGCAGTGGCAAGAAGCGGAAAGACGAACGGCTCCACCGTCTATTTCAAGACGACGTGCGCGACCACGAATTCCGCCGGAAACAGCAGTGGCGCAACGGTCAACGTGAGCACGATGGACAAGCTCTATCTGCAGATGGATGTGCCGTCCGGACCGGTCAACCCGCTCAGGTCGAACAATACAGACACGTCGAACCGGCTCTACCTCGGCGCCGGGTACAGCACCGCGGCACAAAAGGCACTGGACCCTTCCAAATACCTCCCCGTCGAGGTTGCCAGCAACACGGACGTCGACATCTTCAAAGTGGTGCCTTGCAGCCAGACCAGCGACCAGGCATGGGAAGACGGCGGCAACAATCCTCCACTGCCAGATGTCACGAACGCCGACTTCTTCTACAGCGTGACCGGCAAGTGCGACTTCAACAAGCGGCCCTCCAACACGGTGCTGACACAGTAGACGTCGGGCTTCTTCCCTTCTCCGCTTGTGGGAGAAGGTGGATTGGCGCGCAGCGCCAAGACGGAAGGGGTGCTGGACGGAATACAACGGCCGGTTAATCTGGCCCCATGCCGCATCAACCTGTCCCGCCAACCAAACGAAGCTTCGCCCGTTCGCTCCGGCGCGAAATGACGGAGGCCGAAGACAGGCTGTGGCATGAACTGCGCGATCGGAGGCTCGACCGGACAAAATTTCGACGCCAGGTTCCCATTGGAAAATACATCGCCGATTTCGCTTGCTTCGAAGCTGGCCTGATCATCGAGATCGATGGCAGCCAGCACGCGGAGTCTGATTCTGACCGGATCCGCAAGGCTGACCTGGAGGCGAGAGGCTTTCGCATTCTGCGCTTCTGGAACGATGACGTTCTGAGAGACTTGAACGCGGTCTGCGATACCATCATCGCCTATGTACGGGATACGAGTCTCCAGCCGTGGCGATAGGGGCTCCGACTTCCCTTCTCCCCTTGTGGGCTAGCGTGCGCACACATTTGCTTCGTGCTGTGGTCAAGCGTGAAGAAGCGAGGCCGGAAAATGGCTTGATGCGGTTGAATCGTATGTGATTCTGTAGCTGCCATTGTTGATTCTGGAGGTTTCGACGATGGCTTCGTTG
>NZ_JAMYKW010000017.1:0-114531 GCF_040317555.1 Mesorhizobium sp. M1406 | reverse complement strand
GCGATTGAAACGAAAAGTGGCGGCGTGGGACGACGAATTCCTCGTAAGCGTCATCTCACGATAATTAACTCACCCGATTCCCCTGTGCGACCCAGCCGATAGCTACCGCTCAGCCATCATCATTGGTGTGGCCCGGGACCGGCGGGTTGGTCCTGAAGCCTTGAGAACCAATCAAGACCGGGAAACATCACTACATGGTGCTGTTGGTGTTGATCGTGGCGACACTCAGCAGCGAGCTGCCCACAAGAGGTCAAAGGCGGTCATTCGAGGACGACTACAGGCGAGGCTCTTGCGAGTATTAGCCTTGGCACAATTCGCATCCAGATCTCGGCGGACATCATGAAACCTTTTGATTTTTAAGCCGTTATCGCCGTTATGTCCGGGGCTAAATCCAAGCTGAAATCGGTCGACGGCGCCAAACCACGCGGTGCTGGAAAGTCGCGCCAGGAAAAGGCATCGGCTGTCGAAGCCGCGCCCGAGGTCGACGGGCAGGCCGCGCCCGAGGTCGACGCCCAAGCCGTCCCTGAGGTCGACGGCAAGGCGGCGCCGCCGCCGGATGTCGTCGAACCCGATCCAGAACTGACGCCCGAGGAGGCGGAGCAGGCCCGCAAGCGCTATTTGCTGAGGCGTTTCTGGATCAGCGCGCGCGGCTACTGGGGCCGCGGCGGCGATCGGCTCGCCTGGCCGTTCACCATCGGGGTGCTGCTGCTGATCTGCATCAATATCGGCTTCCAGTACGGCATCAATGTCTGGAACCGCTCGATGTTCGATGCCCTTGAGCAGCGCAACGCCCGCAGCGTTTATTTCCTCAGCGCCATATTCGTGCCCCTGGTGATCTGCAGCGGCAGCCTTGTCGTCGCGCAGGTCTACCTGCGCATGACGATCCAGCGCCGTTGGCGTTCCTGGCTGACCACCGCGGTCATTGCGCGCTGGCTGGCCAACGGCCGCTACTACCAGCTGAACCTCGTCGGCGGCGACCACCAGAACCCAGAGGCCCGCATGACCGAGGATCTGCGCATCGCCACCGAATCCCCGGTCGATTTCATCGCCGGCGTCCTCAACGCGTTCCTGTCGGCCTCGACCTTCATCGTCGTGCTGTGGACCATCGGCGGCGCGCTCACCCTGCCGATCGGCGGCGAGAGCATCACCATTCCCGGCTTCCTGGTCATCACCGCGATGATCTATGCCGCCATCACCTCCACCTCGATGGTGGTCATCGGCCGCAACTTCGTCCAGCTGTCCGAGCGGAAGAACCAGGCGGAGGCCGAACTGCGCTACACGCTGACGCGCGTGCGCGAAAACGGCGAGAGCATCGCCTTGCTCGGCGGCGAGGAGGAGGAGCGCAGCGGCATCGACAGGAATTTCGGTCATGTGCTCAGGCAATGGGCGCTGCTGACTGGCCAGCACATGCGCACGGCGGCGGTGTCGCAGGGATCGAGCCTGTTTGCGCCGGTCGTGCCGATCCTGCTATGCGCGCCAAAATTCCTCGAAGGCTCAATGACGCTTGGCGAGGTGATGCAGGCAGCGTCCGCCTTTGGCATCGTGCAGGGCGCGTTCGGATGGCTGGTCGACAACTATCCCCGTCTCGCCGACTGGAACGCCTGTGCCCGGCGCATCGCCTCGCTGATGATGTCGCTCGACGGGCTCGAGCGCGCGGAACAGAGCGATGCGCTCGGACGCATCCAGCACGGCGAAACCAATGACGGTGCGATACTCAGCCTCGACAATCTTTCCGTGACACTCGACGACGGCACCGCCGTGGTCAAGGAGACCGAGGTCGCGATCGAACCGGGTGAGCGGGTGCTGGTGGCCGGCGAATCCGGCTCGGGCAAGTCGACGCTGGTGCGGGCCGTCGCGGGCCTGTGGCCGTGGGGCGGCGGCAGCGTCAATTTCCACGCCGGCAGGCGACTGTTCATGTTGCCGCAACGTCCCTACATCCCCTCGGGCACCCTTCGCCGCGCGGTCGCCTATCCCGCGGCGGCGGATAAGTGGACAATCAAACAGATCAAGGCTGCCCTCGACAAAGTGGGCCTTGGCTATCTTGCCGACAGGATCAAGGAAGAAGCGCCATGGGACCAGACGCTGTCGGGCGGCGAAAAGCAACGCCTCGCCTTCGCGCGTCTGCTGCTGCACACGCCCGATATCGTCGTGCTGGATGAAGCAACCTCGGCGCTCGACGAGAAGAGCCAGGACAAGATGATGGAGACGGTGATCCACGAATTGCCCGATGTCACCATCATCAGCGTGGCGCATCGCGCCGAGCTGGAGGCCTTCCATAGCCGCAAGGTCACATTGGAGCGGCGCGAAGGCGGGGCAAAGCTTGTCAGCGACATCGATCTTGTCCCGCGCAAGGGCGGACGGAACTTGCTCGGGCGCGCCTTGTGGGGCTCCGGCGCGCCCAACCGAAAGGCAGCACGACCTTGAGTAATACGGCGCTGTCCCAGATAAAAACGGCCCGCCCGGTCGGGGTACCCTGGGGCGCAGCTACCAGCGTCGGTCGACCGTCCAGTGCGCTGGCCGGTCGACCTGAGTAAGCTCATTCGGCTGCCTGCAGGTTGATCTTGCTTTCCGCCATTTCGGTGAGCTTGCGATCGGTCGCCTGTTCTTCCTTCAGGTTCTTGGCCAGGACGTTGGCGCAGTCGCCGCGGCCAAGCTGCTTGGCCCAGGCGATGAGCGTGCCATAGCGTGTCATCTCGTAGTGCTCGACTGCCTGCGCCGAGGCTATTAGCGCCGCGTCGAGAACCTCCTTGTCGTCGACGTCGCCGCTTACGTCGTCGGCTTCCTCGAGAATGCCGTCGATCGCCGGGCAGTTGACCTCCTTGGCCTTGACGCCATGCAACTCGAACACCTGCTCTACGCGCTCGATATGGCCCCTGGTCTGGTCGAGATGTTTTTCGAATCCGGCTTTCAATTGCGGGTCGGTTGCCTTGTCGATCATCTTCGGCAGCGCTTTCTCGATCTGCCTTTCTGCGTAGTAGATGTCGCGCAGCGTGTGCACGAAGAGATCGTCGAGTGTCTTGATGTCCTTCGAAAAGAAGCCCATGGCCTTACCTTTCATTGTTCTCAAGGTTGATTTCGGCGGCGGCTTTGCCCGCCGCCCGCGAACGCCGGAAACTGGTCCCGGCTTGCTGGTCAACGTGCCGGTACCGGAGGAGTTCCTGGTCTCCGGGGCGAAACCGTTGCTCCTTTTTCGAAACGCCGCGATTCAATTCCGATGGGAGCCTTTGTCTCGATCACACGTTCTAACCGGAATGCAAACCGGAACCGTGAAAGGTCGAGAATGTATTTCATTGCGTTGGCGACGGACTATGACGGCACGCTGGCTCATGACGGAATCGTCGCTACGAAAACGCTGGCTGCCCTTGAGCGGTTCAAGAAGAGCGGCCGCAAGCTGGTTCTCGTCACCGGGCGCGAACTGCCCGATTTGAAGCGCGTCTTTCCCGAAATCGGCCTGTTCGACAAGGTCGTCGCCGAGAATGGAGCGCTGATCTACACCCCGGCCAGCGAGGAAGAACGGGTGATTTCGCCATCGCCGGAACCCAAATTCGTCGCCAGGCTGAAGAGGTGCGGCGTCAAGCCGCTTTCGGTCGGGCGATCGATCGTCGCGACCTGGGAGCCCCACCAGGCCACCGTGCTCGAGGTCATCAAGAAACTGGGACTGGAACTGGAAATCATCTTCAACAAGGGCGCGGTGATGATCCTGCCGAGCGGCATCAACAAAGCCACCGGACTGACCGCGGCACTTCAGGATCTTCGGCTTTCGACGCACAATGTGGTGGGTGTCGGCGACGCCGAGAACGACCATGCCTTCCTACAGGCATGTGGCTGCAGCGTCGCCGTCGACAATGCAATTCCCGCGGTCAAGACCACAGCCGATCTGGTCATGCGTGGCGCCCGTGGGAAGGGCGTGGAGGAACTGGTCGACAGACTGATCAAGCGCGATCATGAGATCGTGCCGAGGCGCCATGACGGCATCGTTCTCGGATCCGCCGGCGGCGACGAGATTTATTTGTCGCCGACCGATACTGTCCTCATCGCCGGCAGTTCGGGCATCGGCAAATCCACCTTGGCCACCGCGCTGACGGAACGCTTCGTCGAGAGTGGGTTTCAATTCTGCGTCTTCGATCCCGAGGGCGACTATGACGGTCTCGAAGGCGCGGTTCGGCTGGGAGACGGCTCCAGCGCGCCGACAAAGGCTCAAGTGCTGGATCTGATCGCCAAGGCCGACAGCAATATCGTCGTCAATGGGCTGGCCCTGCGCGTCAACGAGCGGCCGGATTTCTTTGCCGACCTGCTGCCTGGCCTCGGCAGTTTCCGCCGTCGCACCGCGAGACCGCATTGGCTCGTCATCGACGAAGCACACCATCTCCTGCCCAAGCGGCGCGACGATACGCGGGCGATCCTGTCATTGGAATTGCCGGGCACGATCTTGATCACCGTTCACCCGGAAGCGATCTCGACCGACGCCTTGCGCCTGGTGACGGCCATCATTGCGCTTGGCCCCAAGGCGAAGGACGTCGTGAAGGTCTTCTGCAAAGAGACCGGCATCGCGCCGCCTAAGGAGATCTCCTCGCCCAAGGGCGAGCGCGTGTTGTTCTGGCGGCCGCAGAAACGCAAGAAACTCGCCATGGTCAAGGTGATCGAGCCACGCCAGTCGCTGAAGCGGCACAGCCGCAAATATGCCGAGGGGCAACTCGATGAGGCGGGCAGCTTCTATTTCCACGGTCCCGACGACGCGATGAATCTCAGGGCCCACAATCTGATGATCTTCGCCCAGATGGCTGAAGGCATAGACGACAAGACCTGGGAGTTTCACCTGCGCGCCGGCGACTATTCCGATTGGTTCCGCCATCAGATCAGGGACAAGGACCTGGCACGCGAAACGGCCGAAGCGGAAAAGGACGAAACGCTTTCAGCCGAGGAAAGCCGCAAGCGCGTGCTCGACGCGGTTCGGCGGCGATATACGGCACCCGCCACGGCGCCGGAATGAGGCGGAACGACCAGGCCGGCGCTATTTCTTCTCCACGCGGAAACTCCACTCAGTCCGGCAGCGCCGCGACCGCGACAATTTCAACAACGATGTCGGCTTGCGCAAGCGCCGCAACCCCGATCACCTCCGAGGGCGGCGGGTTGTTGTAGCTACAGTGCTTCGGGCAATGCTCGGCAAAGAACTGGTCCAGCACGTCGAGGCGAAAATTGGGAGAGCTCAGAACGCCGCCATCGGGAAATGGCCCCTTGATGAAGAAGGTCAGCCGGATAAGATAGTCGAGCGCGCTACCAAGTTCCTCCAGATCTGATTTGATGTTCGTCAGAATTGCGCGCCACTGTGCCGCCGCATCGCCAGCGAAGCCACCTCCCCTTTTGCCGGCTGGGTCGTAATCGTCGGCAGTTGCCGTGTTTCCGCAGAGGTAGACAAATCCCCTTGCTCCGGTAACGACCGTGCCTTTTCCCCACGGCATCAACCGGCCGTTTTTGAACTTCTTATGGGTTACGAGTTCCATGTTCCCGTTCGGCGCCGTCGCGCCCCCTGATCGTCAGACGATCAAATCGTCTATTCTGATCGGCAGATCTCGAATGCGCTTGCCAGTGGCATGATACACGGCGCTCGCGACAGCGGCCGCCGTCCCGACATTGCCAAGTTCCCCCAATCCTTTGACGCCGGCCGGGTTGACGTCCGGATCGACCTCCGGGACGAGGATGACGTCGACCTGTTTGATGTCCGCGTTGACCGGCACCAGATAATCCTGCAGGTCACGATTGACATAGCGGGCGTTGCGCCGGTCGATTTCCGTCGCCTCGTGAAGGGCCTGGCCAATACCCCAGATCATGCCGCCCATCAGTTGGCTGCGCGCGGTGCGGGTGTTCATGATCCGCCCGGCGGCAAAGGCGCCGACGATGCGCGGCACCCGGATTTCGCGTGTGTAACTGTTGATGCGGACTTCGACGAATTCGGCGCCAAAGGCATATTTCACCGAATCCTTGTCCTGATCGCCGCCGTGGAATTCCGCCTGCCCGGCATAGAGTTTCTTCAGCGCTTCCGGCGTCGAACCCTTTGGCGCAAACTCGGCGTATTCCTCTATCGCACCGACTTGCATCGCCTTGAAGACATCCGACAGCTTGGCGGATTTGCCGCCGCTAGCCACGATCTTCTCTTGTTCCATTTCCAGTCTGGCATTGCCGGAACCAGCCAATGGCCCGTCTCCAGCAACGGCAGCCGCGAAAAGTTTTCCGCGCACCGCGTCACAGGCCTTCAGAACCGCGGAGCAGACGCTCGCAGTCGAAATCGAGCCGCCCGAGACCGGCGCCGGCGGCAGTGCACTGTCGCCCATCTCGACGCTGACCTTGTCAATCCCTATCCCTAGACGCTCGGCCGCCATCTGGCCTGCCACGGTGCGCACACCGGTGCCAATCTCATGCGAGCCGCACTGAACGCGAACCTGGCCATCGGCGGTCAGGCGAACACGGGCCGCGCATGGCGCGCTGGCCGTTGGATAGATGGCGGTCGCGCAACCCATGCCGACCAGCCAGTCGCCATCACGCATCGACCCAACCGTGGCATCGCGCTTCGACCAGCCGAAGGCTTGCGCAGCCTGGCCGTAGCATTTGACCAGCGACCGGCTGGAGAATGGCTTGCCGCCGATCGGCTCCCTTTCGGGCTCGTTGATACGCCGAAACTCGACAGGATCCATCCCGAGCGCCACGGCCATTTCGTCCATGGCGTTCTCGAGCGCGTAGACATAGGGCGTCTCGGGCGGCGAGCGCATGTAGCCCGGTGTGTTGCGATCGGCATGGACGAGCGAAACGTGAGTGAGCACCGAACCATAGTTGTACATGCGGCCGGTGGCCGACGTGCCGCCGACGACATAAGAGTCAGGGCGTGATGTCACCTCCCAGCCCTCATGTCCGAACGCCGTGATGCGGCCGTCCTTGCCGGCGCCTATGCGGATTCGATGCCGAGTCTCGGCGCGATAGGTCTGGGTGTTGAAGGCCTGCATGCGGCTGACGACGCAGCGTACCGGCCGTCCAACACGCTGCGCCGCAACCGCGACAATTGCCGTGCGAGTCGTCATTGGCCCCTTGGAGCCGAAGGCGCCACCAACGTAAGGGCTGACAATCCGCACATTGGCAGGATCGATCTTCAACTGCCGGGCGAGTTCGATTTTCCAGCCGGTGACATTCTGGCTTGGTTCATGGATGGTGAGTTGATCGCCTTGCCACATCGCCGTGGTCGAAAACAATTCGATCGGATTGTGATGTTGGGTCGGCGTCGAGTATTTCTGGTCGATCTTGACGGCGGCGGATGCATAGGCAGTGTCGAAGTCGCCGGCTTTGACATCCTCCTTCAACATCGGGCTCTTACCGGCCGCCGGTTCCACCTTCGCGCCTTTGGAATCGAAGCTGGCGCTGGGCGGTTCGTCTTCGTAATCGGCGCGGATCAACATCGCCGCCTCCTCCGCCGCCTCGAATGTCTCGGCGACAACCATCGCGATGATCTGGCCGTCGTGGAAAATTGTCTTGTCGTGCAGGGGTGCGATGGAGCTCGCGCCAGTGTTGCCAAATTTCGGCGTGTCGGTCTTATCCATGTCGCCGTAGGTCATGATGTCCAGCACTCCGGGCACGGCCCTGGCTTCATCGGTATGGAGTCTGGAAACCTTGCCCCGAGCGATGCTGCTGGTGGCAAGAGCACCATAAGCGACGTTGGCTGTGGCGATGTCGGCCGGATAGCTGGCCTGCCCGGTAACTTTCAATCTGCCGTCGATGCGGACAACCGGTTCGCCTTGGTTTTCTTTTGGAACTGGCGCGGCTTGATTCATGGCTCAGACCTTCATGTCGCGTGTTTCGAGCAGCGCTCGCACCAGCGTGCGCTTTCCGAGCGGCACCTTGAACGCGTTGTGTTCTCGTGGTTTGGCATCGGCGAAAGCGGCGGCGGCAGCCTCTTCGGCCACATCCTCTTCCAGCACCTTGCCTTGAAGCGCATCCTCCGCCGCCCTCGCCCGCCATGGCACGGTTGCGACCCCGCCCAGCGCCACGCGCGCTTGCCTGACAGTGTCTCCATCCATGTCCAGCGCGACCGCCGCCGAGGCCAACGCGAACGCATAGGATTCGCGATCGCGTATTTTCAGGTAGTGCGAACGACGGCTCCATGCGCCGAGCGGAACATCGATGGCGACGATGACTTCATCGGCGGCCAGATCCGTCTCGATGTCGGGCGTGTCGCCGGGAAGCCGGTGCAGTCTCGCGAACGGGATCTTGCGCGGACCATGCCGTCCCTCCACTTCGACGACCGCATCCAGCGCAATCAGGGCCTGCGCGAAATCGCCGTGATAGGTAGCGATGCAGGCATCGCTGGTGCCGAGCACGGCATGCTGGCGGTTGAACCCTTCCATCGCGGCACAACCGGAACCGGGCTCACGCTTGTTGCACGGCCAGGAGGTTTCGCGAAAATACTCGCATCGCGTTCGCTGCAGCACGTTGCCGGCAAGGCTCGCCATGTTGCGAAGCTGACCGCTGGCGGCGAATTTCAGGCTATCGGCAAGGAGCGGGCAGCGGCGCCTGACGTCATTGTTGTCAGCTGCTTCGCCCATCCGGACCAGCGCCCCGAACCGGATGGTGTCATCGCTTACCCTGATCCGCCGCAGGGCAGGCTCGGCAAGATTGTTGAGGTCGAGCAATCGTTCAGGCTGGGCGACGCCAAGCTTCATGTAGTCGGCCAGATTGGTGCCGCCGGCGATGAACTGGGTGTTGGCCTGTGTTGGCGCAACATGCCTGGCGTCGAGGTGGGACGCCATGGCGATCGCCACCGAAACGCTCGTTGGTCTTTCATAGACGAAAGGACGCATCCTAGGCTCTCCTGATCTCGTCGCGTGCCTGGATGATCGCCGCGACGATGTTGGGGTAGGCAGCACACCGGCACAGATTGCCGCTCATGTGCTCGCGGATGTCATTGTCCGACCCGGCATGGCCTTCGTCGATGCAGCCGATGGCGGACATGATCTGGCCCGGCGTGCAGTAGCCGCATTGAAAGGCATCATGGTCGACAAAGGCCTGCTGCACCGGATGCAGCTCTCCTTCAGCTGAAGCCAGGCCTTCCACGGTCGTGACCTCGCGGCCTTGGTTCATGACGGCGAAGCTCAGGCAGGAGAGCACCCGCTTCCCATCGACAAGAACGGTGCAGGCACCGCACTGACCGTGGTCGCAACCTTTCTTGGTGCCGGTCAGGCCAACATGATCACGCAGTGCGTCGAGCAGGCTCGTGCGATTGTCGAGCGCGAGAGTGTAGGCCTGCTTGTTGATCCGCATCGAGATCGTCGACAGATCGCGCGGCCCGGCCGCTTTGGCGGTCGGCGGCTCGGCCGCTTTTGTGGACGTGGCTACGAGCGGCATTGCCGCTGCCGCCGAAACAGAGCCCGTCATGAACGAGCGTCTGCTCAGGCCGCTGGGACTTGTGGAATTAGACATGGCTGGCTTCCGGCTGGCTGGGGTCTCAAGCGGACCAAACTGTTCGCGGGAAACAAAGTTCCCTCCTCACATCGCTGTGATCGCTTCTTTTGCGGGCCGGTCACGCGGAACTTCAGCCGCAGGGCGGTGGTTGTCCTCGACAGGTTCCAGGGAAGGAGACGATCATGAGCAGTGATCGGGGCGATCGACGCAGCGATCAAAATGGTGATGAAGGCCCTGTCTTTTCGGCTGAGCAGGCGCGGCAAGGCGAGATCATCCTGCGAACCCGCACACGCCGTATCATCTTCGTCGCGGGCCTCGTCGGTATTGTGATCCTCATTGCGGTGGTCAGATTCGCAGTCGGCTGAATGGGCTTCGACTGCAATCCTCGAAAAATGCGAACTGTCTCGCTAGCCTGTTCGTCAGGAACTTTTGTGAACAGCTGCCGTTGACCCGAAAAAAGCCGTCGGCGCCTTTGCTTGAGAGTTCTCCCGTGGACGCGAAAACCGAAACCAAAGAACCAGACAAAACCAGAGATCCGCGCGACGCTTCGAGCAAGGCCAGATCGGAAGCGTCGGCAAAACGCAAGGGCGATGCGGCTCAGCCCGACACCCCGGAGCGTGAAGCGCGAAACAAGGGGGCGGATGATCAAAAGCCCAGCCTCCTGAGCTTCCCCCGGCGACACCCTTACATGTCCATTGCAATCCTGATCATGGTGTCGCTGGCCGCCATGGAACTGATCATGTGGTGGCTGAATGCCCGCCAATATGAATCGACCGACGACGCCTTCATCGACGCCCGCACCATAACCATCGGCGCCGAGATATCAGGACGTATCACCGACCTCGCGGTGACCGACAACCAACTCGTCAAGGCGGGCGACGTCCTGTTGCGCATCGATGACAGCGACTATCAGGCCAGCCTCAAACAGGCCGATGCCGGCGTAACGTCGGCGCAAGCCGACATTGTCGAGATCGGGGCTCGGATTGAAGCCCAAAACGCAAAGATCGATGCAGCCCGGAAGCAGATGGCGCAAGCCCAGGCGGCACTCGATTTCGCCAAGGCCGAGGACAAACGCAACCGTGAACTTCTGGCCAAGGGCACGGCCACCCAACAGCAGGCTCAGCAGGCAGCGTCGACGCTGCGTCAGGATCAGGCTGCTCTCGATAGCGCTGAGGCCAACGTGACTGCCGCCAAGAGCCAGGTCGTTGTCTTGCAGGCACAGATCAAGAGCGCCGAAGCCAAACTCGATCAGGCCAAGGCGAGCCAGGACCAGGCGCGCACCACGCTGTCGCGCACCACCATCACCGCACCGGTTTCCGGACGAGCAACGAGCATCTCGGTTGCCAACGGTTCCTATGCCCAACCCGGCCAGGTGCTGATGATGTTTGTTCCCGACGAGGTCTGGGTGAAGGCCAACTTCAAGGAAACACAGCTCGATCTGATGCGGCCGGGACAGCCGGTCGATATCGACATCGACGCCTATCCGGAAAGATCCTTCCATGGCCGCGTCGACAGCATCCAGGCGGGCAGTGGCACCGCCTTCAGCCTGCTGCCGGCCGAGAATGCCACCGGCAACTTCGTCAAGGTGGTGCAGCGTGTGCCGGTGAAGATCGTCTTCGACAGACCGCCCGGCGTGCTGCTAGGCCCTGGCCTGTCGGTGGTGCCGACAGTCAAGGTACGATGAGTGGCGAGATGGCCAAAGACCAAAGCGAAAGCCGGTCCGCCGCCGGTGGGCGCAATCCCTGGCTGATCGCTATCGTCGTCTCCATCGCGACCTTCATGCTGGTGCTGGACACCTCGATCGCCAACGTAGCGCTACGCAACATCGCCGGCAGCCTGGCGGCCGGGATGGACGAAAGCACTTGGGTGATCACCACCTATCTGGTTGCAAATTCCGTGATCATCCCGGTCAGCGGCTGGCTGGCCAGCGTGATCGGCCGTAAGCGCTACTACATGCTGTGCGTGGCGACCTTCACCATCGCTTCGCTGCTGTGCGGACTGGCGCCAAATCTGGAATTGCTCATCCTTTTCAGGATCCTGCAAGGTCTCGGCGGCGGCGGTATGGCGCCAAGCGAACAATCCATCCTTGCCGACACTTTTCCACCCGAAAAACGCTCCCAGGCGTTTGCCCTCTACGGCATAGCCGTCATCGTCGCACCGACGGTCGGGCCGACCATCGGCGGCTGGCTGACCGACCATTTCTCCTGGCACTGGATTTTCTTCATCAACGTGCCGTTCGGTATCATGTCGCTCGCTTTGGTACAGTGGCTGGTCGTCGAACCGGATGTGCTCGAACGCGAACGCCAGGAGCGGTTGCAAGGCGGCCTCAGGATCGACTGGGTCGGGTTTATTCTGGTGGCGACCGCGCTTGGCTGCCTGGAAATCTTCCTTGACCAAGGTCAGCGCAACGACTGGTTCGCATCGGGTTTCATCACGACTTTCGCGGTGATTTCGGCGATCTCGTTCCTGCTGCTTATCCCGTGGGAGTTCAGCCACCGCGATCCGATCGTCGACATCCGGCTGCTGTTCAGCCGTCAGTTCGGCACGTCGTTCCTGGTGATGATGGCGGTCGGCGCCGTGCTGTTCAGCACCACGCAGTTGATGCCGCAGCTGCAACAGACCGCTTTCGACTACACGGCGACCCTGTCGGGCCTCTCGATGATGCCGGGCGGCATCGCCATGCTGATGCTGATGCCGATTTCCGGATTTGCCGCCGGCATCGTTCAGCCCAAATATTTGATCATGATGGGCATGTCGGTTGTGGTGGTCGCCTTGTGGCACATGACGTCGCTCACCCCGGACGCCAGCTTCCGTTTCTTTGCCTTTGCACGCATCTTCCTGATGATCGGCCTGCCGTTCCTGTTCATCCCCATTTCGACGGCGGCTTACGTCGGTCTCGCTCCGCAGCAGACCAACCAGGCCTCGGCGCTGATCAACGTTGCCCGCAACATTGGCGGCAGCATCGGCGTGTCACTGTCCAACACGGTGATCGCTCAAAGCGCGCAACTGCATCAGGCAAATCTTGTCGGCCACACCGCGCAATCCTCACCAAGCTACCAGCAGGTGCTGCGTCAGGTAACCGAGCATTTCGTCGCTCAGGGCTCACCGATGGTCGAAGCGAAGCAGCAGGCGATCGGCTGGCTCGGGCAGTTGATCGCGCGCCAGGCCTCATTGCTCGCCTATATCGACGTCTTTCGGTACTGCGCAATCGCGACCGCCCTGTTTGTTCCCCTCGCTTTGCTGCTGCGTTCTCCAAAACCCAAGCCCGACGGGCGATAGTTCCACGCCTTGCGTGCATGTTGCGTTCCAATTGAAACTCCTCATTGGAGCTCGCCGGAACGGTCGTCTGGAGCCGCATTGTCTCAGTGCTGTGGACCGCGTCAACCGGACACGGCCGTATGGTGAACAGGATAGTTTTTCCCGGTTTCATATTCTGGCCAAGGAATGGCAAAAAGCATCTGTCCCGCCCGGTCCGCAGTTATGCGAAACGATAGGGTTTGATCTCCGCATGCCATGACGAGGCAGTTTCGTGGGATCGGGTTGTTTTTCAAATTTCCGATTGGAACTCCCTCGCTGGGTTTCCGTTCAGGCTCTACAGAACAGGAGAACTGTCATGCCACGAGGCGACAAATCGAAATACACCGACAAGCAGGAACGCAAAGCCGATCATATTGCGGAAGGCTATGAGAAGCGCGGGGTCTCCGACCAGGAAGCTGAAAGGCGGGCATGGGCGACCGTCAACAAGGACGATGGCGGCGGTAAGACAGAAGGCGGCTCCGGGCGCGGCAAACATACCGGCCATCCCGCGGCGCACAAGGGCGGCAAAAGCGGCGGCAGGGCATCCGCGTCACGGTCAGCCGCGAGCCGATCGGATTCGGCAAAGAAAGCCGCGGCAACACGTAAGCGGAACGCCGAACATCGAGTTCATTGACCTGGACGAAGCCACTCAGACTGACAAGGCTCAACGCGATGGGAGTGCCGGCATGAAATCGCAGCTCGTCAACGAGATCAGCGGGCAAAGGACATTCGTCGTGGTGCTCGACCCCGGCGAAGAAGCGTTCGCCGCGGTGACCGCCTTCGCAGTCGACCAGAAAGTCGGCAATGCATCCTTGACCGCCATCGGGGCTTTCGAAAGAGCGACCGTGGGCTGGTTTGATCCGAATGCGAAGACCTATCGCAAAATCCCGATCGACGAACAATGCGAGGTCCTGAGCGCGATCGGCGACATTGCGCTGGGCGACGATGGCAAGCCCAGCCTGCACGTCCACGCGGTGCTCGGATTGAGCGACGGCACCACCCGGGGTGGACATCTGCTTGACGGCATCGTTCGGCCAACGCTCGAAATCACCCTGGTGGAAGCGCCCGGTCACCTGCGCCGCCGCAAGCGTCCCGAGCTCGGCGTCGCTTTGATCGATCTGGACGCGTGAAGCGCAAAACCGGCCTCTCAGGCGCGATCTTGTCACGCCTTCCTGCTCTTCTCCGCGGGCATTTTGTCTGGCGCGGCTTCCCAGCCAAGGACACTGCGACCGCCAAGCAGATGCGACTGGTCGAATTCTCCGGCGACAATTTCCTTCAGGCTGGGGCCGGTGACGTATCGTTCGACCTGCCGCGACTGGTCGTCCAACCGCTTCAAGGCGCCGATTTCTTCTTCGTGACCAAGCTTGGCCTTCTGCACGGCGGACTTCAGCACACCGATGGTCTCGTCATAGACTTTTAGCGGCACAGGGAATGGGTGCCTGTCCTTACCGCCATGTGCCAGCGAGAACCGGCCGGGATCGGAAAAACGGCACGGCGCGCCATGCACGACTTCGGCGACAAGGGCCAGCGCCCGCACCGTGCGCGCACCAACACCTGGTACCAGAAGGAGCTCGGAAAAATCCTCGGGGCCGCGTTCGGCGGCGGCCGCCATGTTTCCATGCAGCCGACGCATGATGACATCGCTTTCGCGCACATCGTGGTGAGCCGGCATGATCAGATGCGGCAGCAACAGCTGTTGCGGCGGCGCCGGTGCCGCGCCGCGCTCCAATGCCGCGAACTCCTTGAGGATGCGATCCGGTCCAAGATCCTGCAACAGATCCAACTGTCCCTTGCGCGAAGCTTCGGCGCGCCGGTCGGTCAGATTGACGATCTCGCCCTGGTTGGCGCCTTCGATGGCGGTGTGCGGCTGGTCGACGAAACTCTTCAAACCTTCGGACAGCCAATGATAGCGGCGCGCCACCTTGCTGTCGCCGTTCATGCCTTGCTGGACCACGACCCAGTCGCCGTCATCGGTGACGATGAACCCGTGCAGATAGAGGTCGAAGCCATCCTGGACGGCGGCGCTGTCCACCTTGGCGACAAGCCGGCTGACGGTTGCCAAGCTCGCTCCGTCAAAGCCAACGCGTTCGCCGATGATTGCAAGTTCATGCGGGGTTTTGCGCGAATGCGTGCCGCGGCCGCCGCAGACATGAATGCCCAGTTCGCCGGAGAGCGGCGTCAGACCGCGTTTCAAGGCGCCGACGACGCTGGTCGTGATACCGGACGAGTGCCAGTCCATGCCCATGACGGCGCCGAAGGATTGGAACCAGAACGGATGCGCCAACCGGCGCAGCAACTCGTTGCGACCGTAGTGATGAATGATTGCCTCGCACATCACGGCGCCAAGGCGCGTCATGCGGTCGCCAAGCCATTTCGGCACGCGTCCGCCGTGAAGTGGAAGATCAGCACTGCCCGATCGTTGCGCCACGTCTGTTCCTATGCCTGCTGTTCCCTCAACAAATAGGTATCCCAGACCGTGGGCAGAAGCACTCGATGCTTCTGCCTGGCTGAAGCCCGGCGACATCAAGTCCAGTGCGACAGTACCACCTCCATCTCGACCGTCTCGACCTGCTGGGCAAATCGCTGGTGATAAACGGTCAGCAGCGCGTCATGCGTCGCGTCGGAAGAACTGCACAGCGCGTCCGTGACAAGAACCACGCGATAGCCGAAATCGATTGCTCCGAGCACCGTGGCCAGAACGCATACGTCGGTTTCGCCGCCAGTGATGACCAGCGTATCGACATCGCGTTCCACCAGAAAAGCCCTGAGCCGGCCCTCAAACCAGGGCGAGTAGATGTGTTTGTCGATGACTGCCGCCGGCGGGCAGTAAGCGGCCAATGCCGGCAACAGGTCGACCATTTCGTCGCCGATACTTTCGATCGTCATCGTGGCCCAGTGCTCATAGTAGCGCTTCCATGTGCCTACACCCTGCCCCGGCTTCTGGGCAGGCAGGAAGCGCGTGAAGACTGTCTGTTGCGCCTTCCTTTCGACCAGGCTCTCGATGCGAGGGAGCACGCGAGTGATCCATGGAGTGGCCCACTGTGACGGCTCGGCGAACAGCCGCTGCATGTCAACACAGACATGCATGCAGCGGTCGCCCAGAGGCCCGTATGCCAAACCCGGCATCGACATCAGGAAGTCCGTACCCGGTCGGATTTTTTCACGAGCTTTTCCTTGCCGTCGAAGGCATGGATCAGAACGTCCCGTGCCGGCACTCGTTCCTTGTCGCTTCAGGAACCGACATCAGCCATCGACGTTTCCGCCTCATGGATCCGATGCCATCCGCTGGAAGAGCCCACTGGTGAGGCGGACGGCGCTTCAACGAAATCCTTGCGGCAAGGAACAATAGCCTCGGCGACTTGGAGATGAAATCACAGGAGATTCCGATGGCCGCGCCTGGGCATTCGACAAGCGGCCGGGACAGCGACGATGAGCATTTTCTATCGAGCGGCCAAGATTGCGGAAGAGGTTCACGCAGCGCAGCGCGACAAGACCGGGCGGCCCTATATCGAGCATTGCCGTCGTGTCGTCGATGCTGTCGAAACGATGGATCAGAAGGTCGTCGCCTATCTGCATGATGTCCTGGAAAAAGGCGAAGGCTGGTCACGAGCCAAGCTGGAAGCGACCGGGTTTGGACCGTCGATTGCTTCCGCGGTCGATGCCATGTCGCGCAGAGACGGCGAGGACTATTTCACGTTCGTGCGGCGGGCTGCATCGAATCCGCTGGCGCTGCCGGTAAAACGCGCTGACCTCGAAGACAACATCTGGCAGTCACGGCAAATTGGAGCCTCGACAGCCAAATACGAAGAAGCCTTGCGCATTCTCGATGAGGAATTCTCCGGGCGCTAGCAAATGCCTGCCAATGATACTATTCCCTGACATGTGGCGTGTGCCGTTTGTCCTCCACCGGGTCGATATCGATGCGCGCCTTTTCTGGATCGAAAGCGCCATGACGTGCAATGGCCCGCGCTGCCGTATCCGGCGTCTCGTATGCCCACATGAAGTCATCGGCCGCGCCACCAACTGCATGGACACGCCAATAGCTAGCGGTTCCCTTCAGCGGTGAACTGCTTGTCGTGTTTGTCTTTTCGAAAAGCTCGAAATAGATGTCCTCGAACGGAATATAGAACACCGGCTCATGTCCCTCTTCCCTGAGTACCTTCGCGCGCTCCGTGGCCGCGACTATGGCGTCGGAGAATCGCACCGTTACCGTGCCGGCAAACGGTTCTATGGTTAGTGGGCGGTGGTGTTCTGAAGTTGCGACTGAAGTTTGCATCCGAATTCTCCGTGGCTACCGATTGATCGCGACGGCGTTCCGGTTCGCCATCCATGGAGACGAAATGCGCGGCGATGCATCAGGTTCCAGCTTGTCCGATGAAGCCGACTGACTGCCGAGCCAAGCGCTTTATCGCCTGCCGTAACTGTCGAGAAAGCTCGCCAACAGTCGCGAAACCTCTTGTGGGGCCTCACGTGTTGGGAAGTGCCCAACCGCATCCAGGACCACTCGTTTGTAGGGCGCGGTGAAATGCTCCTCCAGCCCTTCCGACGATGCGGTCAGCACAACACGGTCGTCGCCACCATGAAGCGTCAAGGTCGGCACCGTGATGATCTTGACCGATGTTTGCCGGGCGGCCAGATCCGCGTAGCGGGGATCGGGCTCCGCCTCACCCCAGCGAACCCGATAGGAATGCAATGTCACGTCAGGCCAATCCGGATTTTCGAAGGATGCAGCCACTTCATCGAAAATGGCATCGTCGAACCAGCCCAACGGGCTCCAGCTGTCCCATTGGAATCTGGCGAATTCCTTGCGATTCTTTCGCACGAACTCGGCGCCCCGCGCTGTTGCCATGAACCATTGATACCAAAATGCTTTCGCCTGTTCGGGCGCTGGCGTTGCCGGCTTGCCGGGTTGCCAGCCAAGCGATAGCGCGGCACAGCACCTGATGCGATCGGGAAAAATCGAGGCCAGGAGGTAGGAGATCCGTGCTCCCCAGTCGTGCCCGACGACCGCAAAGCGGCTGAGGCCAAGCGCGTCGGCAAAGTCGAGCACATCCCGCGCCATTGCAGCAATTTCGCCGGATCGCATGGTTTCTTCCGACAGGAACGATGTCCGTCCAAAACCTCGCAGCCACGGCGAAAACGTCCGAAAGCCGGCCTCATGAAGGACCGGCGAAATGCGCGCGTAAGTGGTCGCGTCGTCCGGCCACCCATGCAGCAGGACAACGGGCGCGCCGTTTTCTGGCCCGCCACCGAGATAGGCGATGCGCAGCAGTGGCGTATCGCAAGATGAGATGGGGTTCATTTGCTCTCCGGCGCTGTAACCGGCTGGTCGCCGCCAGTCGTCGACTTGGGTCTGGCATCCTGGTCAACCTGCGGGTTCTTGTTGATGGCGTCGGTGTTGGCTTTCGTCGGTTCGACGCTGTTGTCACAGGCGCCGAGCGCAAGAGCAGCAGCCAACACCAGAAGCGACAAGGATTTCTTCATCGAAACCTCCTCTGACTGATATTCGACAAACGAGGCTCCGCGAATTTGGTTGCCTTGCTGGATGCTCGGGCCAGCCTTCAATCCTTCGAGCTTTTTGAGCCGGCGCTGACTGTCGGGTCGGGCACGACAGGGCCGCGTTCGGTCTCGGGACCTTCTCCCTCGATCTCCTGCACGGCTTGATCCCAGTGCTCCTGCTCGCGTCCAGTCGGACGGCCCTCCCGTTCCCAGATTTCATAGGCACGCCGTTTGATGCGCTCTTCCCTGCTGTCCATGACACCGATCCTCCGATCCATCAGTCTCAATTCCGGACGATATTTTTTGTTCCTCCTGTCGGAGAGAGCCACTGCGGGCGCCGCGGATTCAAACAAGCCGCATGTGGATTGCGGGTCCAACCGCTTGGTTATTACCGTACCGACGTTTTTTCGTGACATGCCAGCGCTGGCGGATCAATGTATCCGACTGTTGATCCGCGCTCTGCACGCCTAGGCTCCACCATCGCCTGGTGGGCAGTGCCCTGATCGCCCGGATCGAAAGACCTGACGGGCATTTCGAGACCAAGGTGACGCCCATGCGGGAATTGCCGAAAGACATCGACGCCGATGTGGTGATCGAAATCAGCAAACTGCTGGACGACAGTCCGCTTTTCGTCCCCGTCCGGGTTCATGAGCTTGCAGCCAGGGTGAGGCAGAAGGTGAAGACAGGTCTGCCGGACCTTTCGATCGAAGAACTGATCGTAGAAATGGCCTCCGTTCGCCGGTTGGCCATGGCGTTCGATCTGCCTGGATCGGAGAATGTGGTGCAGATTCCGATTCGCCATCCGCGCCGCTAAATCCGTTCCCCCAGGCTGACGCTACGACGTCGTTATCTCGTCTGCCAATCGATCGCGCGGCTTACAGCCAAGATGGCGTCGTCGGGAACCTAACGTGCGACTACGGATTGAGTGCGCACGGGAGTTCGAGTCCAGGTCATTGCGATGCCCCTTAATCCGGATTGGCAAGATATCGCGGCACGGTTGGTTTTGACTTTGCTTGCAGGTGCGCTGATAGGATTGGATCGTGAAGCGCGCGGCCACTCGGCAGGGCTGAGGACAACCATTCTGGTCGGACTGGCCGCCGCTCTCACAATGGCACAGGCAAATCTGCTGCTGGGAGTCGGCGGCAAAAATCCCGATTCCTTTGCCTCCATGGACGTGTTGCGCTTTCCGCTTGGCGTGCTGACCGGCGTCGGCTTTATCGGCGGCGGCGCCATTCTTCGCCGCGGCAACCTTGTCAGCGGAGTCACAACGGCTGCCACATTATGGGTGATGACTGCGATCGGGCTGGCGTTCGGCGGTGGTCAGTATGGTTTGGGGGTGGCTGGGACGGCGCTCACCTTGTTGACACTTCTCGTACTGAAATGGGTCGACGTGCGCATTCCCCGCGACCATCACGCCGAACTGGATATCGCCTGGAAGGCGGGAAAGACCGGCGATCTCGGCGAAATCGTCAGGCCGCTCGGTTACCGGGCACGGTTGGTCGGAATGGAGCGGCGCCCGGATCACCACGACCCTGTATTCTCATTTGAAATTGGCTGGACGCGACCGGACCGTAGCGGCCCGCCGACAGATTTGCTTTCGCTCTTGGACCAGCACTGCGAAGTCAAAAAATTCAGCCTGGTCAGCGAACCGGCGCACTGAATGGAATTCCTTGTTGGTTCGAAGAGCGCTCGGCTTTTGTGGTCTTGGCAGTCACGCATCGCCATCTCGGAACAAAGCTTTTTGGTTCAAGTTTACCGAACGAAGGGACGAACTTTTCCCAGGAGATTTCCTATGAAGCATGTTCTCATGACCAGCATGCTGGCGATCGGTCTCAGCTGCGGGATGGCGATGGCTCAGACACAACAGCCAGCCGAAAGCCCATCAGGAGCGGATACCAACTGTACATCCGCGAAGGCTAACTGCCAGCCCGGCTCGAAGATGGGCGAGCAGGCGCAGGGGAAGGCCAAGGTCCAGACTGACGAGCAGGCCCAGGGCAAGGCTGGCACCAACACGGACCAGCAGGCGCAGGGCAAAGCCAAGGTCCAGACCGACGAGCAGGCCCAGGGCAAGGCTGGCGCCACCACGGACCAGCAGTCGCAGGGCAAAGCCAAGATCCAGACCGACGAGCAGGCCCAGGGCAAGGCTGGCGCCACCACGGATCAGCAGACGCAGGGCAAAGCCAAGGTCCAGACCGACGAGCAGGCCCAGGGCAAAACTCCTGCACAGGATACGACTTCGACCGGCTCGATCAACAATGTCACGGTTGAACAGAAAACCCAGATCACCCAAGTGATCAGGGAGACAAAGGTCGAGCCGGTAGCCAGTGTCGATTTCGACATCTCCATCGGCGTGGAAGTTCCGCGGCACAAAATCAGGCTGCATCGTTTGCCGGCGCGCATCGTCAAGATTGTCCCGGCTTACGAAACTTATGAATATTTCCTGCTTGCCGACGGTCGGATCGTCATCGTCGATCCGGATACGTTCAAGATCGTGCTGATTCTGACCTAGTTCCGGCCACTGGCGGTCCTCCCCATGTCGGGGTGGACCGCCCACTGCAATGAGTACGCAGTGGCGAGAATCTTCTATCGCCCGGGCACCAAAGACGCCCTCACCATGAATGACTCAGCAGCGTGATGGGTGAAAAGCAGTCGGCCCGGCAGGTTCAGAAGCTAAGCCGTAGCCGCTCTTAGGAGCGTATATCGCTTGATGGCCACGGCGGATCGGCAAGGTCGGCCCTGCGTTCTCACCGAGGCGCGGGTTTTCGATTGAGGGAGATTTTCGCCTCCTTCGCCAGTTTCCTTGCCTGAAGGGTCGGTATCGACGTTGCCCTTCAGCGCCTTGCGAAGGGCGGAGAGGTCCTTTGCCATACCGCGGTCCTATGCGCTCTTGCGCTTCGCCGCGGTCGACTTCGTGGTGGGCTTGCCACCCTCCTGCGCCAGGCTCTTGCGCAAAATGTCGGCGAGATTGACGACGTTGGTCTTGGGTTCTGGCGCCGGCTTCGGCGGCTTCTTACCCTTGCGCTTTGCCTCGATCATCGCGATGAGCGCGTTTTCATAGGTGTCTTCGAATTTCGACGGGTCGAATTTGGCGGGTTTCTTGTCGATCAGTAGCTGGGCGATTTCCAGCATCTCAGGATCGACTTTTCGGTCCTTCAGGCCTTTGAATACCGACCGCGCCGAGATCATCTCGTTGTGATTGCGCAGCTCGGTCAAAAGCATGCCTTTGCCTTCTGCCTGGATCAGCACTTCCCTGCCGCGCTGGTACAGCACCACGCAGGAGCGGGCGGCCACCTTCTTGTGTGCCATTGCATCGCGGATCACAGCATATGCTTCAGCGGACGCGGCATCGGCAGGAACAAGGTAGTAGGGTTTTTCGAGATACCGGGCATCGATGTCATCAATCGGTACGAAGCCGCCAACCTCGAGCGTGTGCTGCGACACCAGCTTGAGCTTCTTGATTTCAGCCGGCTCGATCCGAACGAAGTCGCCTTTTCCGGTCTCATAGCCTTTCAGCTGGTCTTCGGCTTCGACCGTTTCGCCGGTTCCTTCATCGACATAAGCGCTCTTGACCGGCAATCCGTCCTTGCGGTTCAGGATCTTGAAGTGAATTCTTTCGGCCTCGGTGACGGCACCGATGATCTTGACCCCGCATGACACCGATCCGACCTTCAGGAAGCCTTTCCAGGCAGCACGCGGCACAACCATTGCAATCCTCACGACTCGCCAATGGATTCTGAACGAGTGGTGCCGCGAATGGTTCCTGGTTTGATCGCGGGCAAGCTTGGCGACCCGAGACGTTTCGGAACCCCGTCCTTACTTCGACAGCGACCGGAGGCTCGGCACCTCGAGCACGACGACCGCCACATCGCGGTTGCCCTGCCGCACATGAACGCCTGCTAATAGAACAATCGGAAAATCATGACCGCCGCCGCCAGCGTCATGATGCCTGTCGCTGCCCAGCCCACCAGGCGCATAGCCATCGGTACAACGGCATTTCCCATCACGTCGCGTCGCGCCGTCATCAGCATCATCACCATCATTACCGGAACCGCGACCACGCCGTTGACCACCGCGCTCCAGTAGAGGGCCTTGATCGGATTGACAGGCGTAAAATCGAGACACGCACCAAGGAACGTCGCCAGCGCGATCGTTGCGTAGAACGCTTTCGCCTTCAGCGGTTCGCGCTCCAGCCCGATCGGCCATTTGCGCGCCTCGCCGAGCGCATAGCCGGCCGACCCGGCAAGGACCGGAATTGCCAGGAGCCCGGTTCCGATGATGCCGAGGGCAAAGATTGTGAAGGCGAACTGGCCGGCGACGGGTTTCAGCGCTTCCGCGGCCTGGCTCGAGGACGTTATGTCGGTGACGCCCCCGGCATGCAGTGTGGCGCCCGCGGTTATCATGATGGCAAGCGCCACCAGATTCGAGAATGCCATTCCAACATAAGTGTCCAGACGGATGCGCTTGATAGCGTGGGTTGACCGCCGCGGTGCCTTTTTCAGAGGCTTGCGTCGACCGGCTTTTTCTTCTTCAACCTCCTGCGAAGCTTGCCAGAAAAACAGATAAGGGCTGATGGTCGTGCCGAAAATGGCCACGACCGTGGTCCAGAATTGCGGGTCTGGCGACAATGTCGGGATGAACAGTCCGCGCGCGACTTCCGCCCATTGCACGTGCACAAACAGGATCGTACCGAAATAGGCAAACAGCGAAACGGTCAGCCATTTCAGGATCGAGACGTAGCGGCTGTATTTCAAGAATATCTGAAGAACCACCGATATGCTCGCAAAAAGCGCGACGTAAAGCAGTTGCGGGCCGCCAACGATAAGCCGCAACGCATCGGCCATGGCACCAAGGTCGGCGCCGATGTTGATGGTGTTGGCGATGAGAAGGAGAAAAACAATCGCCTGCAGCAGCCAGTTTGGATAATGGACCCGCATGTTGCCGGCGATGCCCCGGCCGGTGGTCCGGCCAATGCGCGCGCTGATTTCCTGAACGACCGACATCAGTGGGTAACTGAACAGCATCGTCCACGCTAGTCCGTAGCCAAGTTGCGCGCCGGCCTGCGAATAGGTGGCAATGCCGCTCGGATCATCGTCGGAGGCTCCGGTTATCAAGCCCGGCCCGAGGACGGTGAGAAGCCGCGATTTTGGCGCCCTTACCCCACCGGAAGCATTGGCGTTCAGCGCTCTCTCCTTCGCTGTTGTTTTATGTCAGGCATTACAAAGCCCGCCGCTCGCTCGGAAGCGACGAGCCGAACATTCGCGTCAGGCGACGCTAGATGCGCCCGAGAACGACCAGGATGATGACAATAAGCAGCACCAGACCAAGACCGCCGCCACCATAATAGCCGGTGCCGTAGAATGGCCCGCCGCCAAGTCCACTAAGGCCGCCAAGCAATGCAATAATCAGAATGATGATGAGAATGGTCCCGAGACTCATGACGTTCTCCTGTCCGCGGCTTCCCTCCGTTGCGAAACGCAGCGGCGCCCGCCTGCTGAGACTATGAACTCGCCACAAGCCTTCCTGTTCCCGGGCGAGTTCCACTGGTTCTGACATGTTGGTTCTTGGCAGTTTCTACATGTCTTGAACAAAGGTCACTCCGTAACGCCTGGATAGCCTTGGCTTTTCAACAATCCAGCGAGATGAGCGGCGTTGGAAGCAGCCATTTCGATCGTGCCGGAGATCTTTTCCGGTGTTCCCGGCAAGTCGACATAATTGACATCCCCCATGGCTTCGCCAACCCAATAGACCCCGCTATTGGCGGGAATGGTGAAGCCAACATCGTTCAGTGCTTGAAAACATTCGGCGTGGCAGTGATGCGCCCCATCCTCGTTGCCGACGATGGCCACCAAAGCCACCTTTCCTGCCGCCGGCATGCGCCCTTTGTCGTCGGTCTCCTCTAGAAACGCATCCATTCGCTCCAGAACGCGCTTGGCCAGGCTCGAGGGCTGGCCAAGCCAGATTGGCAGTCCGAGCACGAAGATGTCGGCCGCCAGTATTTTCTTCCTGAGTTTCGGCCAATCGTCGCCCTTGCCCATATCGGAAAGCACACCTGGCTTGATATCGTGATCGACCGAACGCACGATCTCGCCTTTGACACCGTATGGCACCAGCGCCGCCAGAACATCGGCAAGCAACCGGTCCGTGGAGGATCTTTCCCTGTCGTTCGAAGCTTTGAGCGAGCAATTAAGGGCAAAAGCTGTAAGTGGCATGTGAAATCTCCTGCGTTACCCCAGCCAACCGCAATCGCCGCGACTGCCATGCGGCGGCGCGTTTATGCAACTTGTTGCGGGATTGCTTGGCATTTAACGCCGAGGGTAAATCCTAGTTCCGAGGACGGACACAGCAGGCAGACCGTTAGCGGCTGCAGAGCCACGTCTTTTCCCGTTGACCTGGCACGAGAATTCCTAGGCTTTTGCCATCCATTGCGGAACCTGAAAGCAACCATATCGGTTCTTGAGCAGCCGCTTCGCACTGGGCGGCGAGAAGTGGCTCCCCTCCCACTTCGTCAAAATCCCGCCGGCTCGGAGCCGGCGGGATTTTGAGCACTGACGCCCGATGGGTACGGGGACGGCGTCGAGCAACACCGGCTGACCCAGTCGGCAATCTATTCGACCGACCGTCGTTTCCCCGGAGTTCCTGCGAATGGATACGGATACAATGCTCGTCCAGACCCCAGAAGTAAACGGCCTGCAGTTGGCGGTGTCCGTGGCCGGCGATCCGGATCGACCAACCCTGATCCTTCTCCATGGCTGGCCCCACTCCAGAGAAATCTACGATGGAGTGCTCGATGAGCTCGGCAAGCGATATTTTACTTTGGCTTTCGATCTTCCGGAGATTGGCGGATCGCGAGGTGCCCCGCCATCGGCAGAGAAGAAAGTCCTGGCAGATATCGTGATTTCAGCCGCCGAGGCGATTGGCGCCAGGTCCATGGTGGTTGCCGGCGTTGACGTCGGCGGCATGATCGCTTTCGCCGCCGCGCGCTACCACGGCGACCGCATCGTTGGCGCGGTGCCGATGAATACGGTCATCCCCGGCCTTCATCCATGGGCTGATGTAATCGCAAACCCGGCCATCTGGCATTTTGCGTTCCATGCGGTGCCGGAGCTGCCGGAATTATTGGTGACTGGCCACCAGCGTGCGTATTTCGACTTCTTCTTCGATCTGCTCGCTGGCCGTCATGGCGCCGTGACGAATGAAATGCGGCAGATATTCACCGCGGCCTATTCGAGGCCAGAGGCACTCGAGGCCGGCTTCGACTGGTATCGCGCATTTGAAGCGGATGCCAAGGCCAACGCCGTTCCGGCAAGCATCGAGGTTCCACTTCTCTACATCCGCGGTGACGCGGACTTCGGATTGATCGACGACTATCTCGAAGGTTTGAGGCTATCCGAAGAACCTGCAAGGCCATGTGATCGCCAATTGCGGCGAGTTTCTGCCTATCGAGGCACCGGAGGCATTCGTCAGGGCGCTGGCGGAATTTGCACCGAGATAGCACATTCGAATGCTGCTCAGCGCTCCGCGGTGCGAAGCGCCGATATGAAAACCAGCAGCAGCGCCAAGGCATTGAGACCCGCGGCGATGGCATGCGAATATTCCCATTGGCGTCGGAGCAACTCCCAGTTTTCAGGCAGAATGGTCCAATTCCGCGTAGCCCGATTGATCGGATAAGTCAGCGTCCAGAAGGCAAACTGCGTGGCACCGATGCTGAGAAAGGCGACCACGATCAAACCAAACGATCCGCCTGATCGGTAAAGCAAAACTGCCAGGGCAGCCGTCGAGAGTAACGCCCCCAGCACCACAATGCCAAACAGGCTCCAGCCATCATAGGCGCGTTGCGCGGCCAGATAACTCGTCCCATCAAGCTTCATCTTGTTGAACATCGCGAAAAGATGCGCGCCGGCCGGGATGAAAGCCAATGCAACGAAGATGAAGCTGATCACTCTCAGACCATAGATCGCCATATCCTGTCTCCTCTCGAGGAGACAGCTAGGGCATCCGGTATGGTTGGAAAGGTAGTTTGAATCGTGCGGCCAGGCCCGATACCCGCAACCCTGTGAGCGCCTGGTGGGTTGCGGAAGTCACGTCGCGGCTGTGCACCAGCGCGTTGAAGAGGAACAGCTTGCGTTCAAGGACTCGTGAGAGCCAGTCGCGGAGCCCCAGGATTCTGAAAGGCCAGTGCGCGATGCGTCAGGAATTTTGGGAGCGCAATGTCCGCAAGGTAATCGAATATCGGTGCCCGGCAAGCGGCGGGATGCTGTGCTCCCATTCCGTGCGCGAGGGACCGGTCATGAGATAGGCCGACCGTGGCTCGACGAGGATGGTCTGTCGATCCCACCTGGTTCCATTCTTTCGCCGGAGGCGGAAACTGCAAGGCGCCAGCAGCGAAACGCCCGACACATCTTCGAAATGAGGCTTGTCGCGGTGCCAGCCGATGCCAGCACCAGGCTGGTACTCGTTGATCAACACCTGCGCGAAAGCTTCGGCTGGCCGGCTAGCCAAGATCGCGACCTTCTTGCGCAGAGACAACAGAAAATCAGGTATCGGGGGCGCCTCCACGACTTCACGCCGGTCGTAATCGTAGCGCAAGCCAAAACCGACGACGCGTCGGTTTGCCAGATGGCCATGAAAATCAAACGCTTGAAAAGGCAGACCTTCCAGGTGCCGGGCGAGTTCGGTTTCTTCTTCCGGCGTGATCAAGTCGGGCCGATAGAAAAAACCCTCCGGCAGATTGTCGATTGCACCGAAGAGATCGGCTTGGCGCGCGGAAGCGGCAGTCTTGGATTTGAGCGACGGCATGGTCCTTAGATGGTAAAGCGAACCCATCCGGAAACCTCCAGACTTGAGCGAATTCTGATCGTCTGAAACCGGGCCACCTTTTGCGGTCGCAAGAACCGCCCTTGTCGCCTGTCGCGACCTGACGAAGTTCGCCGCCCTCTCCTTGGTCGCAGTCGTAGCTTGCGATCTTTTTGACACCTCCGGTATGAAGTCTCGCCATGACATGCCCGGCATCCCCGCGGTTCCCGGCGGCAATCGAAAAGCCGCGTATGCTTCAACGGGAGCGTCGGCGCGCGGCACTCCGAGCGCCGTCACCTGCGTTATCCAACGGAACGGAGCGGCCGCAAGACGGTTGAGGTTTGGAACAAAGCCGGCATCGCGTCCTCGGGACCAGAGATCAATGAACATCTTTCCACTGCCGCTCGACATCCGTCCAATGGAGGCGAAGATTGCCAACGCGATCCCCGAAGAAAATGGGCCCTGGCAGTACGAACCCAAATGGGATGGATTTCGCTGCCTGATGTTCAAGAATGGCAATGCCGCGGACTTGCGCGCCAAGTCCGGGAAGCCGCTCGGCCACTATTTTCCTGAAATCATTGCGGCGGTACGCGACCTCAAGAGTGGGCATTTCGTCATCGACGGCGAGATCGTCATCGAGGTCGAAGGCACGCTCTCCTTCGAAGCGTTACAGATGCGTCTTCACCCTGCGCAGAGCAGAATCCGCAGGCTGAGCTCGGAAACGCCCGCCAAGCTGATCCTCTTCGACATGCTTGCCAAACCCGGCGGTCGGATCATCACGGACAGACCGCTTGCCGAGAGGAGGCGGGCGATCGAGGATTTCGTGACCTCCTCGGACAATCCGGATCTTCGCCTGTCGAAGCGCACGCACGACAAAGCCACCGCAGCGCGATGGCTAAGGGGAGCCGGACATGGGTCGACCGACGGCATCGTCGCCAAATTGCTCGAGGGTCATTATCTGCCCGGCCAACGTGCAATGGTAAAGGTCAAGCGGCTGCGTAGCGCCGATTGCGTCGTCGGTGGTTTCCGCTATCTCGCTGGCAGCCGTGACGTCGGCTCGCTGCTCCTCGGTCTCTACAATGATGACGGCAAGCTCGACCATGTCGGCTTCACCTCGACCATCGGCAACAATGACAGGGCAGCGCTCACGAGAAGGCTGGAGGGGCTGCGGGCTGAGCCTGGGTTCACCGGCAAGGCGCCCGGTGGGCCGAGCCGTTGGAGTACCGAGCGCAGCGGAGAGTGGGAACCGCTGAGACCCGAACTGGTGGTTGAGGTTCGCTTCGACCACGTTACCAGCGACCGGTTCCGCCATGGCACCAAGCTGCTGCGCTGGCGGCCGGACAAGGCACCACGGCAATGTACGTTCGAGCAGATCAAATAGCCTCTCCCGCGTTCGCTCTCCAAAAGGCGATTTCTTGTGTCGAAGGAACCAACTTTGGGTTCGCTGGTTCGAAGACCATCTGTCGGAGGATTCCCTGACATGCCAAATGCAGAGCTTCCCATCGATCCGGTGATCGCCAGCGCCCAAGGATTCGCGGTATCATCACCAGCCTCTCAGAGGAATCCAGCAGCGATCAGGCCTCCAAATGCCGCGACTTGAGACCGGCGCCTGCTTCTGCGGACGGATTGCCGCCGTCATGGACGGTGAGCCTTTCTGGATATGCTACGATCACGATGACGATTGCCGTCGGGCCATTGGAAGTCCGCTTACCGTATGGGTTGGCTACCAGCCCGAGCAATTCCGGCTGCTCAAGGGAACGCCGAAAACCTATTCCAGGACACGCGGCGTCGTCAGGACATTCTGCCCGGACTGCGGGACCTCGATAGGCTACCGCGATGACGGCCTGCCAAATGAGCTTTATCTGGCAATCGGCTTCTTCGACAATCCCGAACGTCTCCGGCCTCAGGCCCATGCCTATTGGGGCCTGAGGCTGCCTTGGATCGATATTGACGACGACCTGCCACGCGTTGATCGATACTCGAGGAAGCGCGATGCGGAATTCGGCAATCCACGCGACAGGTAGCAGTAAGCATTTCTCGCCGTGGAACCGGACAATCCTCAGCGGGTTCTGTCCGAGTGACACATCGGGTGCCGACATGCCATCGACTGTGATCCGCGACACGAACTACGACCCCGCGACCAGGATCCTTTCCGTCTGGTTCGTGCCGAGCGGTATTCGCTATGACTATGAGGACGTGGCCCCGGCAACCTACGCCGCTTTCAGAAAGGCTTCATCCAAAGGCCGTTTCTTCAATGAATTCATTCGTAATTGTCACAAACATCACCGCTTTGGGGAACGGCAGGCCGTCGGGAAATGAAGTGCTCGATCGCGGGCCGTGCGGGGTCACTGTCCTGACAGCTTCTGCTTGATTTTCTTTATCATGCCGTCGTGAGATTGACCGATGAAACGGTTCTCGATCCCGGCCCATTCAGACATGCGCACGATGTCCTCGAAGCCCGCGAGGTCGACGCTTGCTTCCGGCACCAGCGGCTTGCCTTGCCGCAAATCGTCGAGTGCCTGCTGCAGGGCATGGACAGCGCGGAACAAAAGCGTCGTCGGATAAAGGATCATGTCGTAGCCCATTTCATGCAACTCGGCAGGCGATTGCCAGGGCGTCTTGCCGCCGCGCTCCAGGATGCTCGTGGCCAGTGGAGCGTTTCTGAACGCCTCGCCGACCTGGGTCAGCTCCTCCACGCTGGTCGGCCCCTCGATGTAGACACCATCGGCGCCGGCGTCGAGATAGCGCTTGCCGCGCTCGATCGCATCGCGCAGCCCGTGCGGCTGCCGCGCATCGGTGCGGGCAAGCAGGAAGAAATCCGGGTCGGCGCGTGCCGCGACGGCGGCGCGAATCTTTTGCTCCATGAATTCCGGCGCAACGACCTCCTTGCCAGCCATGTGGCCGCAGCGTTTGGGTGGCTTCTGGTCCTCGATGAACAGAGCCGAGGCACCGATCGCCTCGTAGCTCCTGACGGTGCGCGTCACGTTCTTGACGTCGCCATAGCCGTCGTCGCCGTCGATCAGCACCGGCAGGTCGGAAGCCTCGACGATCTCACGTGCCCTGGCATGCTTTTCGCCAAACTGTTCGAGATCGATGTCGGGAACCGCGTGCATGGCCGCGACCATGGCGAACCCGCCGATCTGATAGGCCGGGAATCCGGCGCGCTCGATCAACCGAGCCGTCAGCGCGTCGCCCGCCGACGGCAACACCAGCGGCGCGTTATGATCGATCATCGATTTCCAGGATAGACGCCGGACCATTTTCGAACCTCCCGTCGGAAACGCGATCGATAGATCGAGGTTCCAGGCGCTTTCGGGAGAGTGTTCGGCCCGACATTATGGCAACGCTGAAGCTGACACGGTCAAAGCGCCCGATTTCATGGGGCTCGCACGTGCCTTGGGAGGCAAAGGGCGGCGCTTCACCTCAGGGAAGATCTTGCGGATTTGCCGGAAGCGCCCGCGGATACCGATCCGGCCGGCGGTTTGCATCTGTTTACGATCAAATGGTGAGGTAGAAGTGGCGGTCTCCGGCGAAATTGCCAAGCACCTTCGCTGAGCCTTGGTAGGGTTCCGGGCGACTTCGGCATGACATTGACCCGAGCATCCGCACCATGGGCGTCGAGATGCGGCTGGCATTTGCAACAATATCCCGGTTGCAAGCCGCACCGGTTCAGCGCAATTCGTCCGAACCGTCAGCGACTCCCACGCGATGCCGATAGACCATTTCCCATCCCTTCCAGCCTGTAAACAGCAGGATGAGAACTACTATCAATGACAGGATCAGGCCGGTGGGGACCACAGCCGCCTCCCCATGTTCGTATCGGGAGTACCAGTTGTAAAGTTCGATCAGGACGACGAGTATATTTCCCCCTGCATGAAGCCATGCCGTTGTGAGATTGCGGATCTGAACGTCACCCAGAATGTCGGTCAGGCCGGCAAGAGCGGCCAGGGCCGCCATTATCAGGCCCGCTCCGAGAAGCCACAATGACCCGGTGACCCATCCCGGATTGCCTGTTCGCCAGAAGATCAGGTCGCAAACGAAGGTAGCAACAAAAAAAGCGATAGGGAACGGAATCAGCATGGGATGAATTGGATGGCCGGCGACGCTGGCTGTGCTGCGCGGGTTATGGGTCATCGTGATGCCTCCAACAAATGTGGCGCGTGTCGCGTCCACGTCGGATTTCGGTGAACTATCTAAAAAAGCACGCAGCGACGAGGCAAATAACCTCAAAACCTTGATAAAACGCTGGTTCCGATGGAATGTTCCATAACCTTGCTCGGACAATGCCGCGGACGGAGCCGCAGTGCGGATCACCCAAGACCGGGGATCGCCCTCGTCTTGCCGCTCATATGTGCGCCTAGTGTCAGTGCTCGCGGAAAACTCCGGACAGCCGCGCCTATCAATGCCGCGCCTCCGGGACGCACGGCCATTCCGGCGAGGGCCGCGGCCGCGCAGACACGCGTCGAAAACAGCCCTCTCCAGGCGGCCTGGTAGCGTCTGCCGGTACCTTCGCGCCCTGCCCGGTCGCTTGGTGCATCAGCGAGTTCCGTGGCTAGCAGCCAGCTTGACTGAAGTGCCATCGAGATGCCTTCGGCGATGATTGGATGAGACTCCCCGGCGGCATTGCCGACACGGAAGATATCGTTTCCATAACAGGCGCGGATGCCAGGCCGGATCGGGCCGGCCGCAAGCCACGGACCGTCGAGGCGGGCTCCGTCCAGAGCATCGCTCACCCCCCGGCAGGAAGTCATGAGATGGCGAAAGACCGCGTCGGCGGCCGACGGATGGCCATCCTGCCGGGGGTCATCAGGTTCGGAGCCGCGGGTCCTGCGGAGCCGCGCGAGCATGTCACGCCTTATGCAGCACGAGATCGACATGCGGCCATGATCGGCCAGGACCATGCCGCCATAACCGCCGGGAAATATCAGCAGAGGCATCAGATCAGGCGCGAGTGACGACCCGGTGAAGTGCGCCTTGAAGCCGAGCAGGTCCGACGGGTGGCTGGCCTTTTCGAGCTGGCTTGGCAGCTGCCCCGGTTCCCAGGAGCCATGCGCGGCGACGACCACCGGAGCCCGCAAGAATGTCGTTCCGGCCCCGGAATTCTCGTCTTTTGCCTGAATTCGCACCGCTTGCATGCCGCCGTCCTGATCAATGGCGACAGCGCGGCAAGGCTGGAAGATTTCGGCGCCCGCCGATCGCGCCGCCCGCAGCAGTAGAAAATCCAGCATGTCCCGGCCCAGCGCCCGGCCGAAGGCGTCTTTTACAGGAGGCCCGTATTTTACACCCGGCATCGGCGCCTCGATGCAAGTCGCGCCGGAAAAGAAGCCGACGCGGCGGATTTCAGGGCCAGCATTGGCGCGCCAGGCCGCGCCGATCTCCAACCGGTCGAGAAGCGCTAGATTGCTTGCCGAGATGAATTCGCCGCACACCTTGCGGCGCGGGAACATTTTCTTTTCCACGATCGCCACGGCCCATCCGCGCCGGGCCAGCAGCAGCGCCAGCGAGGTGCCCGCGGGGCCGGCCCCGATGACAATCGCATCGTGGGTGGATGGTCGCCTCATGGTCATCCCCAGCCGGCATGGGCGCTGGCGCCGACGAAGACGTGCGAAAAGGGACCGGCACGCCGCTCCTCCAGTGGCCTGCCGCCGGCCGCAAGCCAGAGGTCGGAAAGCTCTCTGCCACGAAAGCCGGCGCGCACGCTCTGAGCTGCGTCATGTCGCGTGACGTCGTTGGCGCCGATCGCCGGGAGAAGACGGGTCGCGGCCAGCGCGAACCTTGCCCTCAGCGGTTCCGTCGCCAGGAGCAGCGGGGCTTTCCACGCCAGCAGTGAAAACAGACGCACGAGCTCGGCGTCATCGAAATGATGCAGGAAGAGATTGACGGTGATCGCGTCGAACCACTCGCCCCCGTTCCCTTCGGCCCAGTCGAAGACGTCGGCGGTGACGACTTCAGCACTCCATCCCAGCCTGTTGAATTCGATGAGGATTCCGGCACCGGCGAGACCGACGCGGTCGAGCAGCGTCAGCTCTACCTCGGGCCAGTGCCGTGCCATTCGCTTCGCGAGCTTGAGCATGAAGGTGCCGTCGCCGGCGCCGATCTCCAATATGCGGCGCGGTGGTCGTGGCAGGAACTTCCTGAGCAAAGATGCCATGATCGGCGCCTGAAACATCAACGCATTGATCCAACGGAGGTCGCGCCGCGAGGCCAGCGCCCGCGGGTCGTCGGCCGCAAGTCCGTCGAGGATTTCCGAGACGACGCTGCGGTGACTGAGCGCGTTCATGACACGGTTCGAAAAAGCATGGTTTCGGCCGTCAATCCGGGTCCAAACGACATACCGCAGCCGAGCAGTCCGGATGGGGCCTTCAGCATTTCTTCCATCACGAACATCACCGTCGCCGACGACATGTTGCCATATCGGCGCAGCACCTCGCGCGATGGCGTGAGCGCCGCGGGCGCGAGTTTCAGCGCCCTCTCCACGGCATCGAGAACCGAACGTCCGCCCGGGTGCACGGCCCAGAGGTCGATCGCGTCCGGTGGCCGGTCGCCGAGAAAGGCGTCCTGGTTGCTTCGCAACACGTCTTGGATCGCCGTCGGCACCTGGCCGGAGAGAACCATGTCGAAGCCGTGGTCGCGAATATCCCATCTCATCAGGTCGCGCCGCTCATCCGCGACCATGCAATGAAAGCTGTCGAGTTCAATGCCGGGCGGCTCGGCGGTGACAAGAGTTGCCGCGCAGCCATCCCCCCAGAGGCAGAAGGACAGCAGCTTTTCCAGTTCGGGGCTTTCCCTGAGATGCAAAGTGCAGAGCTCGATATTGACCAGCAGGACCCTGGCCCGCGGATCCGACCTGACGATGTGGCGGGCAAGCTTGAGGCCGTTGATCGCCGCGTAGCAGCCCATGAACCCGATCATCGTGCGTTCGATGCCGTCCGGCAGGCCGCAGCGTTTGACCAGATCCAAGTCGATGCCGGGCGCGGAAAATCCGGTGCAGGTGGTGACGATGAGATGGGTGATACGCGACGCCCCGTCGCCAAGGTGCAGCCCGTCGACGGCTTTTTGCGCCAGCACAGGGGCGGCCTCGCCAAACATCGCCATTCTCGCGGCCGTTCCTGGAAACGCGCCGCGAATGAAGGTTCCGCCAAGGTCGGCGGATGGCCCTTCCGGGTCGAGAGCAGGTGCAAAGCAGGAATAGCGGCTCTCGATGCCGGCGAGGCCGACCATGCGTTCGAATACCCTGCGGTGATTGGCGGCAAGCATGGAGGCCGCGAACCGCAGATAGAATCGATGAACCTCATGTTCAGGAACCGCTGTCGCAATCCGGTTGATATAGGCGCTAGCGGGCATTTCCGTCTCCCAGGGCTCCGCGCGCTGCATGGCGCGGATGCCCGAGTGGTCTTGCTCAATGGCACCAGTGTTAACGCGACTGGTTTGAGCGTTGCCTATTCCATGAACGCTTCATAGAGCCGATTTCATCCCGGGCGGCCGCACCGCCACGGACACCATATGGGTCTCGCAATCGGGGACCGTGCGCTTCGGTGTCGCGGCTGGCGAACGCTACTGCGGCCGCGTGTCGCCAGCGTCCGCCATCTCGTCCTTGAAGTTAACTTTCGTGCCCTTCAGCACCATGGCAGCGAGGTCTTCGGCATCCCAGTTGGTCAGCCGGATGCAGCCATGCGAGAAGGTCGTGCCGATCTTGCCGGGTTCGGGCGTGCCGTGAATGCCGTAGCTTTCGACTGAGAGGTCGATCCAGACCGATCCCACGGGATTGTTGGGCCCCGCGGCGATGGTGAAGGGCCGCTTGGTCCTCACTCCCTTGAAGGCGAAGTCAGGATCGTAGTGATAGGTGGGGTTATGCACCACGCGTTCGACTTCCGCCGTACCGCTCGGCGCCGGCTTTTCGTCGCTGCCGATCGAGGCGGGATAGACTGCGAGCCATTTGCCGGAAGCATCGAGCACACGCACCAGACGGGCGCCCTTGTCGACCTCGATGGCGGCAACGGCGTCAGGACGATCGCCCCGGCCGACATCGGGTACCACCAACATCGTGCCGGCCTTCCTGAAGCCGATGCCCGGATTGAGCTCTCTGAGCAATTGTTCGCTGATATGGAAGCGCTCCGCCAGCTTCTCCACCGCGTTGTGATAGCCGAGCCGCCGCAAGTGGGCCATCTTCTCCATGCGAGCCGGAATGCGCCTGGTGAAAGGTCCGTGTATATCCTTGGACCTTACCTCATAGCTTACCAGGACCGGACCGGTGGAATTTGCCACGAGCTTGTCCCAGGTCTCCTGAGTGAGCTTGCCGTCGGCCCGGAATCCGTTCGCGGTCTGAAAGGCGCTAACCGCCTTGGCGAAATTCTCTGACAGACGGCCGTCGATCAGGCCCGGCGAGAAACGGGCGCGATCCAGGAGAATCTGCGCCTTCAGGACTGTCGGATCGATGCCCTTCGGCTCGCCGGCAGCGAATTGGGCCTGATTGACAGTGGTTGGGTCCAGCTTGGCCGCCTTCGTCCCGCCGCATGCGAGGACGAGCGCCGCGGCGGCGACAAGAAGGAGCCTGATCATCGATGTCACTCCCTGGACTGCGACAGAACTCTGCCTCTATGACGCGGCACGCCCTATCTGGTTCCCTTTGCTGACAGACGCACGACGGCGGGCTTGCTTGCCAAGGACCTCGTGCGAAAGCACGGCAAGGCTGGTTCCCAAGGTGAGCAGAAGCCAGCTTGCTCGCCTTAAGTTGCGGACCCGGCCTGCATTACCGCGCGGCTATGGCGCGCGATGACGCTTTCCTCGTCAGTCGCAATCACACGCACTTCCACCTTGCTGTCCGGACGGCTGACGATCTCGGCGTGGGCGTCATTGGCCGGCTCGTCGAGCGCCACGCCGAGCCACGTCAATTTTTCGGATATCGCCTTGCGGATGGATGATGACCTTTCACCGATACCGGCGGTGAACACGAGGCATTCGAGACCACCCATCGTGTTTGCGAGCGCGGATGCTTCCCGCGCGGCGCGGAAGGCGAAAAGCTCGATCGCCTCGCGGGCGTGACGGTTGTTGCTCGCCTCCAGCGTGCGCATGTCGCCCGAAATGCCGGACACGCCGAGCAGTCCGGATTTCTCGTAGAGCATTGTCTGCAGCTCGTCCGCTGCCAAGCCCCTCTCCAGCAGGAAGTACAACAGCACGCCGGGATCGATGGCGCCGCAACGCGTACCCATGACAAGACCATCCAGTGCCGAGAAGCCCATCGTCGTATCGACGCTTTTGCCCTCGCGCAGAGCGCAAAGGCTTGCCCCATTGCCGAGATGAGCGACGATTGTCCGTTTCGCCGCGAGCACGGGCGATATCTCGCTCAGCCGCCCAGCAATATATTCGTAGGAGAGGCCATGAAATCCGTAGCGCCGCAGTCCTTCCCGTTCATATTTTTGCGGCAGGGCAAAGCGCCGCACGAGCGGATCGATCGTCTGGTGGAACGCGGTATCGAAACATCCGACCTGTGGCAGATCCGGTTGCAATGCAGCTATCGCGCGAACTGGCGCGAGACTGCGAGGCTGATGCAAAGGCGCGAGCGCGGTCAGCCCGTCCAGGGCCTCAATAGTGGCGGACGTCAGACGGACAGGTTTGCTGAACTCGTTTGCGCCATGCACGATACGGTGGCCGACACAGATCAGTTTTCTTCCACCAAGTTCGCCCTGCACCAAACTCAGTATTTTGCCAATCCCCGCGCCATGCGGATCGTCCGCTGTGAACTGCCTATCGCACTGCACTGTTCCATCGGCCGCTTTCGCGATCAGTCTGGGCGCGTCGCCCAGATCCAGAGTGCCGCGCGAGACGAGTTGCTGGCCATCCGACGAGCCTAGATCGTATAGCGCGAACTTGACGCTGGACGAGCCGGCATTCAGCGCCAGGATCGACTGACTCATCGACCAGCCTTTGCCCCGTTCGGAGCCGGCCAAGTCCATTTCTGGATCTCGGGCATGTCTTCGCCGTGCTCGCGGACATAGGCCTTGTGCTTGGCCAGTCTGCCGCGAAGTTCGCCGGCGAGGCTTTCCGCTCTTTCGGCCAAGCCCGGCACGCGTGCGATCGCGGCAAGTGCGAGGTGGTAGCGATCGAGTTCATTGAGAACCACCATGTCGAACGGCGTTGTCGTGGTGCCCTCCTCGCGAAAGCCGTGCACATGCATGTTGTCATGATTGGCACGGCGGTAGGTCAGGCGGTGGATGAGATAGGGATAGCCGTGATAGGCAAAAATCACCGGCCTTGTTTTCGTGAACAGCGCGTCGAAAGCCTGGTCGGTGAGGCCGTGCGGATGCTCGGTGTTCGACTGCAACGTCATCAGGTCGACAACGTTGACGACGCGGATTTTCAGATCAGGGATTGCAGAGCGAAGAATGTCCGCCGCGGCCAGCGTCTCCAGCGTCGGCACATCGCCGGCACAGGCGAGGACCACATCCGGCTCCTCGCCTTGTGAAACCGTGCCGGCCCATTCCCAGATGCCCGCACCGGCCTTGCAGTGCGCTTCAGCGTCTTCAATGGACAGCCACTGCGGCGTCGGCTGCTTGCCGGCGGTGATCACGTTGATGCGGTTGTAGGTCCTCAGGCAATGGTCGGTGATCCACAGCAGCGTGTTGGCATCCGGCGGGAAATAGAGCCTGACCGTGTCGGCCTTCTTGTTGGCGACAAAGTCGGCGAAGCCCGGGTCTTGATGACTGAAGCCATTGTGATCCTGGCGCCAGACATGAGAGGTCAGCAGGTAATTGAGTGAGGCGATCGGCTTGCGCCAGGCAAGCTCGCCAGAGGTCTTCAACCATTTCGCGTGCTGGTTGACCATGGAGTCGACGATGTGAATGAACGCCTCGTAACATGAGAACAGACCGTGGCGGCCGGTCAGCAGATAGCCTTCCAGCCAACCCTGGCAAAGATGCTCGCTGAGCACTTCCATGACACGGCCGTCGCGGGAAAGATGGACGTCGTACGGTTCGATGCGTTCCATCCAGATCCGATCCGTGACCTCGAACACATCGTCAAGGCGATTGGAAGACGTCTCGTCCGGTCCCATCAGCCGGAAATTCCGCGCTTTGGCGTTAAGGCGAAAGACCTCGCGAAGATAGCCACCACAAATCCGTGTCGCCTCGGCGATGACGCCTCCGGGCCGAGGCACTTCGAGCGCCAGGCTTTTCCAGTCCGGCAGCGCCAGGTCGCGCTTCAACAACCCGCCATTCGCATATGGAGTTGCGCCCATGCGCTTTGTTCCAGTTGGGGCAAGGGCCGCGAGTTCGGGCAGCAGATGTCCACCCTTATCGAACAGTTTTTCCGGTTCGTAGCTTCGCATCCAGGTTTCGAGGATCTTGCGGTGCTCGTCATTGCCGCGGGCATTCGATACCGGCACTTGGTGCGAGCGCCAGAAACCCTCGACTTTTTCGCCATCGACCTCCTTCGGCCCAGTCCAGCCCTTGGGGCTGCGCAGGATGATCATCGGCCACTGCGGACGGTCGCCACGCCATCCCGGACCTCGCGCCTGTTCCTGAATGGAACAGATCCGATCAAGCACACTGTCGAGCGTCTTGGCCATCGCCTGGTGCATGGCGACCGGCTCATGGCCTTCGACAAAGAACGGTTCGTAGCCGTAGCCGGTGAAGAGGTTGCGCAGCTCCTGGTCATCCATGCGGCCGAGGATCGTCGGGTTGGCGATCTTGTAGCCATTGAGATGAAGGATCGGCAGCACCGCGCCGTCCGAGGCCGGGTTCAGGAATTTGTTGGAATGCCACGCTGCCGCGAGCGGACCGGTTTCGGCCTCGCCGTCGCCAACCACGCAGGCAACCACCAGATCCGGATTGTCGAACGCCGCGCCGAAAGCATGGACCAGGGCATATCCGAGTTCGCCGCCCTCATGAATGGAGCCGGGCGTTTCGGGCGCCACATGACTTGGCACCCCGCCTGGAAAGGAAAATTGGCGGAACAGTTTTCTCAGGCCGTCTTCGCCTTGGCCGATATCGGGGTAGATCTCCCCATAGGTGCCCTCTAGCCAGGTATTGGCGACCATTGCCGGACCGCCATGCCCTGGACCGCAGATAAACAGCACATCGAGATCACGCTCGCGGACAATTCGATTCAGATGCAAATAGAGGAAATTGAGGCCCGGCGTCGTACCCCAATGGCCGAGCAGCCGAGGCTTGACGTGTTCGGCTTTCAAGGGTTGGCGCAGCAGCGGATTGTCGAGCAGATAAATCTGGCCAACCGAGATGTAATTCGCGGCGCTCCAGTAGCGGTTCATGAGATCGATCTGTTCGAGGCTGATCGCCTGCGTCGTCGCGGCAGCCTTGTCGTTCATCGCCCAGTCTCCAGCATCGGTTTTCCAGCATCGGTTCGCTGGAGATAACTGGAGCGACTTCGCGCCTGAGCAAGCCCAAATTGGCGATGGCGCTCGAAGCAATGCCGAGGCGACGCTTGGGCAAGCAAGAACCAGTCGGCGTCTCCAGCGGGTCAGGTGGACTTGTCCTGCAAATACGGAAGGAACTTTGAGGCCCTCCAGCGGTTAGAGGCATGAGCCGGGAGAGCCGCTGAAGGCTGAGGACGTGGCTCACCGGCCAAAGACGAAGGATATCCTTGAACAATCGCGGACAAGCGGCCGCCAAGGGAGCTGAAAATGCTCGATCTTCCCAGTGCTCGCGACCGGATGGTCAATGTTCATCTCGCCCGGCGTGGCATCCGCAGTCGCGAGATCCTGCAGGCCATGCGGGAAGTTCCGCGCGAGGCTTTCGTCGATCCCGGCTTCGAAGAATTCGCTTATGAGGACGGACCACTGCCCATCGCTGATGGACAGACGATATCGCAACCCTACATCGTCGCGCTCATGATCGAGCTGGCGGACGTCAAGGCTGGTGACCACGTACTGGAGATTGGCACCGGCTCCGGCTATGCGGCGGCCGTGATGAGCCGGATCGTCGAACAGGTCTACACGATCGAGCGTCATCCCGGATTGGCCGAAACCGCGAAGCGTCGGTTTGAGAGACTTGGCTACGAGAACATCGCGGTCAGGACCGGCGACGGCACCAAGGGCTGGCCGGAGGCAGCGCCCTACGACGCCATCGTGGTGACGGCCAGCGGACCCGGCGCGCCGCTCGCCCTGCAGGAACAACTGGATGTCGGCGGCAGGCTCGTCATTCCGGTCGGTGACGATCTGAATTCGCAACGCCTGCTCAAGGTCACCCGAACGGGCGCTGCAACCTACAGCGAGGAGGATTTCGGCGGCGTGCGGTTCGTCCCTCTCATCGGCGAGCAAGGCTGGCCCGAGAGTGGCGAAATCGTCGAGGTCGGTCGTCCGCTCCGGCATCCGCATCCCGCCAGTCTGCCCGATATGATCGCAATGGCGGCCGAGCCGCTTCCGGATTTCGACGACCCCGCCTTCGGCGAATTGTTCGATCGGTTCGCCGACCGGCGCGTCGTTCTGCTTGGCGAAGCAAGCCATGGCACGTCGGAGTTCTACAAGGCGCGCGCGGCGATCACCCGCCGGCTCGTCGACAAGCACGGTTTCACAATTGTTGCGGTCGAAGCCGATTGGCCCGATGCCGCGGCCATCGACCGCTATGTTCGTCATCGCGAGCCACGAGCCGGTGTCAGCGCGCCATTCCAGCGGTTCCCGACCTGGATGTGGCGCAACACCGACGTTGCGGCCTTCACCGGCTGGATGCGCGACCACAACGAAAAGCTCGAGCCATCCAGGCAAGCAGGATTCTACGGTCTCGACATCTACAATATGAGCGGGTCCATAGCCGCGGTTCTCGAATATCTTGACCGGGTTGATCCGCAGGCAGCGAAGATCGCGCGCGAGCGCTATGGCTGCCTGACCCCGTGGCAAAACGAACCGTCCACCTACGGCCGTGCGGCGCTGACCTCTGGCTACCGGGAATGCGAGCAGGCGGTTCTCGAACAATGTCGAGACCTGCTCGCCAGGCAACTGGACTATGCCCGACGGGACGGCAGCGACTTTCTCGATGCCGCTCAGAACGCCCGGTTGATAGCCTCCGCCGAACGTTATTACCGGATCATGTACTATGGCGGCGCGCAATCCTGGAACCTGCGTGACACGCATATGTTCGAAACGCTGGAACATCTGCTGGACGCCAATGGACCGAATTCCAAGGCGGTTGTTTGGGCGCACAATTCCCATATCGGAGATGCCCGTTATACCGAAATGGGCGTCGTCCGGGACGAACTGAATATCGGCCAGCTTTGCCGGCAACGGTTCGGCGACAGGGCAGCCCTGATCGGTCTGGGCACGCATTCCGGCACCGTGGCCGCCGCCTCCGACTGGGACGGCGAGATGAGGGTGAAGCAGGTGCGGCCTTCACACGCCGACAGCTACGAGCGGCTTTGCCATGACTGCCGCGTTCCGCGTTTTCTGCTCGACCTGAAGCGCGACGAGGCGCTGCGCGAGCGGCTCCTGGAACGCAGGCTGGAACGCTTCATCGGGGTGATCTATCGGCCGGAAACCGAACTGCGCAGCCATTATGCCGACGTTTCCCTACCCCAGCAATTCGACGCCTTCGTGTGGTTCGACAAAACCACCGCGGTAACTCCGCTTGGCCCGGAGCATGCAAGAGCTGGCGTTCCCGACACCTATCCGTTCGGACTTTAGCCGTCGGCGAACCGCGAGTGGCTCGGAACATTTCGGCCGGCCTTGGGTTTTGAAACCGAAACCCTCGAAGGAGTTGTCTCATGAGCACGAGCAGACATCCAAAGTCGAAAAAGCCGAGCGATGCCGACCTGGTGAACAATCCGGGCATCGGAACCTCCAAGGGCACGATCAAGGAAGGCGATGAGCTCTACCTTGAAGGCGAAAACACGATCGAGGGCGACGTCGAGAACGACACGACGGCCGCCGGCGGAATCAATCCAAGGCAGAAAATACGGACGAACAAGTAGCGCCCGAACCGCACGAGAAAGGAGGCTATCGATGGCCGGAAACAAAACCCACGAGCAAAGCCTTCGCGTAATCGAAAAGCGCGAAAATACGAAGAATGCCGGCAAGGACTTCGACGCGAAGACGGAGCTGGGAAAGAGCGACGCTGAGCGCGCAGCCTCGCGGCAGGACAACCTCAGGCCCAAGCTGAGGGATATTGCCGACCCCGATGATCGGAACATTATCCGCGGAGAGAACCAGGAAAGCTCTCACAACAAGCGTCAGCGAGGTCGTTGAGGTCGGCCTCATGCGCCGATATCCGCGTAGCAATTGTCTTCCGAAGGAGCAACTCATGCCACTCACGCTCAGCAGTTCCGCCTTTGCCGAAGGCGCAAAAATCCCCGAAAGATATACGCGGGATGGCAAAAACGTATCTCCGCCGCTGAAGTGGTCGGGGGTCCCGAATGATACGAGAAGCCTTGTTCTCGTCGTCCAGGATCCGGATGCACCGAGCGGAACGTTCGGCCATTGGGCGGTGTTCAACATGTCCCCCGACACCCAGGAACTTCCCGAAGCGGCAAGCGGCAAGCCGGGTCCGCAGGCCCTCAGGCAGGCGACGAACGATTTCGGCAATGCCTATTATGACGGCCCTGAACCGCCGGTCGGACACGGCGTCCATCACTATCATTTCAAGCTGGCCGCGCTCGACACGCCAAACCTTGCTATCCCGGCAAGCGCCGGCATCCAGCGTATCTGGCAGGAAGCGCAAAAACATCTGATCGAGCAAGCAGAACTCGTCGGAACATACGAACGGATTTGATGGGTTGCATGAAGCCGGTGGAAGGAACCCGGATCGCGTGGTCGATGTCGGTGTGAACGGAACAGTTCTTCTCCTTCCCGGTTGTTCGGGAAACGTGACCGCGCAACCGATACCGGCTGTATCGCCAGGACAGGCGCTGATCCGGAAATGGGGCGGTCGGGAATCGCACGGCTGCGGGCACGCGACAATTCCCAACTCTCGTTCAGTGCATGATCCTTTGCTTCAACCACGCGAGAAACCTGTTCCCGCCGATCATTGCGCGGACCCGGGCGGCGGCCCACCCTGCTTTCATGGTAGCGCCTACGTGACAGTCGCAGACGATGTCGTGCAGTTGCCAGTCATTCAGTTCGAAGAAGCGCTTGGCCTCGCCATAGGTGTCATCCCTTAGGCCTGATGCGCGCAGCACCGTGTCTTCGAAGGCAACGGCAATTGCCGACCCCTCGCCATGCACCGTGGCGCGTGCTTCCGGGTGCAGGTGTTCGGTGCCGGAAAACGCCGCGAGGCGTCGCCCGGGATTCCGCTCGAGAAGTTCAGCCCAGCGCGCGATGCGCTGGTTTCGTGTCATTGCCGAATATGCAGCCGAGGGTTCGATGACGGCGACGGCATGCAGTTGGTCGAGTGTCTGGTGTTTCATGGTCGGCTCCTGTTTCAAAGGGAGAAGCGCCCACCCCTTCAGGGGAATTATCGCGCGGCGATGCTCCGACAAGAGCGGAAGCCTGACAGAATTCGTCATTGCCAAATTCACTGGCTGGATCGTAAACCCGCCGGCCGCGTTCATGGAAAACAGGGGTTATTACCAGCCACGGATCCAGAATCAGGTTCTGCCCATGCTCGTCCAGCCGATCGACTATTTTCTTGTTGCCTGGTTCACTCTTGCCGCTGCCTCGACGCTCTATGTCGGCATTGACCAGTACCGCAACAATCCCGAACCGGTGGTGATGAAATGGGGATTCATCCTGGTGACCCTCTACATGGGTCCAATCGGCCTGCTGCTGTATGTGCTGGCCGACAAGGAGCCGCGACAGGGCGAGCACGAGGACTTCACCAGACCACTGTGGAAGCAAGGCGTCGGCTCGACCATTCACTGCGTTGCCGGAGATGCTACAGGCATCATCCTCGCCGCCGTCGTCACTGCGACGCTCGGTCTTCCTATGTGGCTCGACCTCATTGTCGAATATGTTTCCGGCTTCGCCTTCGGTCTGTTCATCTTTCAGTCGCTGTTCATGAAGTCGATGATGGGCGGCACCTATTGGGAGAACGTGCGCAAAAGCTTCCTGCCGGAGTTCATCTCGATGAACTTCATGATGGCGGGTATGGCGCCTGTGATGAGCTTCCTGATGATGGGGCGCGACATGCGCGCGATGGAGCCAACGGAACTTCTATTCTGGGGCGTGATGTCGATCGGCGTCATTGCCGGCTTCACACTCGCCTACCCCGCCAATGTCTGGCTGGTGGCGCGCGGACTGAAGCATGGATTGATGACGCAGCGCCCGCGGACCACCGGAACGAGCAGCCGAGAGCAATCCGCGCACCAACGGCACGGAACAAGCCACAACGACACCTCCCACAGGGGCAAAAACAGTGGCCACCAGATGAAGACGGACGCCACGACGCCACAGGTCTCGGCACTCGGCATCGTATCCGTGATTGCGCTGGCGATCGGCATGGCCGCACCGGCGAACTGGCTGAACCTGACGCTGTCGGCCCGTGATGTCGGCGGGGTAATCATGCCGCAAGGCATGATCATGGACCGTGATACCCCGGCCGAGGCAATGCGTGACATGGCGGCAGCCGATCCGCGTCGGGTGACGGCGTCCTACGATCTCGCCGCCAGAGGCGACCGGGAATTGCCGTTTCGCCTGGAGAACGGCATCAAGGTGTTCGAACTCAGGCCGTCGGTGATCCGTTGGCGGATACTGCCCAACGTCGCGGTCGATGCCTATGCCTACAACGGACAGATTCCTGGGCCTCGCATCCACATCCGCCAAGGCGACAGGGTACGCATCAATGTCACCAACGACCTGCCGGACGAAACGACGGTGCATTGGCACGGCATGATCCTGCCGAACCAGATGGACGGACCTGCCGACATTACCCAAGCGCCGATCGAGCCCGGACAATCCTACTCCTATGAGTTCACCGCCACCCAGCACGGGACCTATTTCTATCATCCGCACGCCAAGCCCGACCGCACCCAGGCGCTCGGCCTCTACGGCGCGCTGATCATCGACCCCGCCAATCCCGCCGACGAGGTCCAGGCCGACCACGACTATGTGATCGAGCTCCAGGAATGGCTAGTGCGCGAGGGCCTGACCTATCCGGCGATGCCGATGGACGGCGGCATGCCGAACTTCTTCACCATCAACGGCAAAGCGTATCCTTCAACCGATACGATCCATATGAAGCTCGGCGAGACGCTGAAAGTGCGTTTCATCGGCACCAACAATGGCTTTATCCACCCGATGCATATCCATGGCGGACCCTTCGAGGTCGTCGCCCGCGACGGCGAGACCCTTGCCCCGTCGGCGCGTTTCCTGGCCGATACGATCAATGTTGGGCCGGGGCAGCGTTATGACGTCGCCTGGAAGGCACGGCGGCCCGGCAAGTGGCTGATTCACTGCCACATTCCGCATCACACGACGAACAATAACGTCGAGGAAAAGGGCGGCGGCGGGCTGATGGTCATCATCGATGTCAGCTAGCCGACACCGAGGCCATGGCCGAACAGGTGCGCTCGGCCGACACCGACGCAGCAACCCCCGCGGCTGTTCGGAGATTGCATTTATCGCGTCCTACTTCTTGATAATGTTCCCGTCGCGCAGGTCGAATGCTTCGGTGCCGCGAGCCTGGCGGTAGAAATCGTCCTGCAATTCGCCCCATTCGCCGAGGAAGGCACCGCAATTGCTGCAATGGATTGGCGTCGACTCCTTGGCGTCGTCGGGAATGTCCATCTGGATCGTTCCGCAAGCCTTGCAATCGAGTTTGTCGTCCAACCGGCGTCCCATCTTGCGATGATTGCGCATTTTCACACCGTAGCCAATTGTCGATTTCGTACGGAGTGGTGCCGGCCGATAGTGAAATCCATTGTCGATCGGCTGGAGATCGTCAATTTCCGGATCCGTATCTCGCAAAAAGGCATGGGGCGCTGTCCCTCCGGTCGCGGAAACCTGCTTGAGAGCATCGGGCCTGCCTTCAGCATCTCCTGGACCTCGATAGCTTCGTAGTTATCGATGGTAAGAGCGGCTACGGCGGCAAAGGGAAACGATTGAAATTGCCCGGCGGTCATCGTGCTTACGGAACCATCGCTCGGCACAAGGGTTGTCTTCGACGTTTCGAAAGAAATGCAAGGAACGACCATGCGAATGTTGACGATAGTCGCCGCGCTTGCCGGTGCGGTCATCACACAGCCTCTCTACGGGCAAACCATCGACCCGCAGGGTCCACAGCTGACACCCCTGCCGGACCAGATACCGCCCGAGCAAGGGGCGCCTAACGAGAATTTCACCGATGTTGCCATCGTCGCCGTCGAGGATCTACCCGCGGAAATCAAGGCACAGGCGGAAGCCGTGATCACCCAGACCAGTGCGGAAGATCTGCTGCGTCTGCAGAACTCCATCGATGCATCGCCTCAGGCAACATTGGCGCTGAGGGCGAACGGGCTCAACTCTTCACAGGTCGTGGCCGCCAACATCGATGGTGATGGCACGTTGACGCTGATCATCCAGACGACGACTTGATCGGCCATCCGAACATACGGCCGTGAAGCAACGAAACGCAGATGTCGCGGAGAGCCCATGGCCGAAGCCGCTGTTCGCAACTTCACCATCAATTTCGGACCGCAGCATCCGTCGGCCCACGGGGTCCTGCGTTTGGTGCTGGAGCTGGATGGTGAGATCGTCGACCGAGCCGATCCGCACATCGGCCTGCTCCATCGCGGCACGGAAAAGCTCATAGAGTACAAGAACTATCTGCAGGCCCTGCCCTATTTCGACCGGCTAGACTACGTCGCACCGATGAATCAGGAGCATGCCTTCTGCCTCGCCGCCGAGAAATTGCTCGAAATATCGGTGCCAAGGCGTGGGCAACTTATCCGTGTCCTCTTTTGCGAAATCGGCCGGCTTTTGTCGCATCTCCTCAACGTCACGACCCAGGCCATGGACATCGGCGCACTGACCCCGCCGCTTTGGGGTTTCGCGGAGCGTGAGAAGTTGATGGTCTTCTACGAGCGCGCCTCGGGCGCCCGCATGCATGCGAATTATTTCAGGATCGGCGGCGTGCACCAGGACCTGCCTTCCGAGCTTCTCGATGATATCTGGAATTTCTGCGACCCGTTCCTGAAGGTCTGCGACAATCTCGACGACCTGCTCACCAACAGCCGCATTTTCAAGCAACGCAACGTCGATGTCGGCGCGATTGGGCTTGATGACGCGTGGGCATGGGGCTTCTCCGGCGTGATGGTGCGCGGATCGGGAGCGCCGTGGGACCTGCGCAAGGCACAGCCATACGAATGCTATCCCGAGATGGATTTCGACATACCGGTCGGGAAGAATGGAGACTGTTACGATCGGTACCTGGTTCGCATGGAGGAGATGCGCCAGTCAGTCCGGATCATGAAGCAATGCCTGGAAAAGTTGCGCTCGCCGGAAGGCCAGGGGCCGGTAGCGATCCCCAACCACAAGATCACGCCGCCGCCACGTGCCAAGATGAAACGTTCGATGGAAGCGACAATCCAGCATTTCAAACTCTACACGGAAGGGCATCGTGTGCCCGCCGGCGAGGTTTATGCGGCAGTCGAGGCTCCGAAGGGCGAGTTCGGCGTCTATCTGGTTTCGAACGGAAGCAACGTTCCCTATCGATGCAAGATACGCGCGCCTTCCTTCGCCCATCTGCAGGCGATGGATTTCCTGTCCCGAGGGCACATGATCGCCGATGTCGCCGCAATCATCGGATCCCTTGATATCGTGTTCGGCGAGATCGACCGCTGACCGGTGCGCGGATCACATGCCGCAGATCACATGCCATTGTCGAAATCGGTGGCCTCGTCGGCGTGACGCATCATGCGGCGGAAGTTCATCGAGATATGGGCGCGCCTTATATGGCCGATCGATTCCCAGTCTCCGATCTCCGCGGCGGCAAGGACTTCCTCCATCTCCCGGCGGAAGGCAGTGAATTCTTCGACAAGGCCCAATTGCGGCATCATCTTCAGGACGACCCGCGCAACCTGAAAATACAGGCGCTCGCTGATCTCGCGCAGTGGCTGGTTGCCGGTCATCGCGGTGAGTTCGTAGAAAAAATCCATGTTAAGGCGCAAGAAAGCGCGCTGATCGGGGTTGAGGATATCGGAGTCACAGCGTGCGATAAGCGCTCTTATCCGATCGAGGTCTTCCGGCTTGCGCGGGATCGGCGACAGCTTGCCGACCAGAAGCGCCAACTCGAGCCTCAGATGATAAACCTGCTGGAGTTCCTCGATATCGACGTCCGTGACGATCGTGCCGACGCCATGGACGGATTGAACAAGACCTTCGGATTCGAGCCGCGCCAGCACGCGCCGAACCGGCGTCCGGCTGATCTCGAATTCCTGGGCGAGTTCTTCCTCGGAGAGACGGCTTCCCGGAGCATAGTCCAGCAGGCAGATGCGGTCGCGCAAGATCCGGTAGATACGCTCGAACCGCTCCCGGGCCGAGAGCGGGCGCGGGGTCACGGCTGTGGGCGCGGCATCCGTTTCAAGCGTCATCCAGCCTCCAGGACAGCGTGCAGGAACTGCCGTGTCCGCTCATTTTTGGGCGCCCCGAATAGCTCGTTTGGCGGCCCCTGTTCACAAATCTTGCCTTGGTAGAAGAAGCAAACGCGATCGGAAAACTCCTTGGCGAAGCCCATCTGATGGGTAACCATCAGCATGGTCAGATCGTGCTCGCGCCCGATCTGCCTTATCACCTGCAGCACTTCGCCGACAAGCTCCGGGTCGAGCGCCGACGTCACCTCGTCGAACAGCATGATCTTGGGCCGCATGGCCAGTGCCCTAGCGATGGCGACGCGTTGCTGCTGGCCACCGGACAGCTGTGACGGGTAATGGTCCTTCTTCTGAGCCAGCCCTACCAGTTCCAGCAATTCGGCCGCCCGCGCCTCCGCATCCGCGCGTTTCATGCCAAGCACCGTCATCGGCGCCTCAATGCAATTGGCCATCGCCGTCATGTGCGGGAATAGGTTGAAGGATTGGAACACCATGCCGATCTTCGCCCTGATGCGGCGAATATGGGCAAGGTCGGCGGGAACGAGCATGCCGTTCTTCTTCATATGGGTCAGCGGCTCGCCTTCGACCCAGATGACGCCGTCGTTGATTGTTTCCAGCGTCATCAGCATGCGCAGCACCGTCGTCTTGCCGGAGCCGGAAGGGCCAATGATGGAGACCTTTTCACCGCGCGCGATTTCAAGATTGAGCCCGTCGAGGACGGTCAGTGTGCCATAGCGTTTCGACACATTGTCAAAACGGACCATCGGTTGTTCCGTCATCGCGTGGCCCTCTGGTTGAGCAAGCGTTCGAGAGTCCGGATCAGCGCGGCTGAAACCAGGCTCATGGCAAGGAAGAACAGGCCGACCAACGTGATCGGCTCGGTGTAGCGGAAGGTTTCCGAGCCGATGATCTTGGCCGTCTGCATCAGCTCCATCACGGCGATCGCGGAAAGCAAGGGCGTCTCCTTGAACAAGGCGACGAGATAGTTGCCGAGTGCCGGAACGATCGGTGGAACCGCCTGCGGGATGATGATGTCGCGAAACGTCGTCCAGGCCGACAGATTGAGCGCGATCGAGGCTTCCCACTGGCCGCGATGGATGTTGTCGAAACCGGCGCGATAGACCTCGGAACAATAGGCGGCGTAGTGGATGCCGATGGCAAGCACGCCGGCGGTGAAGGCGTCGAGCACGAGGCCGAATTTCGGGAAGACGAAGTAGATAAAAAATATCTGGATGAGCAGTGGAGTCGAGCGGATCAGCTCAACCAGAACCGAGATCGTCCAGCCGGTCCGCGGTACGGCGATGCGCACGACCGCCAGCACCAGGCCAAGGGTGGCGGCAAGCACGAAGCCGATCAGCGTCGCCTCGATCGAGACGATTGCCGCGTGCGCCAGCACCGGCAGGATTTCGAGGGTGAAGTTCCAGTCCCAGATCATGCTGCCTTCCCCCGCGCCAGACCAGCCGACGCCCGCCTTTCGAGCAGCCGCATGCCGATGGTGAGGACCAGCGACATGACGAGATACATCAGCAGGACGAGGGTGAAGATCGGAATGGTCTTGAACGTATTCTGGTTCATCTGCTGCGCCTTGAAGGCGAGATCCGAGAGCGTGATCAGAGAGACCAGCGACGTCGATTTGAGAAGCTCGATGAACAGATTGCCCCAGGGCGGGATCATGGCGACAAAAGCTTGCGGCAGGATCACTCGCCGCAGCATCTGGGCGCGGCTCATATTCAGCGCCGTGCATCCCTCCCACTGGCCGCGAGCGACAGACAGGATCGCGCCGCGTACGACCTCCGATCCATAAGCGCCGACGTTCAGCCCAAGCGCCAGCACGGCGACCGGGAATGGGGCGAGCGTGACGCCGAATTGCGGCAGCACGAAAAACAGCCAGAACAGTTGCACCAACGCCGAGGTGCCGCGGAAGATCTCGACATAGACCGTTGCCAGCCATCGGAGTGGTGCCGGACCGTAGAGCCGGGCGAGCGCGGCAAGCACACCCATGATAATCGCGAGCAGGCTGCCGAGGATGGCGATCTCGATCGTCAAGACCGCGCCCTGCAGCAAGCCGGGTAGAAACAGGCTGTAGGCCTGCTGTGTCGCCAGGATGCCGATGACCGTGAGTGCAATCGCCAGCATCGCTACAAGCGTGCCAATTCCCATCTGCCTCTCCGAAAAAGAGGCGGCGCCTTCGCGCCGCCCAGCAGTTGGGACCCTATTTCCCGGCGCAGAGCTCGGCGGTGGTCTTGTTCGGCAGGTAGTCCTTGCCGAAGCCGAGCGGCTCGACGAGTGCGATATGCTCCGGCGAGCCAAGGAATTTCTTCAGCTCGGCGTTAAATGCCTCTTGCAGATCGGTGTCTTCCTTGCGGAAGCCGAAGCCACCGTGGCCCTTCACCGACTTGCCGGCAACTTCGCCGAATGGTTTCGTCGATTCCACGCCGTCGGCCTTCTTGGCCATGTCGGCGATAGACAGGGCGGTTAGCGCAGCGGCGTCGGCACGGCCCGACTGGACGGCGGCGACGAGGCTGGACTGGTCAGGCAGGGAAACGATCTGCCCTGCCGCGACACCGGCATCCTTGGCAAAGCCGCCCTCGACCGCGCCGGCCATCACGGCGAGCTTGAGATCGGGATTGTCCTTGAAGCTCGAAAAGTCCTTGACGGCCTTCGGATTGCCCTTTGCCACCAGCAAGGCCTCGCCGATGCCGTAAGAAGGCTCGGAGTAGTTGATCTCGGCGCAGCGCTTGGGAGTGATGAACATGCCGGCGGCGATGATGTCGAAGCGACCGGCCTTGAGACCAGGAATGAGCGAGCCGAACTCGGTCAGCACGCCGTCGACCTGCTTGATGCCCATCTTGGCGAGCACCGCCTTGGCGACTTCGGGCGCCTCGCCAGTCAACTTGCCATCTGGCGTGGCATAGCCGAACGGCGCCTCATTGGCGAAGCCGACGCGGATATAGCCGTCCTTCTTGGCCCGCTCCAGGGTGGTTTCCGCATGAGCGGGCAGCGACGTCAGTGACGTGGCGGCGAGAGCAAGACAGGCCGCCGCCTTCACGACGATACGGCGCGAGATCGATGAATTGAACATGCTTTTCTCCCATTGAACAACTGATGATGGTTCCCAGCGTCGCGGCCTTCTTCGAGGTTGAAACGCGCTTGACCAGACGTATACAACTGCCCTAGACATTGTGCAAGCCAAGACACAGACACCTTTGAAAATTCGACATTCATACAACAAGCTCCTATCAAGTTGTGCACAATTTAGGCAATTTTGCCCATCGCAAGGCATATCCAGGAGGCAGGGCATTCAGGTGGCGAGCACGAACCATTTCGGGGCATTCACGCAGGCGGAATATGCGCAGCGCTTGGCTGGCGTGAAGGCACGCATGGAACAGGCTGGCTTCGACCTCATCGTCTGTCAGGATCCCGCCAACATGTGCTGGCTGACCGGCTATGACGGATGGTCGTTTTATGTTCCGCAGTGCGTGCTCATCCATCTGGAGGAGGACCGGCCGATCTGGTTCGGCAGGGCTCAAGATGCCCGCAGCGCGCGCCTGACCACTGGCCTACCGGAGAAAAACATCGTGCCGTTCTCGGAACGGCTGGTGCAGCAGCCCGTCGAACATCCCTATGACGAGCTCGCCCAGCTGATCCGCTCGCGCGGCTGGGGAACCGCTCGCATCGGTGTCGAGATGGACGCGCATTACTACACCGCGCGCTGCCACGCCCATCTCACCCAAGGATTGCCTGACGCGCACTTCGCCAACAACCACGATCTCGTCAATTGGGCGCGGCTGGTCAAATCCGAAGCCGAACTGGCGCTGATCCGCGAGGCCGGTGCGATCTGCACCCATGCCATGAACCGCGCCATCGACAAGATGCGGCCCGGCGTTCCCCAGAACCACGTCATCGCCGAGATCTATCACGCGCACATCATGGGCGTGCCCGGAGCCGGCGGCGACTATGCCGCGATCTGTCCGCTGATGCCCGTTGGCGAGGGCACCAGCACGCCGCATCTGACCTGGTCCGACGCGCCGCTGCCGGACAGTGGCCTTGCGATCCTGGAGATTGCCGGCGTGCGCCGCCGCTATCACGCGGCGCTGACGCGCACCGTGCATTTCGGCAAGCCGCCGGCGGCCATCCTCGATATGGCCAGGGCAATCGTCGAGGGCGTCGACGCCGGTCTCGAAAAGGCCCGGCCCGGCAACAGCGCCGAAGAAGTGGAAGCGGCGTGGCAGGCTGTCTTGCGCAAGAACGGGCTGAAGAAAGAAAGCCGCGTCGGCTATCCGGTCGGGCTGGCATACCCGCCCGATTGGGGCGAACGCACCGCAAGCCTTCGTCCTGGCGACACCACCGAAATGCAATCCGGCATGTGCTTCCACTTCATGGCCGGCGTTTGGCTCGACGATTTCGGCATCGCCATCTCGGAATCCTTCGTCGTCACGGATCGCGGCGGGGAACGCCTCTGCGACGTGGCGCGCGAACTCATCGTCATCGACTGACCATGGCGCGCGGGAAGCCGGACCTGTTGAGAGACCCTGCCCGCAACGAAGCCGGCAGCAGCAAGCACGAGGATGCCTGATGGACCGCAATCCCTTTTCCGAAGCCGAAATCGCCGGCCGTCTTGCAAGGATCCGTGCGGCACTGGCCGAGCGCGAACTCGACGCGGCGGTCTTCGCTTCGCCGGAGAACGTCTTCTACCTCACCGGGCTCGATCACTGGGGATATTTTGCCCCTCACCTGCTGATCGTCCCGCTCGAAGGCAAGCCCGTTCTGGTTACCCGTTCGATGGAAAGGGTGACGATCGAGAAGCAGGTGACGGCAGCGGAGTTCCGTGGCCATTCCGACAGTGAAACGGCGGCGGATCTTGCCGCGCGGGTCCTCGCGGAACTCGGCTTGTCCGGTAGGCGGATCGGTCTCGAATATTGGACGGCGGGGCTCAGCCACGGGCTTGCCGTGGCGCTGCAGACGCAGGTGGATGCCAGATGGAGCGACGTCTCCGGTCTGGTCGACAGGATGCGGCGGGTGAAGAGCGCCGAGGAACAGGCCCTGATGCGGCAAGCCGCAAAGGTAACCGACGCCGCCGCCGGGGCCGCGATCGCGGCGATCTCGGACGGTGCCACCGAGCAGGAGGTCGCCGCCCAATGTGTTTCGGCGATGATCCGCGCCGGTGGCCATGCGCCGGGCTTCGGCCCGTTTATCCGCCCGGCCGCGCGGCTTGGCGAGGAGCATACGACCTGGGGCGACGGAATCTATCGCACGGGCGAGCCGGTCTTCGTCGAACTGTCCGGCTGCATCTCGCGCTACCACGCGCCGCTCGGCCGGCTCGTTCGCATCGGCCACATCAGCGACGAAGACGCCGCAATGGCTGAAGTGACCGCCAAGGCGTTCGACGCGGTCGTCAAGGCGCTGCGGCCCGGGGCCAAGGCGCGCGATGTCTACGCCGCCTGGCAGGCCGTCGCCGACGAGGCCGGCCTTGCCCACTATCGCCGCCATCACTGCGGCTATCTTGTCGGCGCCGGCCAGCCGCCATCATGGACCGGCGGCAATTCGGTGACCGGGCTGCGGCACGATTCCGATCTCGAGATCGAGACCGGGATGAGCTTCCACATCCTGTCCTGGCTGATGGGCACCGGCCGTGGCGATGACTTCATCTCCAACACCGTGCTGTTGACCGATGCGGGCGCCGAAGTGCTGACCCGCACGCCGACCGGCCCGATCGTTCGATAGGCCTCCCTACGCATGGCACGCTACTCGGCATTCTCGATTTTCCGCAATGCGCTGTCCGGCCAGAAGAACTGGCAGCGCGCCTGGCGGGCGGCGGAGCCCAAACCGTCCTACGATGTGATCGTCATCGGCGGCGGCGGCCACGGCCTCGCCACCGCTTTCTACCTCGCCGAAAACCATGGCATCCGCAATGTCGCCGTGCTCGAAAAAGGCTACATCGGTGGCGGCAATGTCGGCCGCAACACCACCGTCATCCGCTCCAACTACCTGCTCGACGGCAACACCCAGTTCTACGAATTCTCAATGAAGCTCTGGGAGGGCATGTCGCGCGCGCTGAACTTCAACGTCATGTTTTCGCAGCGCGGCCAGCTCGTCACCGCGCATTCGGCCGATCAGCTCGACGGCTTCGGCCACCGCGCCAACATCATGCGGCTGAACGGTATCGACGCCGACATCCTCGATCGTGACGACGTGCGCCGGCTGGTGCCTTATCTCGATTTTTCCGACACGGCCCGCTTTCCGATCCATGGCGCCATCTTCCAGGGCCGCGCGGGCACGGCGCGGCACGACGCCGTCGCCTGGGGCTATGCGCGCGCCGCCGATGGCCATGGCATCGACATCATCCAGAACTGCGAGGTGACGGACTTCATTCGCGATGGCGAACGGATCGTCGGCGTCGAGACGACGAAAGGCCGGATCAGCGCCGGCAAGGTCGGCCTCGCCGTTGCCGGCCATACATCCGTGCTCGGTGCCAAGGCCGGCCTTGATCTGCCGATCGAAAGCCATGTCCTGCAGGCCTTCGTCACCGAACCGTTGAAGCCGCTGGTCGACCATGTCGTCGCCTACGGCGCCGATCATTTCTATGTCAGCCAGTCGGATAAGGGCGGGCTGGTCTTCGGCGGCAATCTCGACGGCTACAATTCCTACGCCCAGCGGGGCAATCTCGGCGTCGTGCGCGAGGTGGCCGAGGCGGCGATCGCCTTGATGCCGTGCATCTCGCGCATCCGTCTGCTGCGTCATTGGGGCGGCGTCATGGACATGACCCCGGATGCCAGCCCGATCATCTGCCCGACGCAGATCGACGGTCTCTATCTCAACGGAGGCTGGTGCTATGGCGGCTTCAAGGCGACGCCGGCTTCCGGCTGGTGCTTCGCCCACACGATCGCCACCGGCAAGCCGCATCCGTTGATCGCGGGCTACGGGCTCGACCGTTTCCGGACCGGCCATACGCTGGACGAAGCCGGCGTCGGTCCCTCCGCCTGGCTGCAATAGGAGGCGGGAAAAAAATGCTGCGCATCGAATGCCCTTGCTGCGGTCCGCGCGACCATGACGAGTTCCGCTATGGCGGCGATGCTTCCGTCCGGCGTCCGGCCCATGACGATCCCGATCCGGAGGCCTGGTATGCCTATGTCTATGTCCGGGAAAATCCGGCAGGCCTCCACCGCGAATTCTGGCAGCACGTGATCGGCTGCCGCCAGTGGCTGGTGGTCGAGCGCGACACGCGCAACCACGTCGTTTCTTCGGTCACCTTCGCCAGGACATCGCAAGAATGAACGTCCAGAACAAGCGGCTACCAGGCGGCGGTCGCATCGACCGCTCTTATCCCGTCGAATTCAGCTTCGACGGCCAAAAGATGGCCGGATATCGTGGTGACACGCTCGCATCCGCGCTGCTTGCCAACGGTGCCACCCTGGTCGGGCGCAGCTTCAAATATCATCGTCCGCGTGGCATTCTTTCCGCCGGGCCGGAGGAGCCGAACGCACTGGTCACGCTGGGGACAGCGGGCAGGCGCGAGCCGAACTTGCCGGCGACGACGCTGGAGCTTGACGACGGCATGGTCGCGGAAAGCCAGAACCGCTGGCCGTCGCTCGCCTTCGACGTGCAAAGCGTCAATGGCCTGTTCGCGCCGTTTCTTTCGGCCGGCTTCTACTACAAGACCTTCATGGGCCCGACGCGGCGCGCCTGGAAGGTCTACGAGCACTCCATTCGCAAGGCGGCTGGCCTCGGCAGAGCCGGCACCGAGCCGGATCCCGATCGCTACGTCGTCCGTCATGCCTTTGCCGATATCGCAATTGTCGGTGGTGGTCCGGCCGGGTTGTCGGCGGCACGGGCAGCCGCCGCGGCCGGCGCGCGGGTCACGCTGATCGAGCAGGATTTCCTTCTCGGTGGTCAGCTTCTGGCTGAACGGTCCGACGGCACGGCGGCCTCATGGTTGAGCCAGGTCGAAGCCGAACTGAAAAGCTTCGAGACCGTCACGTTGATGAAGCGGACCAGCGCTTTCGGTATCTATGACGGCGATGTCATAGGCCTGGTCGAACAACGCGACCAGGTCGGCCCGCCGCGAACCGGCGAAGCTCGGCAAACAGTCACCATGCTTCGCGCCCGCTCGATCGTTTTCGCCACCGGCGCCATCGAGCGTCCGATGGTGTTTGCGAATAACGACCGGCCCGGCGTCATGCTTGCCTCGGCCGCCCGGACCTACCTCAACCGCTTCGCCCTTCTGCCGGGCAGGAAAGTCATCGTCACTGCTGCCGATGACAGCGCCTGGCGCACCGCCTTCGACTACGCCGCAGCCGGCGCGGAGGTGACGGTAGCCGATCCGCGCGCCGCACCGCCCACAGCACTTGTCGCGGAAGCCGCACGGCTCGGCGTCACGATGCGAGTCGCGACACGCATTGTCGACCTGCATGGCGGCCGTGCCGTCAGGGGCGCGACACTCGCCGGACCGGACGGCCAATCCGAGGCCGCCTGCGATCTGGTCTGCATGTCCGGCGGATGGTCGCCGACCGTGCACCTGACTTCGCATCTGGGCATCAAGCCTCGATATCGCGAAGACATCGACGGCTTCGTGCCAGGCGCCTTTCCAGCCAACCGGTTCGGCGCCGGCGCGATGATGGGAAACTATGCGGCGGCCGACGCCATCCAGGATGGTCATCGCGCCGGCATCGAAGCGGCATCCTTCTGTGGCAAATCGGCGCCGGCACCAGCTCCTTCAAAGCTCGATCTGGGCGAAACCGTCACGACCATGCTTCGCGACGTCCCGTCCGCCCAACGCGGAAAAGCCTTTGTCGATTTCCAGATGGACGTGACGACAAAGGACATCGAACTCGCCCATCGCGAAGGCTATGAATCGGTTGAGCACCTGAAACGCTACACAACGCTCGGCATGGGTACCGACCAGGGCAAGACCAGCAATTTCCAGGCGCTTTCGGCGATGGCCGCCCTGCGTCGCTCAACGGTTCCCGAGACCGGCACCACGACCTTCCGCCCGCCCTTCACGCCGGTCGCCATCGGTGCGCTTGCCGGCCGCGCCACCGGCCATCATTTCAAGCCATTCCGCCGCACGCCGATGCACGACTGGCATCTGGCGAACGGCGCCGACATGCTGGAAGTCGGCCTCTGGATGCGGCCCTGGTTTTACAATCAGTCCGGCGCCGATGTGAACGAAGCCTACGTCGCCGAAATGCGCAATGTGCGCCAGGCCGCTGGCCTGATGGACATCTCCACCCTCGGCAAGATCGACGTCCAGGGTCCGGACGCCGCCACGTTCCTCGACCGTGTCTACGCCAATGGCTTCGCCAAGCTGCAAGTCGGCCGTGCCCGCTACGGCGTCATGCTGCGCGACGACGGCATTGTCTTCGACGACGGCACCACGACGCGGCTGGCGGAAAACCGGTTCTTCATGACCACGTCGACCGCCAAGGCCGCCGACGTGCTGTCGCGGCTGGAGTTCCTGCTCGACGCCGCATGGCCGGAACTGCGCGTCGCCGTCACCTCGGTGAGCGATGAATGGGCGGCGATGTCCGTCGCCGGACCGAAGAGCCGCGCGATCCTGGCGGCGGCGTTTCCGTCGCTCGACGTTTCGAACGAAGCGCTGCCGCATATGGGCGCGCAAGAGAGGGAATGGAAAGGTCGAGCGCTGCGCATCCTGCGCCTCAGCTATTCAGGCGAGCGGGCTTATGAAATCTATGTCGGCGCAACTGCCGGTGAACGGCTCTGGAGCCACTTGCTCGAAGCCGGCAGGCCGTTCGACCTGAAGCCCTACGGCGTCGAGGCACTTGGTGCGCTGCGTGTCGAGAAGGGCCACGTCGCGGGGCCCGAAATCGATGGGCGCACGACGCTCGACGATCTCGGCCTTGGCCGCATGGTCGGCAAGCGCAGCGGCTTCGTTGGCGATGTGCTGCGGCGGCGCCCTGCTCTGCTGGCGCCTGACCGGCAACGCCTGGTCGGGCTGGAATGCATCGAGGACGGAAAGCGCCTGCGCGGTGGCGCCATACTGTTCCTGCCAGGCGAGAAAGCTCACGGCCACGGAAGCGGGCGCATCACCTCCGTCACCTTCAGCCCCGAACGCGGCCGCTATGTTGGGCTGGCGCTGCTTGCCGGCGATGTCGCGACAGAGGGAAGCGAGGTCGTGGCCGTCTATCCCATGAAGGCCGAAACGGTGCGTGCCCGCATCGTCTCGCCGGTATTCCTCGATCCGCAAGGAGAACGGCTGCATGGCTAGCCCGGATTTCAGCCTGTCCGTGGCCGATTGCCCGCTCATCCAGGTCGAGGCATGGGACGGAACGCTGGGCCAATTCGAATCGAGCCTCTCGGCAGCGCTCGGCACAGGACTCCCCGCCTCGGTCGGAGAGACGGTTCGTCACAAGAACCTTCTCATCATCCGCGTTGCACCGCGCCGTCTCTGGCTTGCGCTCGACGATGGGGCGCAAGCGCCGTCCCTTGCCATAGATCCGGATCTCGGCTGTTCGGTTTGCCTTGGCGAAGGTCGCGTGCGGTTCAGCCTGGCCGGGGCCGACATCGCAAGCGTTCTCTCCACCTGCATCGCCGTCGACTGGCATGCGCCGACCAGCGCTCCGGGCCGGGCCGTGCAGACATCCTTCCACCATGTGCCGGTACTCTTGCTTCGAACCGGCGAGACCTCGTGCGATCTCGTCGCGCCGCGAAGCTTCGCCCGCAGCCTCCATGATTGGCTCGCCGACGGCTAGGCTGAATACTGCCCCAGAAATCCCATTATACGAATCCGACGCCGCCGCGCCGGCTTGGTCACGCGACTTCACGCGTCACAACCCGATTCATGTCGGCTGCTTCGCCCGGCCGCTACGGTGCCTCAACAGCCGGTCAATTAGTCGTCGCTCATGGAACAAGAGAGCTCGGTGAACGTTGAAAAGAAGGGTTCGCCGTTTGCCAAGCAATGAACGGCGGATCTTCCCTTCCAGGAATAGGAGAAGACGATGAGAAGTCATCTGATTCCTGCCGCCGCCGGGCTTATTCTGCTCGCCGGCATCGGCGTGGCCATCGCGGACGAGGTGATTATCACGCCCGAACAGCAGACGGTCATCCGCGAATATGTGCACAAGCATCCGCTGGCATCGATCAATCTTCTCGGGTTGGAACTCAGTGTCGGTTCCGCTTTGCCCGACACGGTCGAACTTCGGTCGATCGATGTTCCCGATGTCAAATACAAATATGTCGTCGTCGGCGATCACACAGTGCTGGTCGACCCGGGCACACGCAAGATTGTGAAGGTTATTGACTGACGGCAAGCCCGCCGTTCCTCGAGACAGCAGGCGTACCGCCCGATAGGAAAGGAGCCAGTTCAATGTTGCCGCATGTTGAGACGTGCGACGTGGCCGCGGCTGTCGACCAACTCCTGAACGAGCGATGCAACGCGTTGCTGTCGATGAAGGCAGCAATCGCCGCGCTGCGGGAACGTACGGGGACGGAGCGCTCGGACGCGGATCTGGAAGGACTGATCACCAAGAAGGCGGCGCTCTTCGGCGTCGCGGTGCTGTCCGACAGGGATTGAAGGCGAAAGCGCCGTTGGCACGGGCGGCGGCGCTTCGTTGCGAACGAACGATCGACCACAACACCCGCTTATCGGCGAGCTTTCGACCTCGCCTGCCTGGCTGCCGCCGGCTTTATACGAATTCGCAACGATCCACCTTCGGGATGGTCAATCTCGAAAGAATTCGTTTTCCGCACGAGATCACTTAGTTTCCTAAACCCGAAGGTTCGCGGATCGAAGTCCGAGGCCAGGTTGGCGAGTTGCGTGCCGACAGCACCGAGTGGGACCCAACCGTCCTCGCTCTCCATCTGCGCGATGACTTTCGAAATGATAGGCGTAGCGGCGCTGGGAGACTGAAGCGGGTTCGCGGCCCGGCTTGTGTCCCCGCTATTGGCATGCGTCGTTGCAAGCAGGTTCTCCGTGTAGACGAATTTGCGGCAGGCCTGGCGAAAACTCTCCGGGGTCTTCTGCTCGCCGAAGCCAAACACGTCGATCCCCTGCTCGCGGATACGTGCCGCGAGACGAGTGAAATCGCTATCCGACGAAACCAGGCAGAAACCGTCGAAGCGGCCGCTGTGAAGCAGGTCCATTGCATCGATCACCAGGGTGATGTCCGATGCATTCTTTCCCGTTGTGTAGGCAAACTGTTGTTGTGGGATGATGGCATGCTTCGAGAGGATGTCGGCCCAGCCTTTGGAACGGACACCGGAGAAGTCGCCATATATGCGGCGGACGCTTGCCTCGCCGAGCTTGGCGATCTCTTCGAACAGGCCATCCGCGATCTTGGACGACGCGTTGTCGGCGTCAATGAGAACAGCGAGACGAGGAGAACGGATCTCAGGCATTGAATTTCTCCTGCACATAAGGCCTTCATGTCGATCCTGTGGCGTGGACCGGAGGCTCTTCATTCTCGTCGGGATTGGGCAGAGTCGGGATCCCGCATGGCCGGTGGTCGCGACGAGGCATCGGCGCTCGCGTTTTGCAGATCTTTCGGAACCTGTCCGATTTTCAAGCCGTTGTCTTGGACAGCGATCGAGGAGAACCGCCATGAAGGACAAGGCAGCAGATTCCGACCACACCTTGCCGCAGGTTGCCATCGACGACCGGGTGCGACAGCTGGCCGTCACGGCCGATTTGCCGTCAAACCAGGCCCGCGAACTGGTGCGCCGTCACGGCAACGATCCCAGGAAGCTCGAAGAGCTGGCGAAGTCGATCAACGCAGCGAACTGAACCCTGTCGGATTGAAGCTGGCGATCCGCGGCTTTCAGTGAAGTATCGGATTTCAGGAAGTGCGGGCCAACCCGAAAAGCGCCACGCACTTTTCGGTTCGATGCTTCGCGTTTCAGGGCTTCCGGGCCGGCAGTGGTGGAGAGGGTTGGATTTGAACCAACGTAGGCATAGCCAACGGATTTACAGTCCGTCCCCTTTAACCACTCGGGCACCTCTCCAGTCTGCCGCCGGAGCCATGCAACGAGGCATCAACGCGTCGTGACCGCCTCAGCAGCCTTCCGCGAAGCGCCTTATGGCGGCACCGCCCAAAACTGTCAACCGCAAGATCCCGTCAAAACGCGCTGAATTTCGTCCGCCATCCGGCAAGCCGTTCGATGCGGCAGTATCCATTGCCGCGCGACACGGTTATAGAAGCCGGTTATGAGCAACGACAGCAATTCCAAGACGCCCAAAGACACCCACTACGCCAAGCTGCGCCGCGCCTATCGCGACGAGAAAAGCGGCGGCGCGCCGGTGTTCAGGCCCCGACAGCCGGTTCCGCCGGGCGAAAATGCCGCGGACGGCCTGGTGCGGCTCTATGGCTTGCACACGGTGCGGGCGGCACTCGACAATCCGCGCCGCAAGATCCGGAAGATGCTGGTGACGCGCAATGCGGCCGAACGGCTGGAAATCGCCGATCTCGCCGCCCTGCCCTTCAAGGCGGAACTGGTCGAGCCCAGGGACATCGACAAGATCACCGGCTCGGACGCCGTGCATCAGGGTGTGCTGATCGAGGCCGAGCCGCTGAGACCGATGCGGCTTGATGCACTTGGTGATGCCAAGCTGGTGCTGGTGCTCGACCAGGTCACCGACCCGCACAATGTCGGCGCCATCCTGCGCTCGGCGGTCGCCTTCGGCGCCGGCGCGCTGATCACCACGGCGCGCCACAGCCCGCAGGAATCGGGCGTGCTGGCGAAATCCGCCTCCGGCGCGCTGGAGCACATCGACCAGATCGAGGTGAAGAACCTCGCCGACGCGCTCGGCCAGCTGCACGAAGCCGGCTTCCGCACCATCGGCCTTGATTCGGACGGCCCAGCGGAACTCGAAAAGAGCTTTGCCGGAGAAAAGATCGCCCTGGTGCTGGGCGCCGAAGGCAAGGGGCTGCGCCAGAAGACGCGCGAGACGGTGACGACGCTGGCGCGGCTCGACATGCCCGGCCCGATCCATTCGCTCAACGTATCGAATGCCGCGGCGATCAGTCTCTATGTGGCGCGGAAGTTCTTAGCGAGTAGCGAGTAGCGAGTAGCGAGTAGCGAGTAGCGAGTAGCGAGTAGCGAAAGTCGAATCCCGGCTATCCGTGGCTGCAATCCCTATTCGCTATTCCCTACTCGCTATTCGCTTCTAACCTACCTCATGCGCGGCCATCCGCTCCAGCGCCCTGACCAGAGCCGAATGATCTTCCCTGGCGCCCCCATTGGCGGCGCAGGAGTTGAACAGCTGCTGGGTCGTCGAGGTGTTGGGCAGCGACACGCCGAGCGCTTTGGCGCCCTCCAGCGCCAGGTTCAAATCCTTCTGGTGCAGTTCGATGCGGAAGCCCGGCGCGAAGGTGCGCTTGACCATGCGCTCGCCATGCACTTCCAGAATGCGCGAGGCCGCCAGCCCGCCCATCAGCGCCTGCCTGACCTTAGCCGGATCGGCGCCGGCTTTTGAAGCAAAAACAAGCGCTTCGGCGACAGCTTCAATGGTCAGCGCGACGACGATCTGGTTGGCCACCTTGGTGGTCTGGCCGACGCCGTTCGGGCCGACCAGCGTGATGTTCTTGCCCATCTTCTCGAAGACAGGTTTTGCACGCTCGAACGGCTTTTCCTCGCCACCGACCATGATGGTCAGCGACGCCGCCTTGGCGCCGACTTCACCGCCCGAGACCGGCGCGTCGAGATAGTCGCAGCCCAGTTCGTTGATCTTCCTGGCGAACACCTTGGTCTCGATCGGCGAGATCGAGCTCATGTCGATGACCAGCTTGCCCTTCGACAGACCGGCCGCGACGCCGTTCTCGCCGAACAGCACGTCGGCCACCTGCGGGGTGTCCGGCACCATCAGGATGACGATGTCGGCGGCCTTGGCCACGGCGGCATGGCCGTTGGTGGTTTTTAGGCCCTTGGCGACGAGATCGGCAGGCGGCTTGGAGCGATGATCGCTGGCGATGACCTTATGGCCGGCGTCCAGCAGATGCCCCGCCATCGGCGCGCCCATGATGCCGAGGCCGATGAAACCGATGGTTTCCATTGTGGTTCTCCGTCTCTTGTTAGGCCGAGCTCTGTCACGCCCCCCTCTGTCCTGCCGGACATCTCCCCCACAAGGGGGGAGATTGGATGTCATCGCTGCCTTCGCCAATTTTCGAGCGTCAGAAAATCGAAGGCCGGCGCCGAAGCTGCCGATCTCCCCACCCGTGGGGGAGATGGCCGGCAGGCCAGAGGGGGGCGCGAAGGAACGCGACTTCTACTGCGATAGCCGCTATGCCGCCGCGCTGCCCTGCCCAGCCAATTCCCTGAACCAGCCCAAGCCAGCTTCCGTGCCGGCCTTCGGTTTGTATTCCGCCCCGATCCAGCCGGAATAGCCGATGCGGTCGATGTGCTCGTAGAGGAAGGGGTAGTTGATCTCGCCCGTCCCCGGCTCGTGACGGCCGGGATTGTCCGCAAGCTGGATATGCGCGATGCGGCTGAGGTTAGCCTCGATTGTACGGGCGAGATCCCCCTCCATGATCTGCATGTGATAAATGTCGTATTGCAGGAACAGGTTCTTCGAGCCGATACGGTCGATGAGATCAAGCGCCTGGTCGGAGTGTGTGAGGAAGAACCCCGGAATGTCGCGCGTGTTGATCGGCTCGATCAACAGCCTGATGCCGGCCTGCTCCAGCTTCTCCGCCGCGAAGGCGAGGTTTTCGGCAAAGACATCCTCCAGCACCTTGCGGTCGGCCCCCGCGGGCGCGATGCCGGCCAGGCAATTGACCTGCTGGCAGCCGAGAGCCTGCGCATAGGCGATCGCCTTGGCGATGCCCTGGCGGAATTCCGGCACGCGGTCCGGCAAAGCGGCAATGCCGCGCTCGCCCTTGCCCCAGTCGCCCGCCGGCAGGTTGAAAAGCACCTGGGTCAGGCCGTTCTTCTTCAACCGGGCTGCGACGACATCGGGCGCATGGTCATAGGGGCCGATATATTCGATGCCCTTGAAACCGGCGCGGGCGGCGGCATCGAAACGGTCGAGGAAATCATGCTCGCCAAAGAGCATCGAAAGGTTGGCTGAAAAACGCGGCATTCTTTCTCTCCTCTTAGTCGAGCATGACGATCGCGGTCGGCGCGTCTTCCTGATGCTCGGCAAGGTCCTCGAATTCGGTGATCTTGTCGATCTCGGTGCCCATGGAGATGTTGGTGACGCGTTCGAGGATGAATTCGAGCACGACCGGCACCCGGTGTTCTTTCATCAGCCGCTGGGCCTCCTTGAAGGCGGCGGCGAATTCCTCGGGCTTGCGCACTCTGACCGCCTTGCAGCCCATCGCTTCGGCGACCGCAACGTGGTCGACGCCATAGCCGGCCTCCGGATCGCCTGATCGGTTGATGTTCTCGAAGGCGAGATCGACCTCGAAATCCATCGAAAACCCGCGCTGCGCCTGGCGGATCAACCCGAGATAGGCGTTGTTCACGACGACATGGAGATAGGGCAGCTTGTGCTGCGCGCCAACGGCCAGTTCCTCGATCATGAACTGGAAATCATAGTCGCCAGACAGCGCCACGATGGTGCGGTCGGGATCGGCGGCGCGAACGCCAAGCGCCGCCGGCAAGGTCCAGCCGAGCGGGCCGGCCTGGCCGCAATTGATCCAGTTGCGCGGCTTGTAGACATGCAGGAACTGCGCGCCGGCGATCTGCGACAGGCCGATCGTTGTGACATAGGTGACGTCGCGGCCGAACGCCTTGTTCATCTCCTCGTAGACGCGCTGCGGCTTCAGCGGCACCTGGTCGAAATGTGTCTTGCGCTTCATCGTCTTCTTGCGAGCCTGGCACTCCTTCGCCCAGCCGGACCAATCGCGAAGCTTTCCGGCCGTCTTCCATTCGGTGGCGACGTCGAGCAGCATCTTCAGTGCCGCACCCGCATCCGACACGACGCCGAGGTCTGGCGCGAAGACGCGGCCGATCTGGGTGGGCTCGATGTCGACATGGACGAATTTTTTGCCCTTGGTGTAGACGTCGACCGAGCCGGTGTGACGGTTGGCCCAGCGGTTGCCAATGCCGAAGACGAAGTCGGCCTCCAGCATCGTCGCATTGCCATAGCGGTGCGAGGTCTGCAGCCCGCACATGCCGGCCATCAGCCGGTGGTCGTCGGGTATCGCGCCCCAGCCCATCAAGGTCGGGATGACCGGCACGCCTGAAATCTCGGCGAATTCGATGAGCAGATCCGACGCATCGGCGTTGATGATGCCGCCGCCGGCGACGATAAGCGGCTTTTCCGCGGCGTTGAGCATAGTCAGCGCCTTTTCGGCCTGCACGCGCGTCATGGCCGGCTTGAACGGCATCAGCGGCTCATAGGCATCGATGTCGAATTCAATCTCGGCCAGCTGAACGTCGACCGGCAGGTCGATCAGCACCGGGCCGGGCCGCGACGAGCGCATCAGATGAAATGCCTTCTGCAGCGCCATCGGCACCAGATAGGGCTCCATGACGGTGACTGCCCATTTGGCGACCGGCGCGGCAATGGCTGATATGTCGACGGCCTGGAAATCCTCCTTGTTCAGCCGCGCACGTGGCGCCTGGCCGGTTATGCACAGGATCGGAATGGAATCCGCGGCCGCCGAATAGAGCCCGGTGATCATGTCGGTGCCGGCCGGACCGGAGGTGCCGATGCACAGGCCGATATTGCCAGCCTTGGCGCGGGTATAGCCTTCCGCCATGTGCGAGGCGCCCTCGACGTGACGGGCAAGAACGTGGCGGATGGTGCCCCTCGCCTTCATCGCCGAATAGAACGGGTTGATCGCCGCGCCCGGCACGCCGAAAGCGCAGGAGATGCCTTCCTTTTCGAGAACGAGAACCGCGGCATCGACAGCGCGCATCCTGGCCATTTCCAGTCCTCCATAGGGTTTGTCGTTGTTGGCTTGGCCAAGGATGTCAGCAAGCAGGCTATTTTTCAATTTTTTCAGAATATTTTTTCATTTCTAGAATACGGCTCCTATCCCTTGATTTTATTGGATATTTTGTTTTCCAGGAATTCACCCCTTCGATCGGATGAAAAACTTTTTCATTGCCCGTTTGGCGAAATCGGCTGAGAATGGCGCCATGGAAACGACCGAAAAACGCCCCCGCGGCCGGCCGCGCGCTTTCAACGGGCCATCGGAGGCCAGTTCGGTGCAGTCGCTCGATCGGGCGCTGCGCATCCTGGCCATCGTCGCGGAGGGCAGCGGCCTCTCGCTGAGCGAGATATCGGCGCAGAGCGGCTTGGCCGCCTCGACCGCCTACCGCATGCTGACGACGCTGCAAAACCACGGCATGGTCGAATTCGACACCAGCGACCAGCTGTGGTCGATCGGCGTCGAGACCTACCGCATGGGCGCGGCGTTCCTGCGCCGCCGCAAACTGGTCGACCGCGCCCGCGTCGTCATGCAGGAGTTGATGGAGAGGTCAGGCGAGACCGCCAATCTCGGCGTCGCCGAGGATGATTGCGTCGTCTTCGTCAGCCAGGTCGAGACGCATCAGGCGATCCGCGCCTTCTTCCGGCCGGGCACGCGCAGCCCGTTCCATGCGTCCGGCATCGGCAAGGCGGTGCTGGCCCATCTCGAGCCGGAGCGCGTCGGAACCATCCTGCGCAAGGCCGGCCTGCAGCGCTTCACCGACAGGACGCTGTCCGACATTTCGGCGCTGGCCCACGATTTGGCACGAATCAAGCTGCGGGGCTGGTCGGTCGATGACGAAGAGCGGCACCCCGGCATGCGCTGCGTGGCGGCGGCTATCTTCAACGAATTCGGCGAGCCGATCGGTGGCGTGTCGGTCTCCGGGCCGACCGTGCGGGTGACGCCGGAACGGCTGGCCGAGATCGGGCCGCTGGTGCGCGACGCCGCGGCCGAGGTGACAAGGATGATCGGCGGGGTGAAGGCGATCTGATGATAGCGAGGCCTCTACAACCACGAAGGGCAACTTCACGTAGTCACGCGCCAAGATCACCACGCCGGACGCCGCGGGCCGCTTTGCGAGGCCGGCTGTCGGAGGCAGTCGCTTGAGGTTCGCGCTGCCCCTCATCTGCCTGCCGGCATCTTCTCCCCGTATAGTGACGGGGAGAAGGACGATGTCTAAACGATTTCGCCAATCTCCAACGCTGCGAAAAAGTGCGGAGTGCCGCGGCTAGCGTCCTTCTCCCTGTTTTACGGGGAGAAGATGCCGGCAGGCAGATGAGGGGCGGCGCCAACATTGCCTGTCGATCAATTCGACAAGAGCCTTGTCCCCAACAGCAAAAAGGGGCGGTGGGGACGCCCCTCTTCTGGCTGATTGAAACGCCACATCCTCTCAGAGACGGCAGTAGTGGCGGTAGCCGTCGTGACCGATATAGGTGTCGGAGTCGACGTCGTAGCTGGCGTAGCGATCGTAGCAGCGGCGGACGTGCCATGAGCCGCCGTCTTCGTCGACATAGACGGTCCGGGGCTGCTGGGAGAGCAGGCTGCCCAGCACGAAACCGCCGACGCCTGCGGCAATGCCGATGCCGATTTCGCGGTTGTGGTGATGGCTGTGGGCGGCCGAAGGCTGGACGGTGCCGAGCAGCGTGCTGGCGGCGACGGCGGTGGCGATGACGCCGGAAACGAGTGTGCGTGTGAACATGACGATCTCCTTGCTTCGTTGACCGAGGCGATCCATCCGCCTCTTGATCATCTGTCGTCGCGGCAAGGAAAAAGGTTCGAATCCTTTTTCGATTTTTCTGGAACGGCTTGGTTCGCCCGGCGAATTCGTGCTGGCGGCGAGTTCGAAAGGGGAAATCAGAAGGAGCGAATAGTGAGTAGCGAGTGGCGAGAAGGGAAAGCCAGGAACGCCACGTACTATTCGCTATTCGCTATTCGCTACTCGCTCTTTTCACATCCCCGTGACATGGCGCAGCCAGAAGGCGAGCGCGATGAAGCCGATGATGGTGGTGACGCCGGTCCAGTCGACATTGGCCTTCTTCACATCGCTGATGATCTTCACCAACAGCATCCAGGCCACGAAGATGATCGGGAGAATGATGACAAATCTGATCATGCGGCACCCCTGCTCGAAGCGATTGCACCGTTTCCATATGTAGGAAGCAATCAGGCGCTTTTCAGGATGCCCTCCCCCGACAGCCCATGCGACATGCCGGGTAAAACGGAGTTTTGTCTTTACTGGCGCAACAAATATGCTAACCGGAGCGCCGTGCCCTTGTAGCTCAGCTGGTAGAGCAGCGGTTTTGTAAACCGAAGGTCGGCGGTTCGATTCCGTCCGGGGGCACCAGCTCCGATCGACGACTACCCGAGAGCCAGAGCCTTCCGGGCGCCCCGATATCCTATGACGCGCTCGCAATTTGGGCGGATACCCCAACCCTGGTGAACGTGTTGCGTACCCTGACGGATTTGTAGACGTAAGCGACCCAGAGTCCGGTAAGGACAAACGAGACTATCGGCGCCGCAAGCGCGCCTCCGGTGATCACTTGCCCGACCGCAACCCCGAGAGCAGCGGAAACCCAGGCAGCGTCCAGGATGAAAACCACCGGGATTGCAAGCCACTGGATGAGAAACAACTGCTTGAACCAAGAGCTCCGCCTCAGCATGGCAACCAGCACCACCAGTTGAAGCACCAGAAATGCCAGCAGCAAAGCAACCTCACCATAGACTACCATGGGTCCATTCGGCACCAGCATGAGTTGGTTGTAGCCCTCGCTCGAGGAACCCAATACGAGAAGTGTGCGCAGCGGTGACAATGCTTGGCCGATCGCCAGCAGCATCAACCAGCCACCGATGCCTACAAGAGTCTCAGGATTCTGTGACGGCTTCGTGGCTGATCGAACAGCAAAGAAAACAGGCGCGCCGATCAACAGCAGCACGATTGCCCAATGCCAGATGGAAAACGACCCCATTTACCCCTCTCCCCTATTTATGCCCTTCTAAGTTGTATCAGATTTCAAACTCAACTCAAGAGGTGAGCCTCGTCTGAAACCAGGTTTTATGCCGAAGCGACGATTTCTCCTGTCTGCTCCTGACTCTTTCACGCCCCGATCGCCGCCACCAGTATTCTATTCTGCCTGCGTACCGCCGCGCGCAGCTCCGGGATCTTCGCCGCGTCGCGCTTCACGAACTCGATGAACATCATGTTCATGTTGTTGAAGATCAGTTCGCCGAGTGCTGCCCCGTCGATGTCCTGCCGCACCAAGCCAAGCGTCTGCAGGCGGGCGATCAGGGCGCGGATCTGTTCGGTCAGCGCGCGGTCGAGCCCGGTGTAAGCCTGACCGAACGGGCTGTCGGGCAATTGCGTCGAGATCGCCATTGCCTGCCGCCACATCTCCTTGCTGAGATAGTGCAGCGAGTGCTCGATGTAGATGCCGATCAGCGTGTCCAGCGCATCGCCGACATTGGCCGGCGGCCTGGCGACGACGCCCTGCCCGGCATTGAGCACCTCGTTGACCTCCAGCGAGACGATGGCGCCGAGGATGTCGCCCTTATTCTCATAGTAATTGTAGATGGTGCCGACCGAGACCTCGGCCTGGGCGGCTATCGCCTCGATCTTGGCGCCCTCATAGCCGGCCTCGCGAAACAGTTCCGCCGCCGCCTCGATGATGCGCCGGTGCCGATCCGCCTTTTGCCTTGCCCGCAATCCGCTCATCCCGGCCTCTTGCCATAAAAACAGAATTGACTCAATTTTAGAATTGGTTCAATTTTTTGCAAGAAGCCACAAAGGCAAGGGAGAACACTCGATGTCCGCTAAACCTGCATCCAGGAATCCGCTTTCCATTCTGAAGAGCCATATGCATGCGGCGTGCGCCGCCACCGCGCTGCTGCTCGGAGCCGGCAGCGCTGCCCAGGCAGCCGATCTCAACGCGCTGATCTGGTGCGATCATGCCGATCCCGCACTGCTGCAGCCGTTCGAGGAGGCCAATGGCGTCAAGGTCAACGTCAAGGAGTTCGAGGGCACCGGCGCCGGACTGGCCATCGTCGAACAGTCGCAGCCGGGCGACTGGGACGTGATGGTGATCGATAGCATCGACATACCGCGCGGCGTCGAGAAGGGCCTGTTCGAGCCGTTGCCGGAAGACAAATTGCCGCTGGCCGATCTGTTTCCGCAGGTGAAGATGGACGGCTCCACCGTCGTCGGCGGCAAGCGCTACGGCATCACCGAAAAGTTCGGCTACAACACGATCGGCTACAATAAGACCAAGGTCGATCCGGCCGACATGCAGTCGATGGCAGCGCTGACCGGCGACAAGTACAAGGGCAAGGTCGCCATCTACGACTACTATCTGCCGGTCATCGGCATGGCGGCACTCGCCATCGGCAAGAAGACGGCCGATCTCACTGAAGCCGACCTGCCCGCCCTCAAGGACGAGCTTCTCAAGATGAAGGCCAATGCCAAGCTGGTCGGCGAAGTGACCGCCAGCCAGACGGCGCTGGCGACCGGCGAGGTCGACATACTGGTCGGCGGCGGCGAATGGGTGACGGCGGGGCTGGCCAAGGAGAACCCGGCGCTGGACTTCTCGATTCCTAGGGAAGGCGCGGTTCTATGGTCGCAGTCGCTGGCCATGTTCAAGGATTCCAAAAACAAGGACATGGCGCTGAAATTCATCCAGTACATCATGAGCCCGGAAGGCCAGGCGCGGCTCGCTACCTCGTCCTGCTACTGGGGCATGCCGGCGAATACCAAGGCGGCGCTGACCGACGAGCAGAAAAATATCCTGCGCTTCGACGAGCAGCCGGGCTTCCTGGCACGCGCCCAGGCCTATCCGGCGCCGAACGCCGATCTCGACAAGAAGATGCAGGACATGTGGACCGAAATGCTGCAGGCGAAATGAGCGATTGCGGCTGATGAAGTCAATTGGAAGCAACGGGCGTGCTTTGCCCTGGGCGCTGGTGACGCCGGCGCTCGGCTGGACGCTGCTGTTCTTCGTGCTGCCCTTCATCGCCATGGGGTTTTCCAGCCTCACGGCGCATGAGGGCGGCGGCTTCACGGCGTCCAACTACAGCCAGTTCTTCACCAACCCTTCCTACTGGCAGGCGATGGTGAACTCGCTGCAGGTCACCGCGATCGTCACCGTCGTCTCGGTGCTGCTCGCCTATCCCTTTGCCTGGATCCTGGCCGAACAGGTGCCGGAACGCTGGCAGCGGCTGGCGCTGATGCTGGCCGTGCTGCCGTTCTGGACCTCCTATGTCGTGCGCTCCTACTCCTGGCTGCTGGTGCTGGCGCAGAACGGTGTGATCAACCGCGCGCTGACCGGCTCGGGCCTGTTCAGCGAACCGGTGCAGTTGGCCAACACGCGCTTCGCCACCGTCACCGGTTTCGTGCATTTTTTCGTCATGCTGTTGACGCTGACCATCTTCGCCAATCTCAAGCAGCTCAGTCCGAGCTACCGCAAGGCCGCCGCCGACCTCGGCGCCGGGCCGGTGCGCACTTTCTTGCATGTCGTGCTGCCGCTGACCTTGCCCGGCATCATGGTCGGCGCCTTCCTCACCTTCGTGCTGTGCATCGGCGACTACATCACGCCGCAGATCCTGGGCGGCAACAACGAGCTTCTGATGCCGCAGCTGGTGATGATGCAGATCGGCCGGCGCGGCGATTTTCCGCTGGCCTCGGCGCTGTCGATCATCCTGATGGCGGTGGTCACCATCGCCTACCTCGCCTGCGCCCGCTGGCTGAAGATCGAGCGGGCCTGAGATGCGCAGGATCGTCCGCATAGCCTCCTGGCTCTACGCCGTCCTGATCTACGGCTTCATCTTTCTGCCCGTGGTCGTGCTCGTTCTGTTTTCGCTGCAGGCGACGTCGTTTCCAATCCCGCCCTTCACCGGCCCGTCGCTGCGCTGGTACGACGCGGTTCTCTCTGACGTCAGGCTGACCTCGGCGCTGGTCAATTCGCTGCTGGTCGCGTCCATCTCGTCGCTCGCCGCCGTCACGCTCGGCTTCCTCTCCGCCTGGGGTTTTGCGCGCTTTGTCCTACCCGGCTCCGGCCTGCTGCGCGGGCTGATCACCCTGCCGCTGACGGTCAGCTACCTCATCATCGGCATGGGGCTCCTGGTGCTGTTCAACTGGGCCGGCGTGCCGAAGTCGCTGCTGGCCGCCGGCATCGGCCATGTCGTGATCAACCTGCCGCTGTGCTTTGCCATCATCTACAGCCAGATGGGCGACCACCAGATCAACATCGAGCGCGCCGCGCGCGACCTCGGCGCGCCGGAATGGAAGGTGCTGCTGCTGATCACCATGCCGGTCATGGCGCCTGCCATCTTCGCCGGCTTCTTCCTGTCGATGACCTTCTCGTGGGACGAGTTCGTCATTTCCTTCCTTTTGACCCGTTTCGACACCACCTTGCCTGTCGAAATCTGGAACCTGCTGCGTTCCGGCCTCAATCCCAAGACCAACGCGGTCGGCTCGCTGGTCTTCGCCGTCTCCATCGTGCTGGTGGTGCTGTTCGAACTGACATTGCTGCGAAGGAGAAAGGCATGACCGCGCCTTTGGTCGATATAAGCTCCGTCTCGCACCGCTTCGGCCAGCACACGGTGCTGAAGAACGTGTCGTTGCAGATCGAGCCCGGCAGCTACACGATCCTGCTCGGACCCTCGGGCTCCGGCAAGACGACGCTGCTGTCCATTCTGGGCGGCTTCGTCACGCCCAGCGAAGGCAAGGTGTTCATCCGTGGCGAGGACTGCACGTCCGTGCCGCCGGCCAAGCGCCCGACGACGACGGTGTTCCAGGACTACGCGCTGTTTCCGCATATGAGCGTCGGCGGCAATGTCGGTTTCGGCCTGCGCATGCAGGGCGTCGACGGCGCCACACGGGCGGCAAAGGCACGCGAGGCGCTGGCGCTGGTTGGACTGGCCGCAGCCTTCGACAAGAAACCGCATCAGCTTTCCGGCGGCCAGCGGCAGCGCGTGGCCCTGGCGCGTGCGCTGGTGATCGAGCCGGCGGTGCTTCTGCTCGACGAGCCGCTCGGCGCGCTCGACCTCAAATTGCGCCGGCAGATGCAGGACGAATTGAAGGCAATCCAGAAGCGCGTCGGCACCGCCTTCATTCACGTCACCCACGACCAGGAAGAGGCAATGGCGCTGGCCGACCATTGCGTGGTGATGAATGACGGGCGCATCGAGGACGAAGGCCCGCCCGAGCGCGTCTATGCGCGGCCGGCGACGCGCTTTTCCGCCACCTTCATGGGCGAGAGCACGATCCTTGCCGGCACAGTCACGGAGGCCGGGGACCTGACAAGCACTGTCGGCACGCCGGTCGGGCCGGTTTCACTGCCCAGCGCGTTGCCGGCGGGCTCCGCCGTTGCGCTGGCCATACGGCCGGAGCATCTTGTCCTCGGCATGGCCGTAGGCACCGTACAGCTCGGCTCCGCCAAGGTGAGCGACGTCGTCTTCCAGGGCAGCTTCAAGCGCGTGCTTGCGGCTTCCATCGAAGATCCCTCGGTGCAATTCATCGCCAAGTTGCCCGCTGCAGCGACCGTCCAGCCGGGCGACACGGTCACGATTTCCTGCGATACCGACCAGATCATCCTGCTGACGGATTGAACATGGGTACGCTTGCGGTCATCGACGCTCCCGACTGGTACGAGACCATCCGCATGAGCGATGGCGTGACCTTGATCCACGAGCCTTGGATAAAACCGTTCTTCCGCTGCAATATGTGGCATGTGCGCGGCCGCGACCGCGACCTCCTCTTCGACACCGGGCTTGGCCATTTCAGCCTCCGGCGTCACGTGCCGCTGGTGAGCGAGCGCAAGCTCATCTGCGTCGCCAGCCACACGCATTTCGACCATATCGGCTGCCACCATGAATTTCCCGATCGCTGTGTGCACGCGGCCGAGGCTCAAATCCTCGCCGATCCGCGCAACGAATGGACGGCCGCCGGCACCTACGCGACGGACGAGATGTTCGATGGCATGCCGCGAGGCTGGGACACGGCGCGCTACGGCATTGCGCCCGCACCCGCCGGCCGCTTGCTCAACCATGGCGATGTCGTCGATCTCGGCGACCGTGCCTTCGAGGTGATCCACACGCCCGGCCATTCACCCGGCGGCATCGCGCTCTACGAAAACAGGACGGGCATCCTGTTATCCGGCGACATCATCTATGACGGCCCGCTGATCGACGATGTCTACCACTCGGACATATCAGACTACATGGCGACACTCACGCGCCTGCGCGACCTCGATGTCTCGGTCGTGCATGGCGGCCATTTCCCAAGCTTCGGCAAGGTGCGCTACCGCCAGCTTGTCGACGAGTATCTGGAACAGAAGCGGCAAGCCGGCTGCCATCTGCGGAAGGGTTCATAGCTGAGTTGAGCGTGATTTCCTCGATCAGCACGCGCTACTCGGTCCGGCGATCCGTTGGCGCAGCGGTTGGAACGCCCGCAGCCGGTTTCGCTTCCAGCCAGAAACGACACGCCTCGCCAAGTCAGGTCCGAGTTACAGCGCCCTTTGCGGGCATGGCGCCCCGGCGGCATCGCCACAGCGCGACGCCGTGGGCTGAGGTCGGAAGCTCGTCTCTTCGGACTGGCGCACCAGTTCGGCAAAGAGAAGCGCGAAGCTTCCCAGCATTAGAAAGACGATGATCAGGCGTGTTACCGGCAATATGTCGGCCTCGACTGGCTAGCCCCCACGCCACCCAACCACTGCCGGCTAACATGACCGGTCCGGCTTTACGAGAGTTTAAAGCCGGTCTTAACCATCACATTCGCGTAGCCTTTGACATGATGCGCGAACAGCAAGCCGCATTCCGCCGCTCCGCGGTCGCCTCGACGCGCGCGGCTCTCTTTGCAGACACGGCCCGCCCATGCTACCCCGGCGCTGGCGCGGCCCGGTAACCGGCCGCCGCCAATGGGTCGTCATCGGGAAGCCATGAGCACAGCCGCCAGCCGCATCGCCTTCGTCTCGTCCGACACCGCTGACGCCAAGGCGGCGCTGGAAAGCCTGTCGGCGCGCTATGGCCAGTCCTCCGTCGAGGATGCCGGGATCGTCGTCGCGCTCGGTGGTGACGGCTTCCTGCTGCAGACCCTGCGCGACACGATGGGGACCGGCAAGAAGGTCTACGGCATGAACCGTGGCACCATCGGTTTCCTGATGAACGAGTACCGGTTCGGCGGGCTCACCGAGCGGATCGCGGCCGCGGTCGCCGAAACGATCCGCCCGCTGGAAATGCTGGCCGAAACCTCGGAAGGCGAAACGCTTTCGGCGCTGGCGATCAACGAAGTGGCGCTGTGGCGGCAGTCCTACCAGACGGCCAAGATCCGGATCACCGTCGACGAGCAAATACGGCTCGAGGAACTGAGTTGCGACGGCGTGATGATCGCGACGCCGGCCGGGTCCACCGCCTACAATCTCTCCGCGCACGGGCCGATCCTGCCGCTCGATGCGCCATTGCTGGCGCTGACCCCGGTCAGCCCGTTTCGCCCGCGCCGCTGGCGCGGCGCGCTGCTCTCCAACAAGGCGACCGTGCGCTTCGACATTCTCGAGCCGGAAAAACGGCCCGTGAACGCCGCCGCCGACCATACGGAAGTCAAGGCGGTGACCTCGGTCACGGTCAGGGAATCGCCAACAGCGACGGCGACGTTGCTGTTCGATCCCAACCATTCCTGGAACGAACGCATCCTCGCCGAACAGTTCCGTTACTGAGCCGGCGCGGCGAACTGCACGGGGGTTAAGTATCCCGATTAAGGTTACAACTTCACAATCGCGCCAATCACGGCCGTTTCTGTTGACAAATCGAGGGCTTGCTCCTAATTGCAATACCAATCTTGCAGGCGCGTGGCGCTTGCCGCGACAGACGTCGTTAGACGCCGTTGCGCTTCCCCGAACCAGCCAAAGACAACAACAATTGTCCTCAGACACCACGACGGCTCCAGAAGCGTTGACCTTTTCAGACCTCGGCCTGTCGCCGAAGGTTCTTTCCGCAGTCACCGATGCCGGCTACACGCAGCCGACACCGATCCAGGCTGGTGCCATCCCGCACGCGCTTCTCGGCAAGGATATTCTGGGCATCGCCCAGACTGGCACCGGCAAAACGGCTTCCTTTGTGCTGCCAATGCTGACCCGCCTCGAAAAAGGCCGGGCTCGTGCCCGCATGCCGCGCACGCTGATCCTGGAGCCGACGCGCGAGCTCGCCGCACAGGTCGAAGAGAATTTCATCAGATACGGCAAGAACCACAAGCTCAACATCGCGCTTTTGATCGGCGGCGTGTCGTTCGATGAGCAGGACAAGAAGCTGGAGCGCGGCGCCGACGTGCTGATCGCGACGCCCGGTCGCCTGCTCGACCACCGCGAGCGCGGCAAGCTGTTGCTCAACGGCGTCGAGATCCTCGTCATCGACGAAGCGGACCGCATGCTCGACATGGGCTTCATCCCCGACATCGAGCGCATCTGCGAGATGATCCCGTTCACCAGGCAGACGCTGTTCTTCTCGGCGACGATGCCGCCGGAGATCACCAAGCTCACCGAAAAGTTCCTGCATGCGCCGGTGCGCGTCGAGGTTTCCAAGGCCGCGTCCGCGGCGACCAACATCATCCAGCGCCTAGTCAAGTCCGGCTCCAAACCATGGGACAAGCGCGAGACGTTGCGCAACCTGATCAAGGCCGAAGATGCGGAGCTGAAGAACGCCATCATCTTCTGCAACCGCAAGGTCGAGGTGGCGGAGCTGTTCCGCTCGCTGCTGAAGTATGATTTCGACGCCGGTGCGCTGCATGGCGACATGGACCAGCGCGCGCGCATGCAGATGCTGGCCAATTTCCGCGACGGCAAGCTGCGCTACCTGGTCGCCTCCGACGTCGCCGCGCGCGGTCTCGACATCCCCGATGTCAGCCACGTCTTCAATTACGACGTGCCGATCCATGCCGAGGACTACGTTCACCGCATCGGCCGCACCGGACGCGCCGGACGCTCTGGAAAATCCTTCACCATCGCGACCAAGTCGGACACCAAGTACATCGATGCCATTGAGCGGCTGATCGGCAACAAGATCGAGTGGCATGACGGCGACCTGTCGACAGTGGTCGCCAGCGAAGGCGAGGACGATGCTCCGCGCCGCGGCAAAGGCGCGCCGCGCCGTGCCGGCCGCAAGGACGACGACCGCAAGGACCATGATCGCAGGGAAAAGGGCGGCGAGCGCAAACCACGCGAACGCCACGCCAGGCACAGCGAAGAGGCGGCACCGGAAACGGTACGCGAGGATCAGCCGCCGGCCGAGGCCGCGGTCGCCGACATCGGCGAACGCCGCTCGCGCAAGGACGCGACCCGGTCGGAAAACACCGAGCGCAAATCATCCGATCGCAACGAGCAGCGCGCACCGGAACGCGGCGACACCAGGCCGCAGCGCGACAGCAACCGCCCTGCCCGCCAACGCCACCAGGAAGACAACGATTCGACCGTCGGCTTCGGCGATGACATGCCGGCCTTCATGAAGATCGTCGCCAAGGTCTGATACGACGGCGCTGCGCGTCTTTTTGGACGCGCAAAAGCAGCCGTTTGCGAAAACGACCAGCCGGCTGGAAGGCGCGCCGAATACGACGCGCCGTAAAGCGCCCAGGCATTTCGCCTGCAAGCTGGAATCCGGCAAGTGGCCGATTCGTATCGTCAAATCGAGGCCCTCGGCACCGAGATCGACAAATCCGTCGGAAAGCTGGAGGTCAACCTCGACCCGAGGATGGGTCCGCATGTATTCGGCGATGACCGGCACGAGGAAATCCGGACCGAACAGAACTGGTGCGCTCACGCGCAGGATGCCTGACGGCTCCGATCGCTGGTTGCGGATCACAGTACCCGCCAGACAGGGGCAATCAATTGTCGGGAAGCGGCATTGGTGTGTCACTCAAGGTCCGCAGGTAAGCGATGATGTCAGCTCGCTGCTTCTCGTCCCGCAGACCCGGGAAAATCATATCTGTTCCGGGCAAAGCGAATGCCGGATTTGAGATAAAAGAATTGAGGTTCTCAAAGGTCCAACTGCCGCCGGCTTCCTTTATGGCTGGCGAATACGGGACATCGCTTTGTGAGGCCTTCGGCCGCCCTACGACGCCCCACAGATTGACCCGTTTGGGAATCTTGAGGTTCGGTGATGCAAGATGACAGGCCCCGCACGTTCCGTCGAAAATTTCCTTGCCCGATTCAGCGCTTGCCGATGCAAGTCGAGCCGAAATCGACGCAATGGCCGGTCGTCCGGCGCCATGACTGCGCAAGTAGGCCACGACGTCGTCGTGACCCCTGAGCTTGGCCAAATGTATGGGCGGATTTCCATTCGATGTCAGTGCGTTGACCTCTGCCCCGGCGTCCACAAGATGGATGACGCACTGAAGGCAGCCATTTTCGGCAGCCACGTGCAGCGGCGTCTGCGCTTTCGCCACCCGATTTGGATCGGCCCCATTGTCGAGCAACAGCTTCACGATCTCGGCGTGCCCAGCTTTGTTGGCGGCGTAGAGTGGCGTTCTTTGCCAGCTGACGGGCAGGTTGACGTCCGCGCCACGATTGATCAGAAGTTTGGCTAACTCGACATTTCCGCCTTCGCAGGCGATGTAGAGCGCCGTAACGCCGTCAATTTCGTTAATCGCGGCGCCTTTGTCCAAGGCGGAAGTCACCGCCGCGACGTCGCCGTTCCTGACAAGATCAACTAAGTGGCTCGCCTGAGCGGGCAGTGTAAAAAGCCAAAGGACGCACGAAGCCGATATCGCCCAGATGCGCGCCCGCTTTATCATTGTATCCTCCCTGATGAGAGTCCTGACGGGCTTGCCCTTAGAATTAGGGCTTGCTGGCGGCCGACATGGCAACGGTAGCCTGAATGGCCGCTTTCGCCTCGGAGGCAGACTAAATGTCTGATCCAAGCATGCCCGTTTATGAGTTCACGCGCGCTAGCCAGCCTGGCTCGCCCTTTACATCGGTCCAGGCATCATCTTGGTCGGTTTCTCCAGCATCGGAAATTCGGCCTTGCTGCATTTCACGTTCGGGTTCGTCGGACTGAACATCCCGTTCGGGTTGTCCGTCAGCCAGGCGTGAAGATCGTAGTGCACGAACTCCCGCGGGATGAGCGGATAGTGCCCCTCCATCGGTCCCATGAACGTTTGGCCGAAAAGCTTCGGGGGTTCCTTGATGTCTGGTGTCAGAGGCACCAGCCATTCCACGCCCACCAGGTGCAAGCCCTTCTTGGTCGGTTCGTAAATCAGCACATTGGGGTGCATCGGGTCGAGTTTTTGGCCAATACTCGGGACGTTGACGAAATGGATACCCATGGCGCCTTTCGGGTAATCCATCGCACCCGCTATCTTTTCTCCGCTGTAGTAGACGCAGCCGACTGTCGACAGATAGAGGTCGCGGACGGCTGCGGTGTAGTCCTCATATTTGGCCAGCGACTTTTTCAAGGCATCTATGTCGGCCTTGTTGACGTCCTCGGCCCGAGCCGTGGCTAGGCCCAACCATGCGCTCATCAGGCTTGTTAAAGTAAGGACGCCGCAGCGCCCAAGGCTGGCTGTTCTTGGCATGCATTCCTCCCAGATTTTCTCATCTGGCCGTGCAAGACCCGAGGCGGAAAAAATGCTGATTGCGCGGCCAGTTACACCGCCTCATCCCCTACGGAACGGCGACGATGGTATTCCTTTCCGTGGTTGCGGGGAAGTTTTTATTTAGCAACAACTAATATTCCGGTGCTGATCCGAAGAGCGCCCATAACAGCTCGAACAAAAACGGCCCCAACGCGGGGCCGTTTCGCATTCCCTCGCCGAACAGATCAGGTAAGCGGCGACAACTGGATTTCGACGCGGCGGTTCTGGGCACGGCCTTCGGCCGTCGCGTTGGATGCGACCGGACGCGTCTTGCCGAAGCCGGTGACGGCGAAGCGGCGCTGATCGACGCCCTGGCCAGACAGATAGTTGGCGACCGCCAGGGCGCGGCGCTGGGACAGATCGAAATTGTGCTGATCCCCACCGGTCGAATCGGTGTGGCCGAACACATCGACCGTGGTCTGCTTGAACTTCTTCAGCACCAGCGCGACCGAGTTCAGCACCTGATAGAAGCCGGGCTTCACAGCGTCCTGATCCGAGTTGAAGGTGATATCGGAGGGCATGTTGAGGATGATCTGGTCACCGCTACGGGTGACACTGACGCCGGTACCCTCGAGTTGCCGGCGCAGTTCGGCTTCGTTCTGGTCCATGGTGGCGCCGATGGCACCGCCGGCGAGCGCACCGATGCCCGCGCCGATCAGCGCGTTGCGGCGGTCATTGCCGCCGGCAAGCAGGCCAAGGCTGGCACCAGCCAAGGCGCCAAGGCCAGCGCCGGCAGCGGTGTTGGAAATCTTCTGGTCGCCTGTATACGGATCAGTGGTGGTGCAGGCACTCACGAGCACAGCCGTCGCCACGACGACGAGCACAGTCTTTTTCATAGGATGGTCCCTCTCCAAGTCACGCCTTGCGGTGGCGCCAAATCAGCCCTTGCGGCGACTTGTACCATGAATTGCGGCGAAAAGCGGAACGGCAAAAACGCCGCCCACGGCTTTTCCGGGGACCAATACCCCGTCGAAGGCGCCGCATCGCCGCACTGGGATGGCCTGAAGGCTACCAGAGATTCTTGCCATCGATGACCACCACTTCGACTTTATCCAGATCGAAATCATCGAACAGCCGCGAATTGACGCTGATCTTGGGATTATCGAAATCCGGCTCGCCCTTCGACCAGTCCGGCGTTTCCGTGAAGGTGCCGCAGCCGCAGGTGGCGCAAAACCCATGCTTTACGGTCTTCGACCCCCATCGGTAGAAAGAAACGTTCTCCATAGGGCTGGTGAGCTTGAATTGCGATGGAATGTAGTATGCCCAGAGCGAGCCACGCTTCGAGCAGAACGAACAGGTGCATTGCGTCACGGTCCGCGGTGCCTGCGAAACCTCGAACGTCGTCGCCCTGCAATGACAGCTTGCCTTGATGGTCATCAACGAGTTCCTCTCCATTGCCCGCCACCTAAGCGGCAAAGGCAGCATAAAGAGGTGCTCCTGACAACTGCCTGCCATCATGCATCCACCGAACCGCGAATGCCCGGCCTGCGGGCATAGACAGGCTCCGGCAAGTCGCCAGCCTGCCCCGTTACACGCGACCGCGGATATCTTCGTCAATAAGAGCGCGGCGGCACGAACAGGCAGATTGTCTTGCCGGCGTCGAGACCGGCCTGATGCGCGCACCAGTGGAACTCACCGTCCGGGCTGTCCTTGACGCGCTTGTCGCTCATGGGAACAACCTCACCCGTGCCGGCGATGACATAACCCTCGGGTTTTTCCAACACTTCGCCAGTATGGGTCGTACGACAATCATAGTTGGCGCAGCATGCGAATGGGTAACTCCAGCCTAGTGGCTTTGCCGCTGTCGGTGTGGCGTCATGCGCAAAGGCGGGTGCCGTCAGCATTGCGATTGCGCCGATTGCGAACAGGGAAAACAAAAGTCGGCCAGCCGGTTGAACGGCATGGGCCGATCTGGATGTGGCAGCAGACATGGAAGCGTTCCTTTCAAACGAGCATCAAGCATTTCGCTTGCCCGTTCCCAGAACGTGTCTTCCCAGCGGCCAGATCGTCAGCTTGCAGATATGCCGCGCCCGGCCATAAATGCTTTTTGTCTCCCCTCAATGCCGTGATGGTGAGCGCAAATGTGAGTCGGCGCAAGAAATTGCTGCGTTCACGAGTACCGCGGCGCATGCCAACCAATCATCCGCTATCGACCGCTGAAATCAACTCCCGGCAAACAGGTATCGACTAAACGGGATTGGTGCGCTGTGGTTCCGGCCTATGGCCGATCGGCAATCACATGCTCTTGATATTGCGGCAGGCCGTCGGCGATGGTGAACCAGCCGGCCTTCGAGCCAACGAAGATGTGCGCGGTCGGTCGGATGGCCGGATCGTCGACAAGGGTTCCCATGGCGACATGGACGAAAGCGCCCTCGCGGACGAGCGAATAGAGCAATGAACCGCACTGGCCGCAATGCGCGTCATGGCCGCTTTGGTCACCGAAGATCAGGAGCTTGTCGTGCCCCGCGGTGAGAGCAAACTTGTCACGCTCGATACCGGCGAAAGGCTTGAAGGCCGAACCGGTGGTGCGGCGGCAGTTCGAACAATGGCAATTCGCGGCATAGATGAATTCGTCCGCGACTTCGTAGTGAACCGCGCCGCAAAAGCACTTTCCAGTGAGCTTGCGAGTCATTCTCTCCTCCGTCGCTAAGGTGCGAAGGGTATGCTCAGATTCAGGTCAGGCCGAGTCGAAAATGGTGGGTTCCGAGAACCGGAGCGGAGCGGACATTCGGGTCCGTGAGCACCGGAAGCGCAGGAAGCCGCCGTTTGCAGGCCGGCCTCACCTGAATATGAGCATAGCCTTAGTCCAGGTCCGCCACGGCTTCACCCGCACCACCTTCGATGCGCTGCGACAACGAGGCTTCCATGAAATCATCGAGGTCGCCATCCAGCACGCTCGACGGGTTGGTGCTCTCGACGCCGGTGCGAAGATCCTTCACCAACTGATAGGGCTGCAGCACATAGGAGCGGATCTGGTGACCCCAGCCGATATCGCTCTTCGACGCTTCGGTGGCGTTTGCAACCGCCTCGCGCTTCTTCAGCTCTTCCTCGTAGAGGCGCGAGCGCAGCATTTCCCAGGCCTTGGCCTTGTTCTTGTGCTGCGAACGTTCGGCCTGGCAGGCGACAGCGATGCCAGTCGCAAGGTGGGTGATACGCACCGCCGAATCGGTGGTGTTGACGTGCTGGCCGCCGGAGCCGGACGAGCGATAGGTGTCGATGCGGACATCGGATTCGGAAACGTCGATCTCGATCGTGTCGTCGATGACCGGATAGACCCAGACGCTGGCGAAGGACGTATGCCGGCGCGCATTGCTGTCATAGGGCGAAATACGCACCAGGCGATGAACGCCCGATTCCGTCTTCATCCAGCCATAGGCATTGTGGCCCTTGATCATCAACGTGGCGGACTTGATGCCGGCCTCTTCGCCGTCATGCACTTCCAGCACCTCGACCTTGAAGCGGCGCCGCTCGGCCCAGCGCGTGTACATGCGCAGCAGCATCGAGGCCCAATCCTGGCTTTCGGTGCCGCCGGCGCCGGCATGGATTTCGAGATAAGTGTCGTTGGCGTCGGCTTCCCCCGACAGCAGCGTCTCGACCTGGCGGGCCTTCGCTTCGCCCTGCATCGAACGCAGCGCGGCTTCGGCTTCGGCGATCACGCCCTCGTCGCGCTCTTCCTCGCCGAGCTCGATCAGGCCGATATTGTCTTCCAGCGCCTGCGTCAGGCCTCTCACCGAGGCGATGCCCTCCTCGAGGCCCTGGCGTTCGCGCATCAGCTTCTGCGCTTCCAGCGGTTCGTTCCAGAGGCTGGCGTCCTCGGCGCGCACATTGAGGTATTCAAGCCGCTTTATGGCCTGATCCCAGTCAAAGATGCCTCCTCAGCAGGGTGATCGCCTGCCTGATCTCGTCGACAATGTTCTGCGTTTCCGCGCGCATGGCTGGCTGTTCTGTCCTGTTTGCTGAAATTGGTCGGCGATACATAGGGAGGCCGCCGCCGGCTGTAAAGCAAAATGGGCTGGCGCAAGGCCAGCCCATCCGCTCCTGAAAATCGTCAGTAGAGGCCGCCGCCGCCGGACTGGATGGCTTGATTGGCCTGCGGCGACAGCGCGCCACCCGTGGCATTGGAGCCATCGGCGCCCATGCCGATCACCCAATAGCTGTCGGCGGGACCGGTACCCGGCTTGAAGGCTTCGATGATGGTGCCGGGATCACCCGATGCGGCGCGCATGCCGGTCTTGCGATTGATGGCGACCAGACTCATGCCGTCCGGGACCTTGAAGTCGACATTGGGCGTGCCGTCCAGCGCCACCCGCATGAAGTCCTTGAAGATAGGTGCCGCGAGACCACCACCGGTGGCGCCATGGCCAAGGCCGCGCGGCGTGTCGTAGCCCATGTAGAGACCGACGACGAGGTTGGGCGTGTAACCGATGAACCAGGCGTCCTTTTCGTCGTTGGTCGTTCCGGTCTTGCCAGCGATGTGGCGGCCGAGTTCGCCGATGGTGGCGCCGGTGCCGCGCTGCACGACGCCTTCCATCATCGAGGTGATCTGGTAGGCGGTCATCGGATCGAGCACCTGCTCGGAATTGTCGACCAGTTCCGGCTCAGGCTGGTTCTGCCATTCGGGCGCATTGCAGCCCTGGCAGCCACGTTCGTCCTGCTTGAACACCGTCTTGCCGTAGCGGTCCTGGATACGGTCGATGAGCGATGGTTTGATCGACTTGCCGCCATTGGCCATGATCGAATAGGCCGACACCATACGCATCACCGTCGTTTCACCGGAGCCCAGCGCCATCGGCAGATACGGCGCCAGGTGGTCGTAGACGCCAAAGCGCTCGGCATATTCGACGACAAGCTTCATGCCCATGTCGTTGGCAAGCCGCACCGTCATCAGGTTGCGCGACTTCTCGATGCCGGAGCGCAGGGTCGCCGGGCCAGCGACGGTGCCGTCGTAATTCTTCGGCGTCCAGGTCGTGTTGCCGCTCTGGATGGTGATCGGCCCATCCATGATCACCGAGGCCGGCGTATAGCCATTGTCGAGAGCCGCCGAATAGACGATCGGCTTGAACGAGGAGCCTGGCTGGCGCATGGCTTGCGTCGCGCGGTTGAATTCGGACTGCGCGTAGGAGAAGCCGCCGACCATGGCCAGCACACGGCCGGTATGCGGATCCATTGCGATCAGGCCGCCCTCCACCTCGGGAACCTGGCGCAGGCTGTAGGCGCCATCGGAGCCGTCGTTCTTCTGCACGAAGATGACGTCGCCCGGCTTCAACACCTCCGCCGGCGACTTGGCCTTGACGGTCTTGCCGTCGACCACATGGCGCATGGCAAAACCCATGTCTTCCTTGCTGACGGTGCCTTCGACGCGTTCCTTGACGATCTCGCCCGACGCCTGGCGCGCGGGCTGCAAGCCGATCGACAAGCCGGTCGCGGAACTGTCGAGCACGACGGCGAGCGACCATTCGGGAACATCCTCCAGCCCCTTGACGCTGCCCAGCGGCACGCCCCAGTCGCCGGACACGTCGATTGACGTCACCGGCCCGCGATAACCGCGCAGGGTGTCGTATTTCATCAACCCGTTCTGCATCGACTTGCGGGCTATGAGCTGGATCTTCGGATCGAGTGTGGTGCGGACGGAAAGGCCGCCTTCGTAAAGCGCATTCTCGCCATAACGGGCGATGATCTGGCGGCGCACCTCTTCGGTGAAGTACTCGCCGGCGAACAGATAGCTGCCGTTGCGGCGCGGCTTCACGCCCAGCGGCTCGGCCTTGGCGTTGGCACCTTCCTCACGCGTGACGTAGCCGTTCTCGACCATCTGGTCGATGACCCAGTTGCGGCGCTCCAGCGCGCGATCGGCATGCTTGAAGGGGTGGTAGTTGTTCGGGCCCTTCGGCAGGGAAGCCAGATAGGCGGCCTCGGCCACGCTCAGCTCGTTGACCGACTTGTCAAAATAGGTCAGCGCGGCGCCGGCGACGCCATAGGCGCCGAAGCCGAAGAAGATTTCGTTGAGGTAGAGTTCGAGAATACGATCCTTGGGATAGGCCTGCTCGATGCGGAAGGCGAGGATCATCTCCTTGATCTTGCGCTCGTAGGTCTGGTCCGAGGACAACAGGAAGTTCTTCGCCACCTGCTGGGTGATCGTCGAGGCGCCGACCTGACGCCTGCCCGAGCCGAGATTCTGCAGGTTGACGATGATGGCGCGGCCGAGGCCGGTCACGTCGATGCCGGGGTGGTTGTAGAAGTTCTTGTCTTCCGCCGACAGGAAGGCCGCCTTGACGCGATCCGGTATGGCCTGGATCGGCAGATACAGGCGCCGTTCACGGGCATATTCGGCCATCAGCGCGCCATCCGACGAATGGATGCGGGTGGTCACCGGCGGCTCGTATTTGGCCAGCACCTCGTAGTCGGGCAAATCCTTCGACAAATGGCCGATGTAGATGGCAACGCCCGCCGCGACCAGAAGGGCCAGCGTCGTGCCGATGCCGAAAAAATAGCCAATGAGACGAATCATACCCGCTCCAGTCCTTGGTTCGGGAATTTCCTAAACGAAGCCGCCTTTCGCGCAAGCTTTCGAGCCGGTCCCAATCCGTAATCGAAAACCCTTGTCGCCACCATGTGGACAAAATACGGCAATGCCGGATTTCGCGGCCGCGTGCCGGAAATAAAAGCACCGGGTGTTGTCGCCGAGCAACGCCGCCTCCGGTTGCAGGCGCCGCCGGGCATGTCAGCCTCCGGTTCCCGATCCGGCCCTGGCCGAAGCGAAAAGCGCGACGGCATTGGTTATGCTCTGGGCCGCCTTGCCGCGCCAGTCGGCGTCGAGCAGTTGCGCCTCGTCCTTGGCATTCGAGAGGTAACCGAGTTCGATCAGCACGGACGGCACATCGGGTGCTTTCAGCACCTTGAAGCCCGCCGAACGCTGCGGATTGTTGATAAGGCCGACGCTGGTCGACAACTGGCCGACCAGCGTGTGGGCGAAACTCATCGAGAAATTGTGCGTTTCGCGGCGGATCAGGTCGATCAGGATGTCGGTGACTTCCTTGCTGTCGTTCTTGATTTCCATGCCGGCGAACTGGTCGGAGAGGTTTTCCCGGTCGGCAAGCGCCTGTGCCTCGGGATCCGAAGCCTTGTCGGAAACGGTGTAGACGGTGGCGCCGCGAATGCCCTTGACGCTGATTGTGTCGGCATGGATGGAAATGAGCAGATCGGCCTCGTGCTGCCGGGCAATGCGCACGCGGTCGTCCAGACGCAGGAATTCGTCCGTGTCGCGCGTCATGTACACATCGTAATTGCCGACGGCGGCGAGTTTGTCGCGCAGCTCCGTGGCGAAGGCCAGCGTGACGTTCTTCTCAATGGTGCCGTTCAATCCCTCGGCGCCGCCGTCGATGCCACCATGGCCTGGGTCGATGACGACGGTGAAGCGATGGCCTGGATTGGAGACCGGTCCGGTGCCGACCCGCTCTCCCTTGTCGGTCGAAACCGTCGATCCGGTGGTCAGCGCCTGATTGGCCAGTGCGGCATCGAACTCGCGTGCGGAGGCCGCCGATATGTCGATGGCAATGCGGTATCCGGTTCCGTCCTCATTCTTGAGCACATCGAGCTTGTCGACGGCGAAAGGGCCCTTGCCGGTGAGGATCAGCCGCGAAACGCCTTCGCCGAGCTCGCCCAGGCGCACGCCCTTGACCAGGCCGCGTGCCTTCAAATCCTTGGCGTCAATGGCGAATCTCGTATTCGCGAGGTCGAGGACGAGCCGGTTGGGACCGCGCAGCAGGAACCATTTGATATCGGGTTCGCGATCGAAATCCATGACGATGCGCATCTTGGTGGCGTCGCCCGCCATCTTGTAGCCTTTTGCCACGAGCGGAGCGTCGGCGGCTTGGGCAATCGAGGAAAAGGCGGAGGAGATCGTCAGCAGCAGCAAGAGACGGAAAAAGGCCAGGATCCGGCCGCCAACACGACATCCCTTGTCTGTGAAGTCCGCCGGTCCCATTTCTCTTCCAGTCGCTCCCGGTTTGGCGCCAGGCGCCCGGTCGTTTTTGTCGAAGTGCCGGTTAGGCCGCGAACTCGATTAACGATTGGTATCCAAAGAAGGTTAACCAAGCCTTTTCATACAAGGGTCGAAACCCATACTTACGTTACGGAACTGCTTTTTGCCGGCATCGGAAATCGGGGTTGCCTTCCACCCCGCCAAATCATAAAAGCGATGGTGGATCACTGCAATCCTGGAACCGCCCTCCTCCGCAGCTTCCTGCTACAGGGTCAGATGAAAAAGGCGGCTCCTTTCGCTTCACGCGAAAAGGGTCCAGGTGATCGCGACGAATTTCGCAGGTGTGCGCCCGTGGCGGGGGAATCGCCTGCGTGAGGAAAACGGCCGGGTTTGTTCCCGCGCCGGCTCTGTATGAGCAAACAAGCTGGTCCGGTTCGTCCGGGCTTTGGTTCAAAAGGTTCTGCTGGTGACGATGGCTTCAAGCGCAATCATGGAAAGGTCCGCAACAAACCGCGCCAATATGGCTGCGGGCGGCACCGCCATGGCGCTCAAGTGGCGGCCGGCGGACGTTAAGATATCCGGCACCCACACTCCAGACACGCAGCAGCAGGCATTGCCTCGCAAGCTGCGGCTGACGGCTGCCGGGGGGAAACGAAATAATGCCCAACAAAATGCTGATAGACGCCTCCCACCCGGAGGAAACACGCGTTGTCGTCGTTCGCGGTAACCGTATTGAAGAATTCGACTTTGAATCCCAGGACAAGAAACAGCTCAAAGGAAACATCTACCTAGCCCGTGTAACGCGCGTAGAGCCCTCGCTTCAGGCGGCCTTTGTCGAATATGGCGGAAACCGTCACGGTTTTCTGGCCTTCAGTGAAATTCACCCCGACTACTACCAGATTCCGGTCGCCGATCGTCAGGCACTGCTGCGCGCGGAAGCGCAGGAGGCCGAGGACGAGGAGAACGAGGACGGCGACGGCGATGATCGCCAGAGCCGCGATCGTGGACGGCGCGGCCGCCGGCGCGGCGGCAAGACCCGCGACCGCGGTGAGCACAAGCGCGATGCGGGCGAGGCAGGCGAAGGCTCCGGCGAGCCAAGCGAAGGCAGTGACAATGGCGACATCGTTGTCGAGGAAATTTCCCACACCTCCGAGATCATCGAACACGCTGCCGATACGTCCGAACATGGCGATACGCCCGAACATGCCGGCACGTCCGAGCATGACGAAGCTTCAGCCGAGCAGGACGAAACCGAAACCCGCGAGGGTGGCCCGACATCGATCGCGGCCGCGGTCGAAGGCGATGTGATTTCCGAACCCGTCGCGCAGGCCGAACAGGGCAGCGAAGCGACGTCCGGCGACAATGACCGTGGCATGCTGGAAGAAGTGCAGTCCTCGCATCCGGATGATCACGAGGTCGAATCGGTCGGTGCCGAGGATGCGCTGGAAGAGGTGCGCAACCGCCGCAAGCCGGTGCGCCGCCAGTACAAGATCCAGGAAGTGATCAAGCGCCGGCAGATCCTGCTGGTGCAGGTCGTCAAGGAAGAACGCGGCAACAAGGGCGCGGCGCTGACCACCTATCTGTCGCTTGCCGGCCGCTATTCGGTGCTGATGCCGAACACGGCGCGCGGCGGCGGCATTTCGCGCAAGATCACCAGCGCGGTCGACCGCAAGCGCCTCAAGGAGGTCGTTGCCGATCTCGAAGTGCCGCAGGGCATGGGCGTCATCCTGCGCACCGCCGGCGAGAGCCGCACCAAGGCCGAGATCAAGCGCGATTACGAATACCTGATGCGGCTTTGGGAAAATGTCCGCAATCTCACCTTGCAGTCCACGGCCCCTGCCCTGGTCTACGAGGAAGGCAGCCTGATCAAGCGCTCGGTGCGCGACCTCTACAACAAGGATATCGACGAGATTCTGGTCTCCGGCGAGGAAGGCTACCGCGAGGCCAAGGACTTCATGCGCATGCTGATGCCGAGCCACGCCAAGGTGGTTCAGCCGTTCCGCGACACGACGCCGATCTTCGTGCGCAATGGCATCGAAGCGCAGCTCGACCGTATGCTGCAGCCGCAGGTGACGCTGAAAAGCGGCGGCTACATCATCATCAACCAGACCGAGGCGCTGGTTGCCATCGACGTCAATTCGGGCCGCTCCACCAAGGAGCACTCGATCGAGGACACCGCGCTCCACACCAATCTGGAAGCGGCCGAGGAAGTCGCCCGCCAGCTCAGGCTGCGCGATCTCGCCGGCCTGATCGTCATCGACTTCATCGACATGGAGGAGAACCGCAACAACCGCTCCGTCGAGAAGCGGCTGAAGGATCACCTCAAGAACGATCGTGCGCGCATCCAGGTCGGCCGTATCTCGCATTTCGGCCTGATGGAGATGTCACGCCAGCGCATCCGCGCCAGCGTGCTGGAATCGACCATGAAGCCCTGCCCGCATTGCGGCGGCACCGGCCATGTGCGGTCCGATTCCTCGGTCGCACTGTTGGTGGTGCGGGCAATCGAGGAATTCCTGCTCAAGGATTCGCGCAGCCACATCACCGTGCGGACACCGGCGGCGACCGCGCTCTACGTGCTCAACCACAAGCGCGGCACGCTCGTGGAACTCGAAAGCCGCTTTGGGCTGACGATCACCATCGAGGCCGACGATTCCGTCGGCGCGCAGCATTATGCGATCTTCCGCGGCGCGTTGGCTGAAAAGCCGGAAGGCTTTGTCGAGGCACGCAGCTTCCCGGCCTATGTCGAACCGGAAGAGCCCGAGGAAGAGATTGTCGTCGTCGAGGAAGACGATGAGGCGCCGGTGCAGGCCGAACAGCCACGCCAGCAGCCGCAGCAACAACCCAGACCTGCTGCCGGTGGCGAAGAAGGCGAAGGCCGCGACCGCAAGCGTCGCAAGCGTCGGCGTCGTCGCGGCGGCAAGGATCGCGACCGCGAACATGGCGCGCCAACGGACGGTGCTTCCGTCTCGATGCCGGCCAATGAGTTCTCCGACTCGGCGGGCGATAGCGATGCGGAAGCCGACGATGACGCCCAAGTTGGCGTCACCGAAACGTCCGAGACGGTTGAGGCTTCGGACGAAGGCCAGGGCAAGAAGCGCCGGCGCGGCAAGCGCGGCGGCAAACGCAATCGCCGTGAAGATGGCGAAGGCGAAGCCGAGGCGAGCGCCGGCGAAACAGCCGACGCGTCCGAAGGCGAAGTCTCCGCACCCGAGGTGATCGCCAGCGAGCCGGCAATTGTCGCACCGGCCGAAGAGCCGGTGGCGCTTGCTCCGGCCAATGACGACACGCCAAGCACCGAGAAGCCGAAGAAGCCGCGCCGTGCCGCCAAGCCGAAGAAGGCTGCGGCCGAGGTCGTCGCCGAGGAGCCGGCCGCCGAGACGGAAGCACCGGTCGAGACACCGGCCACTGCGTCCGACGAGGCAGCGGCTGTCGAGAAGGCACCGAAGGCCCGCCCGTCGCGGCGCAAGCCGGCGGCAGCGGAGGCGCCAGTCCCCCCGGTGGTGTCTTCGACCGTTGCGGAAGAGTCCGCAGCCAAGACCGAGGACAAGCCGAAGCGCGCCGGTTGGTGGCAGCGGAAAGGCTTTTTCTAAGCCTTTCAGCCATTTGACGTGATTTTTTGACAGAAGAAACCCGCGCTGATCGAAAGACGGCGCGGGTTTTTCCGTTAATTTGACGGGATGCAATATGCATTTCACATATCGGCCTGGCCTCCCATATGCTGAACGGAAGCATGGAGGTTGCTATGGGAGATTGCCGATATCGTTGCGCTGATCGAAGCCAAGGAAGTCGAGCACCCGCTAAAGCCGGGTTCCCATAAGAAACGCGACGCCTAATCGTGACGTTGCTTCGTAGCGCTGATTGCGATCTGAAACAGAGAGGGGCGGGTTTCCCCGCCCCTGGTTCTTCGTTGGCCTATCTGTTCTTGCCCGGCAGGTCCGACGTGGTCGTCGTCGAGCAGTTATTGCAGTCGGTCTCGCCCTGCTTCACCTGACCATGTGGTCCTGAAGTCGTGGTGGTCGTTGTCGTCGTGCCACTGTTATCCGGGTTGGCGCTGTCATTTGTTTTTCCGCCATTTCCCTGTCCGGACGTGCTTGACGTATCGCTGTCAAATCCATTCTTCACGGCAGACGCGGGAGCGGACGCTGCGAGTGCGAGTGCCAAAGCCGCCGCGAAAGTAAGGAGCGTTTTCATCTATTCCTCCACTGAGAAGCCTAAAAGCGACGCATCTTTTTTGAGATGCCGCATTTTTTTGACAGGCAGAGGCACGTGAGAGGCAGAGGCACGGCCCGATGCCGCAAAGAACCATGAGACGCTTCCAGCGAGGACGGGTCCATTCTCTATTCGATAGTATTATGGTTAATGGCCCGGAACTGATCGAACGATATATGTCGTTCGGGTTAGGCGCTGCCGCGCATGTCGTTGTCCCAAACCACTGCGCACTTTTGGGCGACATGCATCAAGGCGCGAAGATCGACCAGTTCATCATCCTGGCCAGCTTTTCCAGCGCGATCGACCCCAGCTTGGAATTGCCGTTGGCATTGAGGCCCGGCGACCAGACGGCGAGCGACGCCACGCCCGGCACGATACCCAATATGCCGCCGCCGACGCCGCTCTTGCCGGGGATGCCGACGCGGAAGGCGAAATCGCCGGAGCCGTCATAGTGGCCGCAGGTCAGCATCATGGCGCCGATGCGCCGCGCCCGCTCGGCCGACACCACGGAATGCCCGGTCGCCGGGTTCTTGCCGCCATTGGCAAGGAAGCGGCCGGCGAGCGCCAGCTGCCGGCAACTCATGGCGATGGCGCAGTGATGGAAATAGACGCCCAGCGCCAGCTCCGGCGCATGGTGGAGATTGCCGAAGGATTTCATGTAGTTGGCAAGCGCGAAGTTGCGGTAGCCGGTGGCCCGCTCGGACGCGGCTACCTCGCGGTCGATGACGATCGTTTCGTCATCGGCGAGGAACTGGACGAAGCGGAGGATTTCGCCGATCGCCTCGCGCGGCTCGTGGCCGGCAAGCAGGATGTCGGAAATGACGATGGCGCCGGCATTGATGAACGGATTGCGCGGAATGCCGTTCTCATGCTCGAGCTGCACGATCGAGTTGAACGGATTGCCCGAAGGTTCGCGCCCGACCCGCTGCCACAGCGCGTCGCCGACATTGCCGAGCGCCAATGTCAGGGTGAACACTTTCGAGATGCTCTGGATCGAAAAGGCCTGTTCGGCATCGCCCGCCATCAGCACGCGGCCGTCATTGGTGACGGCGGCGATGCCGAACTTCTTCGGATCGACCTTGCCCAGCTGCGGGATGTAGGTGGCGACGTCGCCGCGATCGGTGCGTTCGGCCATTTCAGCGGCGACTTCGGCCAATGCCTGGTCAAGTTTGGGGGCCTGCTCGAGCTCCGGCATGGCGCTACCTCAACCAGCGTTCGATGCGCGTCATCGCCTCGACCATGTCATCGTGGCTGCCGGCATAGGAAAACCGCATCATCCGGTGCCCCGCCTGGGTGTCGAAGTCGCGCCCGGGCGTTGCCGCGACATGCGCTTCAGCCAGCATCTTTCGCGCAAAGGCCATGCTGTCGTTGGTATGCCGGGTGACATCGCAAAAGGCGTAGAAGGCGCCGTCCATCGGTGCCGCCAGCGGAAAGCCGAGTTCCGGCAGGCGTTTCATCAGGAGCTCGCGGTTCCAGGCGTAGCGGGCTTTCACCGCTTCCAGCTCCTCGGTCGCCTTGAACGCCTCGATCGCGGCGATCTGCGACAGTTCCGGTGGCGAGATGTAGAGGCTCTGGGCGACGCGCTCGACCGGCCGCACCAGCTCTTCGGGCAGCACCATCCAGCCGATGCGCCAGCCGGTCATGCAGTAGTATTTGGAGAAGGAATTGATCACCGTCACGCTGTCCCCATAAGCGAGCGCCGTGGTGTCCGGGGCCGCATAGGCCAGCCGGTGGTAGATCTCGTCGGAGATGACGGCGATGCCGAGTTCTTGTGCCGTCCTCACCAGGGCCGCGAGCTCATCGGCCGGTATGACCGCGCCGGTTGGATTGGCTGGACTGGCGAACAGAACGCCCTTCAGCGGTTTCTCGCGATGCGCCGTCTTCAGGTGGCCGGCATGCAGGTAGGCGGCGTCGCCGAGTTCGATCTCGACCACCTCGATGCCGAGCGCGGCCATGATGTTGCGATAGGCAGGATAGCCGGGTGCCGCGATGGCGACGCGGTCGCCTGGATCGAACATCGCCAGAAAAGCGAGGTTGAAAGCGGCCGACGATCCGGTGGTCACCGCGATCCGGTCGGGCTCGATATCGAGCCCATAGTGATCGGCGTAATGTTCGGCGATCGCCTTGCGCAAACCTGCCAGTCCCAGCGCGTCGGTGTAGCCGATGCGTCCGTCCTGCAAGGCCTTGGCGGCGGCCGCGCGAACCAGAACCGGCGCGGGATCGGAGGGCTGGCCGACGGCCATGGAAATGACCGGCACCCCTCCTGCCTTCAGCCGGTTTGCCTCGGCCAGAATGTCCATGGCATGGAAGGGCTCGACATTGCCACGGCGTGAGAGCGAAACGACCATTTTGTCCCTATTCCCGACGATCAAGCGCGCCAAGCCCCTGACGCCTACGCCGCACAAATGCCCGATTGATGTGAGGATCACAAGTTGAGGAAGTTTCCCACGCCGACTTTTCATCTTTCGCCCGCTCGTCTACCAGTGGTAGCCATCATGTTGAGCCGACCCAGATCGACGATTGCCCAGGCAGCGCGCGTCTTCGCGACGCTTTCCCTTGGCGTCGCGGTCGCAGTGGCAAGTTCGGTCAGCGCTTTCGCCCAGAACGTGCCGGTGGTACGCGACGCCGAGATCGAGGCGCTGGTGCGCGATTATGCGCGGCCGATCTTCAGGGCGGCGGGCCTGGCGAATGACGGCATCGACATCGTGCTGGTCAACGACCAGAGCTTCAATGCCTTCGTCACCGGGCGCCGGCTGTTCATCAACACCGGCGCACTGATGACGGCCGAGACGCCGAACGAGATCATCGGCGTCATTGCCCATGAAGCCGGCCACATCGCCGGCGGCCACCAGCAGAAGCTGCGCGACCAGCTCGAACGCGCCAAGACGATGGCCATCATCGCGACATTGCTTGGCGCCGGCGCCATGGTTGCCGGCGCGACCACCAACAGCCGCGGCCTTGCCGGCGCCGGCATGGGCGTGGCGGCCGGCGGCGGCGAGATGGCACAGCGCAGCATCCTCGCTTATCAGCGCACCGAGGAGATGACGGCCGACCGCTCGGCGATCACCTATCTCAACGCCACCGGCCAGTCCGGCATGGGCATGCTGAAGACCTTCCGCCGCTTCCAGACGGCGCTGTCGCTTTCGGGCGCCCAGGTCGATCCCTACCGGATCAGCCATCCCATGCCGCAGGACCGCATCGCCAATCTCGAAGTGCTGGTGAAACAGAGCCCCAATGTCGACAGACTGGACCCGCCCGCGCTTCAGCAGCGTCACGACATGATGCGGGTGAAGATCGCCGTCTATATGGATGGCCAGGCCGCCGCGTCGCGGCTGATGCGAAAGATGCAGGGAACGCTGGCCGCACGGTATGGCGATGCCCAGTCGACCTACCTGTTCGGCAACATCGCCGCCGCGCTCGCCAAGACCAATGCATTGATCAAGGCGCAGCCGAAGAACGCCTATTTCCAGGAACTGCGCGGCGATATCCTGATGAAGGCAAACAAGCCCAAGGATGCGGCCGAGGCCTACGCGAAGGCGGTCAGCCTCGATCCGGCGCGGTCCGGCTTGCTGCCTGTCTCCCTTGGCCAGGCGCTGATGGCCGTCGGCACGCCCGACTCGCTGAAAAAGGCCGTGGTGCAGATCAACAATGGCCTCGAGCGCGACAAGGAAAATTCGGCCGGGTATCGCTATCTGGCGCAAGCCTATGGCGAGCTGGGTGATATACCGGGCGCCGAACTCGCCACCGCCGAAGGCCATTTCTATTCCGGTAACTACAAGGATGCGAAGATTTTCGCCATGCGAGCGCAGCAAGAGATGAAGCGCGGCGAGCCGCGCTGGCTTCGCGCCCAGGATATCATAAACTACAGGCCATCAACCAAGATCAAGTGAACCTTCCGGCCGCGCGCCACGACATAGCCAGACCGGAAACAGGTAGAAGGAACGGAACGATGAAAAAGGCACTGCTGCTGGGCACCACGGGGGTTGCGGTCGCGTTGGCCATGCTGGCTTTCGGATTCGTGGCCGGAAACCCGCAGATTGCCAAGGCCGGTACGACGCAGCCCGTCGAGACGGCAGCGGCCGACACCAAGATCGACCGCGGCGAGGTGGAAGGCATCATCCGCGACTATCTGCTCAAGAACCCGGAAGTCCTTCTGGAGGTCCAGGACGCGCTCGAGGCCAAGCAGAAGGAAGAGCAGCGCATCGCTCATCTCGGCGTGATCAAGAACGCCAAGGACCAGATATTCAACTCCGCCTTCGACGGCGTCGTCGGCAATCCGAACGGCAAGGTCACCATCGTCGAGTTCTACGATTACAATTGCGGCTTCTGCAAACGCGCAATCGAAGACATGAGGGCGCTGACCAAGACCGATCCGGACCTGCGCTTCGTGCTCAAGGAATTCCCGATCCTCGGACCGGATTCGCAGAAGGCGAGCGTCGTCTCGATGGCCTTTCACCTGATGCACCCGGAAAAATACGGCGAATTCCACAATGCGCTGCTCGGCGGCCAGGGACGTGCCACCGAGGCGGCGGCCATCAAGGTCGCGCTGTCGCTCGGTGCCGACGAAGCAACGCTGCGCGAGAAAATGAAGGACCCAAAAATCACCGAGGCCTTCTCCAAGACCTACGATCTTGCCAACAAGCTGGCGATCACCGGAACGCCGTCCTATGTCGTCGGCAACGAGGTGGTATTCGGGGCGCTTGGGCAGGAAGTGCTGGCCGAAAAGATCGAGGCGGCGAAAGCCGCACTCTGATCTTGCCCGCGCGCCTATTTCTCACGGGTACATTTCCGCCTGTTGTGGACAGTGAAAGAACGCACTTGCGCTCTTTCCGCGGGCGGGTATGCCCATTATAGAGGGCCCAGCGCGACTTGATGTCAGCGCCGGAAAAGGTCGGCTTTTTTGAAAACGGTTTTCGTCTTGAACGGTCCCAATCTCAACGCGCTCGGAAAGCGCGAGCCGGGCATCTATGGCGGCAAGACGCTTGCCGACATCGCCGACGACTGCAAGCAGGCCGGCACGGCCCTTGGACTCGAAATCGATTTCCGCCAGTCCAACCACGAGGGCGACCTTGTCGACTGGATTCAGGAAGCCGGCGACAAGGCTGTCGGCATCGTCATCAATCCTGGCGCCTACAGCCACACCTCGATCGCCATCCACGACGCCATCCGCGCTGTCGCGCCGTTGCCGGTGGCCGAAGTCCATCTTTCCAACATCCATGCGCGGGAACCATTCCGCCACGTCTCCATGGTCGCGCCGGTCGCCGTCGGCATGATTTGTGGCTTTGGGCCGCTCGGCTATACGCTGGCGCTGCAGGCGCTGGCCGCACGCCTATGACCGGCCAACAAACAGAAGGCTCGAAAATGTCGATAAAGAAGACCGGTGTTGACCAGCAGCTGATCCGTGATCTGGCGGGCATACTGAATGACACCAATCTCACCGAGATCGAGGTCGAACTGGGCGACCTGAAGGTGCGCGTCTCACGCCAGGCGCCCGCCGTTCACGCGATCGCGGCACCGCAGCCGGCCTATGCGCCGGCAACAGCTCAGCCGGCCGCTATGGCCGCCGCCCCGGTGGTGGCCGACGTGTCGAAGAACGCGGTCACCTCGCCCATGGTCGGCACCGCCTATCTGGCACCGTCGCCCGATGCCAAGGCGTTCATCGAAATCGGCCAGAAGGTCAAGGAAGGCCAGACGCTGCTGATCATCGAGGCGATGAAGACGATGAACCAGATCCCCTCGCCGCGCGCCGGCACGGTGACGGCGATCCTTTTCGAGGATGCGACGCCGGTCGAATACGGTATGCCGCTCGTCGTGATCGAGTAGAGCGGACCTGATGTTCCAGAAGATCCTCATCGCCAATCGCGGCGAAATCGCCCTTCGGGTCCTGCGCGCCTGCAAGGAACTCGGCATCCAGACGGTGGTGGTGCATTCGACCGCCGATGCCGACGCCATGCATGTGCGGCTCGCCGACGAGAGCGTCTGCATTGGCCCGCCGCCATCGCGCGACAGCTATCTCAACATCCATCAGATCGTCGCGGCTTGCGAAATCACTGGTGCCGACGCCGTGCATCCGGGTTACGGCTTCCTTTCTGAGAACGCCAAGTTCGCCGACATCCTGGCCGCGCACAACATCACCTTCATCGGCCCGACCGGCGACCATATCCGTATCATGGGCGACAAGATCGAGGCCAAGCGCACGGCAAAGCGCCTCGGCATTCCGGTGGTGCCCGGTTCGGACGGCGCTGTTACCGATCAAAAGGAAGCCAGGCGCATTGCCGCCGAGATCGGCTATCCCGTGATCATCAAGGCATCCGCGGGCGGTGGCGGGCGCGGAATGAAGGTCGCCCTTACCGAAGCCGACCTTGAGGTCGCCTTGCAGACAGCGAGCAGCGAAGCTGGTGCGGCCTTCGGCGACGATGCCGTCTACATCGAAAAGTACCTGGAAAAGCCGCGCCACATCGAAGTGCAGGTGTTTGGCGACGGCTTTGGTCGCGGCGTCCATTTTGGCGAGCGCGACTGTTCCTTGCAGCGTCGCCACCAGAAGGTCTGGGAAGAAGCCCCCTCGCCGGCCCTCAATGCCGAAGAGCGCGCCCGTATTGGCGGCATCTGCGCCAAGGCCATCGCCGATCTCGGCTATTCCGGCGCCGGCACCATCGAATTCCTCTACGAGAATGGCGAGTTCTATTTCATCGAGATGAACACGCGCCTGCAGGTCGAGCATCCGGTGACGGAAGCGATCACCGGCATCGATCTCGTGCACGAGCAGATCCGCGTCGCCTCCGGCGGCGGCCTCTCGGTGAAGCAGGAGGACATCAAGTTCAACGGCCACGCCATCGAATGCCGCATCAACGCCGAGGACCCGCGCACCTTCACGCCCTCGCCCGGCACGATCACCCACTTCCACACGCCAGGCGGCCTGGGCATCCGCGTCGATTCCGGTGTCTATTCCGGCTACAAGATCCCGCCCTATTACGACAGCCTGATCGGCAAGCTGATCGTGCATGGGCGCAACCGCGTCGAGTGCATGATGCGGCTGCGCCGCGCCCTGGACGAATTCGTCGTCGACGGTATCAAGACGACGTTGCCGCTGTTTCGCGATCTCGTCGGCAATGCCGATATCGCCAATGGCGATTATGATATCCATTGGCTGGAAAAATATCTGGCCCAGGAAGAGTAACGCGGAGACGCGATGACCCGTCCCTACGCGCCCGGCTATCGCATTCCCACCGACCTTCTGCTCAAGGCCTATGCTTCGGGCGTCTTCCCTATGGCCGAAAGTGCCGGCGACCCAGAAGTGTTCTGGGTACGGCCGGAGACACGTGGCATCATACCTCTCGACGATTTCCACACGCCGAAAAGCCTCAGGAAAACGATCAAGAAGAGCCCTTTCGACATCCGTTTCGATTTCGACTTCGAAGCGACGATCGACGGTTGCGCCGAGAAGCGCGTCGAGCGCCGGTCGACCTGGATCAATGCGCCGATCCGCGAAGCCTATGTCGAACTGCATCGGATAGGGCATTGTCATTCGGTCGAGGCGTGGCGCGAGGACCGGCTGGTCGGCGGCCTCTATGGTGTGTCGCTCGGCCGGGTGTTCTTTGGCGAGAGCATGTTCGCCAGGGAGACCGACGCTTCCAAGATCTGCCTTTATTACCTCGTCGAGCGCTTGAAGGCGCGGGGCTTCGCACTGCTTGATACGCAGTTCACAACCGAGCACCTCAAGCGCTTCGGCGCGGTCGACGTGCCGCGCGGCAAATACGAGAAAATGCTGGCCGACGCACTCAAGGGCGATGCCATATTCTACCCCTGACGATTAGTCTCGGCCACGGCTTCCAACGGCGTCTGCGCGTGGAACATCATCTTCCAGCCATTGACGCGATGGACGTAACCGGTGCTGACCAGGGCCGCGTAGGGTTCGCCGTTCTCGCGCGTGGCATGCGCTTCGTAGGTCAGCATGACGATGTCGCTGCCCGGCTCGATAATACCCTTGAGGTCGATCTTCAGATCCCGCCAGCGGTTGGGTTTGGTTGCTGTCTTGGCGAGATCGGCATTATCCATCGCCTTGGCCATCCGCGGAAATGCCACCAGGCATTCCGTGTCGGCATTGGCGGCGTAATAGGCCGCGTCGCCCGTCCAGAACCCCTTTTCGAGTTCAAGCAATTCTGCCTCACTGGCCGTGATGCGCTTGCTGTCTGACATCGGAAGATCCTCCTTACGCATGGATGCGCGGTCTTCCGTGGCCCAACGCTTGGTGACCGGGAGGGTTCCGGAGGATCAGTTGGCGTCGGTCGAATCGGGATCCGAAGCGTCCGGCTCAGTCACATCAGGCTCTGTCACGTCCGGAGTGGCCGCGGGCTTCGGTTTGGCCGCGGCCGGCTTGGGAGCATCGGGTTTGGTTGAGTCAGCTTTGGCGCCGTCAGGCGCCGGTACATCCGACTTCTGCTTGCATTCCTTCAGCCAGACGTCATAGACGGCATGCTCGACAGCGTTGAGGCCGGGGCTTTCGGCGAACATCCAGCCGGTGAAGATGCGGCGGATCTTGCGGTCGAGTGTGATCTCGTCGACCTCGACGAAGGAATCTGTCTTCGGTTCTTCGGTCTGCGGCCGCGAATAGCAGACGCGCGGCGTCACCTGCAAAGCACCGAACTGCACCGTCTCATCGATATAGACATCGAAGCTGATGATACGGCCGGTGATCTTGTCGATACCGGCAAACTCGGCGACGGGATTGGTGACCCGCTCCGATGCCGTGGACGGTGCCGGCGCGGGTGCGGCGGGTTCAGGCGAAGCGGCAAACGCCGCGGTGCTGACAGCAAGACCGGCGGCTAGCGTCAGACTGGCCGTTGATATTGGATTGAAAAAGCTCATGCAAAGATACCGGTGGTTCGCGCCCGGGTGATTCTGTCGATCGCCAAGGCTAGTCGCCGTTTTCTGATCAGCAAGCAGCTAAACACCAATTGTGGCGATAAAGGACCGGCCTGCACCCTGTCGCTACGACCCGGGCGTCCAGGCGTCGTAGTCGCCAGTGACCTGCGGACGATGCTGATTGGTCAGCACCGAGCCCTTCGGGCGATAGGCCGCCGGGCTGCCGGTCAGGTTGGGCTGATGCGGCTTCTGCCAGTCGCGCGGCTTGTAGTCCTCGCTCGCCGGTGCGACGTCGACCCGATGATGGATCCAGCCGTGCCAACCAGGCGGTATGGCGGACGCTTCCGAATAGTTGCGGTAGATGACCCAGCGGCGTGTGCGGCCTTCCGAATCGATGCCGCCCTCGTAGTAGACATTGCCCGTTTCGTCCTGACCGACCTTCTTGCCATACCGCCAGGTGTGCAGCCGCGTTCCCAGCGTCTGGCTGTTCCACCAGGTGAAAAACTGCGTCAGGAAAGTCTTCATCTTCAGAACCCTCGCGCCGGCAGCGCCCGTTTCCTGCTTATGGCGTCAGGCCTTGCCGAAGGCAAGGCTTTTGCCACGGGGTGCTTGCAAATGGCTTGCCGGAAACCCGGCACCAGCCCCTGATCCTCTCCGTCGCGGGATGCGCGCTTGCCAAGCCTTTGCGGTCTTTCTAAAGCTCTGCGCGCGCCGTGCGGGTATCCAACCCGGCAGCAGGCCGAAGGAGGTGACGATTGGCCACGAAATTGCCGACCACCGACATCCGCATCAGCACCGAGCTGATTCGCCGCCGCAAGGGTGGCACGCCTATCGTCTGCCTGACCGCCTATACCTACCCCGTGGCCCGTTTGCTCGACGAGCATGTCGACCTGCTTCTGGTCGGCGACAGCGTCGCCATGGTGCTGCACGGCCACAAGACGACGCTGGGAGCCTCGCTGGAGATGATGATCGCGCACGGGCAAGCGGTGATGCGCGGCTCGGCCAGGGCCTGCGTCGTCGTCGACCTGCCGGCCGGCACCTATGAGGATTCGACGGCGCAAGCCGTCGCTTCGGCGCGACGCGTCGCCGACGAAACCGGCTGCCAGGCGGTGAAACTCGAAGGCGGCGTCGGCATGGTCAGACAAATCGCGGCCATCGTCGCCGCCGGCATTCCGGTCATGGGACATATCGGCCTGCAGCCGCAATCGGTCGAAAAGGACGGCGGCTACAAGATCAAAGGCCGCACCGAGGAGGCTGTTGCGGCATTGCTTCGCGATGCGCTTGCCGTCGAAGGCGCCGGCGCATTCTCGGTGGTCATCGAGGGCACGGTCGAGACCGTCGCCGCCGACATAACCCGCCGCATCGCCATTCCAACCATCGGCATCGGCGCCAGCGGCGACTGCGACGGCCAGATCCTGGTCATCGACGACATGGTCGGACTCACCGTCGACCGCGTGCCGAAATTCGTCAAGGAATACGCCGATCTGCGCAGCGTGATCTCGCATGCCGCCGAAAGCTACGCAGCGGAGGTGCGAAGCAGGGCATTTCCCGGCCCTGGCCATGTCTTTTCGGCGACAGACAGCAGGAATGACGCATGAGCCTTCCCGTTGTCGTCGACAGCGTTGCCGCACTTCGCGCGCAAATCCGTGACTGGCGGCGCGACGGCCTTCGTGTCGCCATGGTGCCGACCATGGGCGCTTTGCATGACGGGCACATCTCGCTGGTCAGAATCGCGCTCGAAAAAGCCGATCGCTGCGTCGTGTCGATCTTCGTCAACCCGACACAGTTCGCGCCGACCGAAGACCTCGACAAATACCCGCGTCAGCTCGCCCGCGACCTCGACCGGCTGGGATCGGCAAAGGCCGACCTTGCCTTCACACCGACGGTTGGCGAGATGTACCCTGCTGGCTTCGCCACGAAAATCTCGGTCGGCGGCCCCTCCGCCGGGCTCGAATCGGACTTTCGGCCGACCTTTTTCGATGGCGTCGCCACCGTGGTGGCAAAGCTCTTGCTGCAGGCAACGCCCGACTGCGCGATCTTCGGCGAGAAGGACTACCAGCAGCTTTGCGTCGTCAGGCAGCTCTGCCGCGACCTCGACCTGCCCGTCGAGATCATCGGCGCACCGACGATCCGCGATGCGCAGGGTCTCGCCATGTCGTCACGCAATGCCTATCTCGACGAGACCGAACTGAAGATCGCCCGCCAGCTCAACGTGATATTGCGCAACACGGCAGTGGCGCTGGCGGCGGGCGCCGACCAGAGCAACTCAACCGAAGAGGCCAGCCGCGCCCTCATCGCCGCCGGCTTCCAAAAAGTCGACTATGTCGAGGCACGCGAAAGCCTGACGCTCGCGCCATGGCGTCGAGACCGTGAAGGCCGCCTGCTCGCGGCCGCGTGGCTCGGCAAGACCAGGCTGATCGACAATGTGGACGTTTCCTCTGCGTAGCCAAGCTCGAGGCGAAGCCTGCCCCGTCGGCGCGGCGGTTTTCTGCCCGCGCCTACCGCTCCCCCATTCGTCCGCTGCTCTTGACGAACAATTGCCCCACGAGGATCCCGACAATGCCTGCGCAGGCTTTCACGAACGCATCGGAAAGCTGCGCGTGGCGACCGGGATCGATGATCTGAAGCAGTTCCAACATGCCGGCGGTCGCAGCTACAAAGATCACTGCTTGATACAGTCGGTTGGGGAAGCCGAGCGCCAAGGCGAAGCCCAACAGCACGTAAGCCAAGGCGCGCTCGACATTCGCTTCGGCGAGGTGCGGCCGCATCTGGATCGGCGACAAGGTTGCGAAAATGATGATGGCGAGCAGCGCCAACGCTACAGTGCGGGATAGTTTGGTCATGTCCCTGCATATCCGTCGTGAGCCGGCACGGCAAATGCCGGGATGACGCATGGCCGGATCGCTGCCGACATGCCTCGAACTATTCCTCGGTTGGCATATGCAGATACATCGACTGGATGCCGACCCGCCCGGTGAAGCGGTTGACGATGAAATTCATGTTGGCGCCGAAGCCCGGCGGCAGCCTATCCGAGCGGCTTCTCGAAACTCAGCGTCGTCGGCCTTGAGCTGCCGTGAGGTTCCGCAGCTGTGCCGGCGGGCAAAAACCCCTTCGATCGATAGAAGGCGATGGCGCCGCCATTGGCCTCCTCGACCTCGACGCGCAGCACTCGCGCTTCCGGGAAACTGGCCTCGACCTCGTCGAGCAGTGCTTGCCCGATCCCTCGCCTTTGGCAGTCCGGATGGACGTAGAGTTGGTTCAACAGGATGACCTTCGCATCCGCGGTGGCGGCGGCGAAAGCCATGCCGCCGATCCGCTTGCCGTCATCGGCGACCAGGAATTCCGAGTTCGGCCGTGTCAGCCGCGAACGGAGCGAGGCAATCGAGTGCCATTCATCGGTGATCTCGGTCACCTTGGCAGCGCCATAAAGGGCATCATAGGTCGCATGCCAGGTCTCGACCAGCAGCGTCCGCACTGCGGCAAGGTCGCGCTCCCCGGCGGTGCGGACGAACACGGCCCTACTCGATGCCCAGCTTGGTCTTGACGAGGTCGTTGACCGCTTGCGGATTGGCCTTGCCGCCGGTCGCCTTCATCACCTGGCCAACGAACCAGCCCGCCATGCTCGGCTTGGCGCGCGCCTGTTCGACCTTGTCCGGGTTGGCAGCGATCACCTCGTCGACCGCCTTCTCGATTGCGCCGGTGTCGGTGACCTGCTTCATGCCACGGCTTTCGACCAGCTGGCGCGGATCGCCGCCCTCGTTCCAGACGATCTCGAACAGGTCCTTGGCGATCTTGCCGGAGATGGTGCCGTCCTTGATCAGATCGATGACGGCGCCGAGCTGATCGGGCGAAACCGGAGCGTTTTCAATGTCCTTGCCGGCCTTGTTCAATTGGCCGAGCAGATCGTTGATGACCCAGTTGGCGGCGAGCTTGCCGTCGCGGCCGGCGGCGACCTTCTCGAAATAGTCGGCGATCGGCTTTTCCGACACCAGGATCGAGGCGTCATAGGTCGACAGGCCGAGCGACGAGATCAGCCGCGCCTTCTTGTCGTCGGGCAGTTCCGGCAATTCCTTCGCAAGCGCGTCGACATAGGCCTGGTCGAATTCCAGCGGCAGAAGATCCGGATCGGGGAAGTAGCGGTAGTCGTGCGCCTCTTCCTTCGAGCGCATCGAGCGCGTCTCGCCCTTGACGGCGTCGAACAGCCGCGTTTCCTGGTCAATCTTGCCGCCGTCCTCAAGGATGGCGATCTGCCGGCGCGCCTCATAATCGATGGCCTGGCCGATGAAGCGGATCGAGTTGACGTTCTTGATCTCGCAGCGCGTGCCGAACTCACCGCCCGGCTTGCGCACCGAGACGTTGACGTCGGCACGCATCGAGCCTTCGTCCATGTTGCCGTCGCAGGTGCCGAGGTAGCGCACGATGGTGCGCAGCTTGGTAACATAGGCCTTGGCTTCGTCGGCCGAGCGCATGTCCGGCTTGGAGACGATCTCCATCAGCGCCACGCCGGAGCGGTTGAGGTCGACATAGGACATGGTCGGATGCTGGTCGTGCATCGACTTGCCGGCATCCTGCTCCAGATGCAGCCGCTCGATGCCGACCTCGATGTCCTCGAATTCGCCCTGGCGGTCGGGACCGACCGAGACGATCACCGTGCCCTCGCCGACGATCGGCTGCTTGAACTGCGAAATCTGGTAGCCCTGCGGCAGATCGGGATAAAAGTAGTTTTTCCGGTCGAAGACCGACTTGTGGTTGATCTGCGCCTTCAGCCCAAGGCCGGTGCGGATCGCCTGCTTGACGCATTCCTCGTTGATGACGGGCAGCATGCCTGGCATCGCCGCGTCGACCAGGCTGACATTGGCGTTGGGTGCCGCCCCAAAGGCGGTCGATGCGCCGGAAAACAGCTTTGCTTCCGAGGTGACCTGCGCATGGACTTCGAGACCGATGATGATCTCCCAGTCGCCGGTGGCGCCGGGGATCAAGCGTTTCGCGTCGGGGGTGCGGGTGTCTATGAGGGTCATGGCGGCCTGCAAGTTGGAACTGCTGAAAATGCGAAACGCATATTTCGGTGCGCAATTTCGCTAATGCAAACGGCTAGGTGAAACAAGCGAAAAGCCCGAAGATGCGCCCTTGAGTGAAGCGATTCGCTACCGAGTCGTTGCCGTAGTCGGAAATCAACCATGGCGAAGATTGGGATATGCGCATTCTGTAAGCGTTCGACCGAACTCTGCGATAGTCATGTCCTGCCAGCTTTTGTGTTTAGGTGGCTGAGACAGCGTTCAGGTCGAGGGCACATTCGCAGCACAGAAAACCCGAACATCAGAGTTCAGGACGGTCTAAAACTACGCTGGCTTTGTCGCGAATGTGAGAGCAGGTTCAACCGCTCGGAAACTGCCTTTGCCACTAATCTCTTTCATCCCTGGCTTGGCGGACAGCTTATTGTTAACTATCAGGACTGGTTGTTGAATTTTTGCGTTTCAGTTTCTTGGCGGGTTCTGAAATATTGCAAAGGTATTAATCGAGATGCTGTCTACACAGCAGAGCAAGAAAATCTTGTTGTAATGGCAGAAGAGCGTTGGCACAGATTTCTTCTTGATGAGGTTTCACATCCTGGAGATTTCGAGCAGCATCTTCTCATATTCGATTTGATCGAAAATACCGACATTTCTGGCCTACCCAATAACATCAATCGATATCTGACAGGCGCGGTCCAGATGGATATTGTTGGATCAAATCGATCGTTGATGACATTCGCGAAGCTAGGCCGGTTTTGTATCTTCGGCCTCATTCAACGCGGTTCAAGCAGATGGGAGGGGACGAAGATACACGTTCGAGATGGGGTCATTAAGCCAGGAAAGTTTGTGGTCCCCCGCGGGATAGCTGATTTACTCAAAGAAAAAGCTGCCGATTCATCGAAAGCTTTCGAAAATCTAACAGCGAACCAGCAAGCTAAAATTGACCAAAACGTAGTGGCTAATGCTGACTTATTTACTCGATCCGAGCAATTCAAAGCTATCCTTCGTGACCGCGAGATGTTCGGTCACGAAGCCATCATCTCGCGACATAAAAAGACCGATGGCTAGCCGCCAATGCCGATACCCGCCGGACAACACGGCCGGTGCCTTCCAACACCAAATCGCTTCGATCCGGCCTAACCCGTCACGCCGTCGCGATATAGGCCCTGATCTCTTCGGCCTCGCGCTCGACATCCTCTATGCGGCGCTTGACCACGTCGCCGATGGACACGATGCCATCGAGCGTGCCGTCCTTTTCCACCGGCAGATGGCGGAAACGGCCTCGGGTCATGATTTCCATCACCTCGTTGACGGTATGGTTTTCGTTGCAGATCTTCACCTTCGGCGTCATTGCCGAACGCACGGCGATATCGAGCGCGGCTGCACCTTCCCTGGCGATGACCCGCACGATGTCGCGCTCGGAAAGAATGCCGACGATCTTGTGATCGCCATTGGTGATGACCAGTGCGCCGATCTTGTGTTCTGCCAGGATGCGGATGGCTTCGCTAAGCTTTTCGTTCGGCCCGAGCGTCAACACGTCGTGGCCTTTCTTCTCGAGAATTGCCTTCACCGTCATGGCGTCCTCCTCAGCTTTTTGCCTGCCGGTTCCTGCCTGACCGGCTTTCACATAAGAGTGAACATCGTGCGCCGTGATCGATTGCATTTCAAGTGCGGTGGTCGGTCGTCTCCCATTCGGGCGCCTGCCATCGCCGGTCGAACCAGCGCAGCCCGAAGAAGCCGGCGACGAAGCCGCCGACATGGGCCTCCCAGGCGATCTGGCCGTCTACTCCCGGGGCAAAGCCGAGAAGACCGGTGGCAAGGTTGATGATCATCCACACGGCGAGGAAGATCACGACACCGCGCAAGCGCAACACGAATGCGATCGGCAGCACCGGGCCGGCGAAGGCAGCCGAACGGTCGGTGCGGAAACCGAAACGCGCCGCGGCTCCCATCATGCCCGATATGGCTCCCGAGGCACCGACCAGCGGCGCGTCTCCATAAGGATGCATAGCCCAGAAAAGCGCGACCGAAGCCAGCCCGGTTACGGCAAAGAACAGCGCGAACCAGAGCGTGCCCAGACGATTTGCCAACGGCGAGCCAAAGGCCGCGAGCCAGACCATGTTGATGGCGATATGGGCAAAACCGCCATGCATGAAGGCATAGGTGAACGGCCGGGAAAACAGGAACCAGTCGAAGCCGTATTGCCCGGTGTAGAGAACAGGAATGAAGGCCCCGTCGTACAGCAATGTCATCTGCTGTGCGTCGTCCAGCACATATTGCTGCAGCAGATAGACGGCGACGCAAATGCCGATCACCGCCAGCACCACTGGCGGCAGGTTGAACACCGGCTCGCGCCGGGGCTCAGGCGAACCCTCGACCAGGTCGTCTTCCGGGGGAGTTACCGGTTCACTCATTTGAAATTGCACTCACAGCGTGATCGGGGTCCGAGCATCTAGATGACTGCGGACCGAACCGCAAACCGCGAATCGCCGCGGCGCGAATCAAAAAAGAAGCCGTTCAAGGTTTTCCCTTGAACGGCCGGTCGAGCCCCACGCTCCCCTAAAACTCTTGACTGAAGTGCTGCCGATCGTTGCGAAACGACCGCTTCTGGAGTGGTTTTTGTGTGCCACGGGGCTCGCTTCGATGCAACGTAAACCACTTGTTAACCTTAACGGCCCCGACCCGTGAACAAGTGTTAACGACGCTGGCACGCTTCCTGCTCCGCAACGCATGTAGGTCATCGGAGGGCGCCCTTCTGTTCACCGATGGGACATCAGACGACAGATTGCGCGGAGCAGCATAGCATGAACCAGAATGGATCGATCACGCTGTTCCACTATTGGAATCGCCTGCGTGACGGACGCCCTGCCCCGAAGCGTTCGGAGGTCGAGCCGGCCGACATCAAGTCGCTGCTGGCCGACACCTTTATCCTGGAACGGGACACGCGCGGGCAAGCCGTGTTCCGGCTCGCCGGCACCAGGCTTTGCGCCTGCTATGGCCGTGAGCTCAAGGGGTTTTCCTTTCCGTCGCTGTGGCGTGAGAAGGATCAGCGGCTCGTCTCGCGGCTGATCCATGGCGTCTTCGACCAGAAGTCGGTCGTGCTCATCACCTATGAGGGCTTCAGCCGCAACGGGCGCTCCAACAAGTTCGAACTGCTCGCCTTGCCGCTTGACGGCGGCATCGAAAATCCGCGCTGCCTGGGCGTCGTCAGCGCCGTGGAGAAGCCCTTCTGGCTGGGCGCCGACCCGATCACCGACGCGCTGATCGATTCGATCCGCGTCATCGACCCGGAGAAAGAACTGCTGAGCAACCGTCCGGCGATCGATGTTCCCTCGCTCGTTCCCGATGACCTCGGGATACCCGAGACGATCTCGGCGCTCGGCCGGGCGCGCCGCATCCGTCATCTTGTCGTCTTCGATGGCGGGCGCGAGGAATAGTCCGCGGTATCGCGGCTCGATGCATGTCGCCCAAAAATGCGGAGCGGTTTTGGAACAGCGACATGCATAAAAAGGAAAACGCTAAAAGCGCCCGTTTTTCCCCTTTGTTAACCCGCTTTGCTGTACTTCTCGGATGAAGTTCCTCGCATCGACGCGTGGGACGCCAAACGGGGTGTAGGCAGTCATGAGGTCAGCGGCGATCGACTATGCGCCGTCCCAAGCTGAAAGGCGCAACTTTCAGCGCGTCCGGGTCAAGATTTACGGGCGCTTCATGCTGGAAGACCGCACCGAGCACCCTTGCCAGGTCATCGACATGTCACCGGGCAATGTCGCGTTTCGCACCGACCGCATCGGAATGCCCGGCGAAAAAGTCATCGCCTACATCGATCATATCGGCCGCATCGAAGGCGTCGTTACGCGCACCTTGCAAGACGGTTTCGCGATGACCGTCATCGCGTCGGATCGCAAGAAGGACAAGCTTGCCGCGCAATTGACCTGGCTTGCCAACAAGCATGAGCTCGACCTGCCGGAAGACCGTCGCCACGAGCGCGTCGCGCCGCGCAATCCGACCAGCGTGCTGCAGCTCACCGACGGCCGTCAGTACCAGTGCCGTATCATCGACCTGTCGCTCTCCGGCGCCGCGGTCGAGATCGACGTCAAGCCGGCGATCGGCATCCAGGTCATGCTCGGCACCATGCGCGGGCAGATCGTCCGCCATTTCGAGGATGGCGTCGCCATCGAATTCGCCGTCATCCAGCGCCCCGAAACGCTCGATTCCGAATTCAACACGCCGCGCGCCTGACAAGGCAGCAACGCTTTCATGAAACCGGCCCTTTGCGGCCGGTTTTTGCGTTCAAGACATCGCTGATCGAGATGCTCCAGCCAAGCTCAATGCCGTTGCCTGCCAGGCCTGCATGACATCGAGCCTGGAGGGCCAGCTTCGGAAAACTCCAAATAATTTAATACTCAAATGATTCAAATTTTATGTTTATTCTACTGGAGTTTTACTCAATATCTACTTCGCGCTTTTGCCTCAAATAAATCCACACGTGGCAATGTCTCCCTCGAACGGGGAGACTACAGCAATGAAGAAAACGAGGGGCAAGCTGTTGCTGGTGGCAATGGCGATGCAGCTTTCCGCTTGGGGATCAGCATATGCCGCGGGACCGGCCTATATGCACACGGGCGGACGTACCACGCAGCCTGTTGGCCATTATGAATTCTGCCAGCGCATAGCCGGCGAATGCAGCGAAAAGACCCCCAAGGGCGCGCCGGTCGAACTGACCCGCAAACTGTGGGCGACGATCGTCAACATCAACAATTCGGTCAACACCCGCGTCAAGCCGCGCACCGACATGGAAAACTACGGTGTCGAGGAATACTGGGCCTATCCCGATAATGGCTATGGCGATTGCGAGGATTACGCGCTGGAAAAGCGTCGTGAATTGATGGATGAGGGCGTGCCCGCCGGCAATCTGCTGATGACCGTCGCGCGCCAGCCGAATGGCGACGGTCACGCGGTGCTGACCGTGCGCACCAGCCTGGGCGAATTCATCCTCGACAATCTGGAAACCAAGGTCCTGTCCTGGACGGATACCGACTACACCTATCTCAAGCGCCAGTCAGATCAGAATTCGGGCGTTTGGGTGACGATCAACGACGGCCGCTCCGACGCTGTCGCCAGCGTCCGCTAAATCAGAGGTCAAGCGCGTCGCATGAATGTGACCGCTTAAGGAGAAACCCGGTCGAGTCCCCACCCTCCCCGTCCCCAACGACCGGGTGAAAGGAGCCGGCCCCGTCCCCGGGCCGGCTCCGCCATTTCTGGCGAGGGCTCATGAACCACTCAGGTCCCGAGATATCCCCGTTACATAGGCCAGCTATTGCGGCGCCGTGGGCTTGTCCACGAGCCTCTCCACCAGTCGCCTGAGTTCCGAAGGTGTCGTGTGACCGCCGACGATCTCATGGTAACTGATGCCAGCACGTCGCAGGGCTTCCTTTTTGACCGCATCACGTGCTGCTGCTGTGCCTTGGTGATGCGCATGGCCTTGGTATTCGAGCGCATGTCGAGGCAGACAGGTCTCGTCCACAAGAAGAAGGTCCACTCGTTTCGAGTTGATGCAGTTGTAGGCGTCGGCGTTCGCGCTGCGCAGAATTTCGCCCAGTGACACTTGGGCCATCACCTGCCATCCCGGATTGCAGCTGATCACCATGCGATCAAGTTCCTTGAAGACGCGTACTTCACTCCTGTTGAGGAGCGGTTGAATAGTAAAGCTCGCACCCATGACAATCCGCAACTGATCAGCAGGATCAGTTGGTTTCGGTGGCGCGGAAACAGGCTTCGGGACAACCCATAGGCCGCTAAGGATGTCGCCCTCGCTGCGCTCTCTCGCCCAGTGCCTGCGGTTGCTCTCCCTCCATGCCTGCCTCCGTTTCCTCGATAGAAAACGTTCCAAGGCCATGCCAATGAAGACGCCAGCTAACAGAATGCAAATTAGCGGAAGAATTTGCTGCCCTTGCTCACTAAGCTGGAATGGCATGCCGGAAGCTACCTCCGCGATGCAGATCATTATTCAGCGATGACTTATATCAGCAATCCGTGAAAAGGTGTGCGCACCATCGACCTGCTAGGTGCATCGGACGACCGCCTTTCCACCGGCAGGAGATCGAGCCATCAGTTTCGCCTTCTGGATCACAGCGATGTTGGAAATCCCGGAAGATCGCTGCGAGCGTCATCGCCTGTACAAGGCTATCGATGATGCCTTCAAGGCAGGCGATTTTGGGAGCCTCGGCTTAGCCTTGGGCGGCTCGCCCCGCTGGTTCGACGAGCGCATGCCGTTTGAACTCGGCCTCGGGTATCCGCTGGAATATGCTATCTATTGGAGCCCCGTTCGCTTCAGATCTTCTTCAGCCCCGTCTTGAAGCGCTTGCCATTGGCAACGTAGTGCGCGGCCGAGCCGCGCAACCTTGCCACGGCCGCGTCGTCCAGAACCCTGATTGCCTTGGCGGGCGAGCCGACGATCAGCGAATTGTCCGGGAATTCCTTGCCTTCGGTGACCAGTGCACCGGCGCCGACCAGCGAATTCCTGCCGATTTTCGCGCCGTTCAGCACGATGGCGCCCATACCGACCAGGCTGTTGTCGCCAATCGTGCAACCATGGAGCAAGGCGCGGTGGCCGATGGTGCAGCCCTCCCCGATGGTCAGCGGGAAGCCGGGATCGGTGTGCATCACCGTGTGCTCCTGCACATTGGTGTCGGCGCCGATGACGATGGGCTCATTGTCGCCGCGAATGACGGTACCGAACCAGAAGCCGGCGTTGCGGCCGACGCGCACGTCGCCGATCAGCGTCGCATCGGGCGCGATCCAGTTGGTCTCGGCATCCACGAAGCTGGGCTCCGTTCCATCGATCGCATAAAGCGGCATGTCTTGGTCTCCGAATCGTCTCAGGCTGGCAACCCTAGGAGACGGATCGTCCATGAGGCAATGGCAAGCACGACCACGCCCAGCGCCAAGGCCCAGGCAATCGCCGTGCAGCCGCAGGACATCAGCGCTATCATCGAAATGCGGCGCTCGCGCCGGGCATCGATGGCATCGTTGACCAGCATGAAGGGCCCGGCACACGCGGTGGCGAGCAGCGAGCGCAAGATATGGGACGGCGACACGTAGGGTTCGGTGAAGGCGACCTTGCGGCCCGAGACCAGTTCCATGGCCGATCCAGCCAGCCCGCAGGCGGTCAAACCGACGACAAAAGCGAAGAGCGCGAGTTCCAGCGGTCCCATCTTAACTTTCCATTTACCATGAAATTGCACAGTCGTTCCATGAAGGCTGCAAGAGCCATGCCGTGCGATGTGTGCCGCCCAGGGACACGGGAGGCGGACAGGTGGCGGCCGGAGATCCGGGGACTGAGATGAAACAGGCAGCGCTCGCCAACGGCCCCGAACTCACCGTGGTCGATTCCAGGCTGATGAAGCGGGTGCTCTACGGGTTCGCGGCGCTGGCCCTGCTGTCGGCAGCGATCAGCCTTGGCGGCAAATGGTTCGGCCATTCGATCGCCATGGCCGGATACACCGACGACGCAACTGTCCACCAGGTGGTGATCGGCAACAATGTCCTCGCCGTGCCGGCCAACGCCATCCGCTTCGCCCAGGCCCGGCGCGACGGCATCGCCTCGCGGCTAGACCTCTATCTGCGCTATCCCCAGATGGACGGCTACAGCGAGGCCGCGCGCGACGACTTCAACCACACAGGGACAGCCAAGAACATCATCTTCCTGTCCTTCGAACAGCAGATGATGTCGCGTGACATGAGTGGCCGCCTCGCGCCGATCTACAGCGCGCTGATCACCCAACCCGGCATTGCGGGGCCTGGCGGCACGACGGTGTACGGTTTCAACGAGAAATCAGGCTATTTGAACGAGGTGCTGGTTGTCGGCAAGCGCCCCGGCAAGGACCCGTTCGTGGCCCGTTGCCTGAGCGGGCCGAGTGCCGAGGAATCGCTGGCGCCCTGCGAGCGCGACATCCAGGTCGGCGACGAGCTCAGCCTCACCTATCGCTTCCCCAGGGAATTTCTGGGCGATTGGCAGGCGCTTGATGCATCGATCGCCACCGAAGCCGGGCGGATATTGAAGGCAGAGCATTAGCATAGGAAAGCGTCGGGAGATCCGGCTGGCCGGCCGCATTCGAGGCGCAGCCGGCAAGCGCAAGATGCTGGCTCAGGCCAGGTCGATGTCGAGGATCGCCATCGAAAAATTGTAGTCGCCGTCGTCCTCGTCCTTGAAGACGATGCCGAGGAATTCGTCGCCGACATAGACCTCGGCCGAATCTTCCTTGCGCGGCCGTGCCTTGACCTCGAGCTTGGGGTTCTGGAAGACGCGCTTGAAATAGGCGTCCAGCTTTCTGATTTCGTCCGGCTTCAACAGTCTTCTCCGATCATCGGGCTTGCTCGTTCGAACGCGCTTCTGGCACGTCGACAATGGCGATGTAAAGGCAAGCGGCCTGATATGACAGGGCAATCGGGTGAGTTAACGCGTGACAAGGGGTTTAGGAGCTGAATCTGTCGAGAGCATCTGATTCTTTGAAGGATGCTTTG